>NZ_JAANOW010000003.1:0-326735 GCF_011758805.1 Mycolicibacterium fluoranthenivorans | reverse complement strand
CAACGCCGGTGCTGGCGCGGTTGCTGTCGACGCGAACAGGCGTCTCCAGCCTGCGTTCACAGGGGCGAGCAGCACGTTCTACAGCGCGGCTCGGGGGCCCGCGATGGATGACGGCCCGTACAAGGTATCCGCGGGGCACGGTGGCGGCACGTCGTCAACCGACCGCGGTTACGGGCCGGGCTACAGCAATGGCGACGGATCGATCGCCGTGTTCGCGACGTGCTTTCAGTCGGGGTCCGGCCGACTGTTCACCGCGATCGGCGGCACCATCACCCAGCGGTCTACCGGCAGCACAGCTACATCAGCCACCGGTACCGATGTCATCGACATCCGATATGCCGTAAGCGGTTCAGACATCGTCTACACCGTCTACAAGAACGGCACTGCGACCAACCTGACGTGGACCGACACTGATGCGGCCATCGTTGGCATCCCGGGGCGGTACCCGATCGACGTCCTGCGATCCATTCGTACGGCCGGAACCAACTATCAGTCCCCCGGCAGTGATCTATTCCAGGCGGTGATGCTCTGATGCCCATCGTTGCGAAAGAAGACGGCTGGGAACTTCCGACCGCGCTATGGGAGCGCACCCGCGCCAGTCACCGATACGACCCGGTACGCGGCCTGATCCCCTCCGGAGTGGTCACGGTCGGCGCGTTCTCCGCGGCGGCCCAGACCTACACGAACCTGGCGACGATCCTGTGGAACTCGGGACTGTTCAGCACCCAGGGCCAGCACTGGCAGGCGGTCGATGGCACACCGAGTAACGGGTGCAAGAACGTTGCGACGCCCCGCATTTCGGGTGGTTCGCCGATCAATCACGTCATCGCGTTCGAGTTTCTGCATGCCGGCGGGAACCTCGACGTGGTGATGGTCGGCAGCGCCTCCTACGACTGCCAGGTCTTCGTGGAGTACTTCGGCAAGCTGTACAAGGCCACTGCCGCCCCGGTGGTCGGCACGACGCCCGGCGTCATCCACCTGCCGCTGACATTCCCAGCGGGCTACACGGGCCGGGTCCGGGTGCACATCGGCGGCGCCGCGCTGGTCGGCATCAAGACCGAACAGAGCTCGATCGTCGCGAAAGCCCCGGACCGCCCATTCGCGATCCTCGACGGCGGCAAGTGGGCCGACGCAGCCGGGCTCAAGCAGGCCTCCGGCACGTCCTACCTCACCGCCGGGGTCGCTGAGCTGTTCTTCGAGCGCACCGGCATCGTCACCGCGGCCCGCGGGATGCCCTCGGGATTCTTCTACAACGGTAGCGCCACGGTCTCGGACGATACGCCCGCAGCAGACGGCGGCAGCCGGTTCTTCTCAGCCAGCCGAAAGGCGATCCTGGAGTCGGACTTTCAGGACAAGCCACTGTTCTACATCCTGCTCGGCACCCTCGACGACGGCGGTCGATCCGGTGCGACCGGCGCCAGCAATGGCCCGATGGCCACCCGCGCTGACGAGTGCTACGCGTGGTTCCGCAGCAAGGACACCCGATGCTTCATCCTGCACGTGTCACCGCCGCCGTTCACCGGGGCCGGTGGCCCGGGCACCGTCACGGGCCCGCCCACCGCTGACAGCAGTAACGATTTCAACCGGCGCGAGCAGGCCGCCGCGATTGCTGACGTCGAGAACGCCGCCTATCTGAATCTGTTTGGGCCGACCGCGCCGGCATTCAACCTGGCGCAGCAGGCGCCGCTCATCGGTGCTGACGGGCAGAATCCGAACCGCGACGGTAACGCGTGGCTGGCCGCACTGCTGGCCGTCGAGGCGGGCAAGCAGATCGTCGACACGCTGCGCGCGAGGCGGATTCGGTGAGCAAGTTCTCCGATTATGTCCTGCTCGGTGACTTGATGAAGCCGGTGGCCGGGATCATCCCGTCTGGGATCCTGGCCACCAATGAGATCAGCGCAACCGCGCTCAACTTCACCTCCGGGGGCCGCACGGCCAAGGAATACCGGTGGGGGGACTGGGCGACCAACACTGACGGATCGCAGACCAACCTTCGACGGCTGGACGGATCGGTTAGCGGCGGCGCAGGCGGAAGCTACGACGCGGCCAATCCCTACCCATTCAATACCCTTGGGCAGAAATGGATTAGGCATATCAGGCCCACGCTGTCTGGCCCGCAGACGTACGGCGGCGTGTGCAATTGCGCGACTCCCAGACGGTTCAGCGCGCCTGGTGCCGGGCTGAGTGACGAGATCTTCCCGCACATCACCGAGCTTGAATTCCTGTTCACCGGTATCGCGTTCTCCGACGTGCACATGAATCTCGGCGGCAACAACACCGCGCCGAACTACGCCGGCAACATCGAAATGTTCATCGAGGTTGACGGCGATTACTACGCCTGCCAGACGACGCCGATGCTCGTCACGAGCACGAGCGGGTACCACACATTTCACAACGTGGTGTTCAACAACTGGCAGTCCGAGACGAAGATCAAGCTCCGATTCGGCACGTGTGGTTTTACTGGGATCCGCACGGACACAACGTCAATCATCCGTCCATCGCCCTATCAGGCCCCGATCGGCATGGAAACGGACTCCTACGGCGAGACGTCGCAGGCACTGTGCACTGACAACGTCAACCAGTTCTACCTCGGCACGATCTACCGCCAGATGTGGATGCTCTCCACGATTCCGATCGTCGGGTTCGGCCAAGGCTCAACAGGGTTCTTCACGAACGGCGCGGGCTACGTCACGGACGACAGCGTCGGCACAGCGGTCAATACCGTTTTCCC
The DNA here is from genome assembly GCF_011758805.1 of Mycolicibacterium fluoranthenivorans. NCBI lineage: Bacteria > Bacillati > Actinomycetota > Actinomycetes > Mycobacteriales > Mycobacteriaceae > Mycobacterium > Mycolicibacterium fluoranthenivorans. Next base: position 324,004 of record NZ_JAANOW010000003.1, on the reverse strand, counting down.
GGTCGGAAACGTCACCACCACAGGGCTCTCCCGCTACTTCTCGGGGGCAGGTGCCGGATTCTCGTCGCGGCGCGGTTGGATGACCGACGCCAACACCGCAATCCAGGGCATCGGCAAGCCAGCATTTCAGAACTACGTCGGAGAGTTCTTCGGCGGACCACTGGGCACCCGGCCGCTCGCGCTCGGCGTCCTGGGGACGTGGAACGACCGGTCGCTGCTCACGAACATCACCGACGCCCAGATGTACGCGCGCATCGCCGAAAACTGGGACTGGGTGCATAGCGTCGATCCGTACTGCCAAGTTGTCCACTTCGGGGTAGAGCCGTTCGACGATGGTCTGTTCAACAACAACACGGGCGTGGGCAGTGTCGGTGCGCCGCGTGACGGTGACAGCGGCGACGTCTACACGAAGGCGCAGCGGCGGGCCGCGCAGGAGCGCGACTGGGTGAAGTTCGTCAACATGTTCGGTCCTGACGCTGCGAGCCGCTGGTGGACCGGGATGGGGCCGGCACTCGCGTCGGCCGGCGGCACCCGCGGTGTGCCGACGAACTCTCAGCAGGCCCGCCTGCTGTCCACCGTCGACAGCATCCACCCGGACCTACCCGGAACGGTCTACCTCGGCACGAAGATGATCCTCGACGGGTTCGCGGACCGGCCGGTGCACAAAGACCGCGTCAACGGACTCCGGTAGTTACTTGCGTCGGCCGCGAAGGGTGTGCTGAATCGCGAACGCGGTCCAGATCAGCGTCCACATCCCACCCCACAACATCCACAGGGTGCCCATCGTGGCCGATACGCCACCGTGCGGTTCTGTGGCGCGAGACAGCAGCGGGATGCCGAACAGCAGAGTCCCGAGCAGCGAGAAGATCGCCAGCAGGGCGAATCCGTAGTGGATGGTGAACCGGCGCTCGGCTGCCTCGCCGGTCGGCGGGGCCGGCAGATCCAGCCACTTCGCGCCGTCCCAGTACTTCTGCTTACCAGGCGTGAATGGGTCCGGGTACCAGCCCGGGGCCGGTTTCGGTGCGCTCATGACCGCACACCATAGCTGCGCTAACAGGTGGCTCGCAGTCCATGCTCAGGATTGTCACTCGCACGTACCCAGCACCACCTACGGAGGCGTCCCCCACCGTGGGCCCCCGTTGGGGTTCATATTCTCGCCAAATGTGGTGGTGATCAGGTATCTCGGTGTCACGGAAGTGGCCGAACGCACCGGGCTCACCGTCAACACGGTGAAGTCCTACAGCAAAATCCCCGGCCGCATGCCCCAACCTGACGTCATGATCGGCCGTGTCAAAGGCTGGCTCCCTGAGACAATTGACCGATGGATCGAACGCCGCGGCCAACGCCCCGGCGCGCACCAGAATGACGACTAGGCCGCATCGGCATCGGCGTCCCGCCACTCGGCGCTCACGATCGCCTGCGCCTCCGGAGACAGCGGCTTCGGAAGCGCCACCCGGAACGGGTCCAGACACTCGATACCCTCTGCTCGGCGCCGAGCAGATACCAGCGTGTAGATCTCCGTGCTACTGAGATTCTGATGCCGCAGCAGCACCTGCACGGTGCGCACGTCGACGCCGGCCTCCAGTAGCGCAGTGGCGAACCAATGCCGCAAGCAGTGGCCGGAGCCAGCCACACCGGCCCGGATCATCGCCTCCTTCACGGTCGAGCAGATCGACTCCCGCCGCTGGTGACCGCGGTCGACCCCGGCGAACCAGAATCCACGCCGGGGCATCTGGTACGCGATCTCGATGACCCGGTGGTGCAGCGGCAACGTGGCCTCGACGCCACCCTTGCCGACCACGGTGATGGTGCGCTCCACGAGGTCCAGGTGCTCTCCCTTGATCTTCGCGACCTCGTGCGCGCGGAACCCCTGAAACGCCATCAGCAGAATCATGGCCTTGGTCCGGCGGTGCGATCGGACGGCTAGCAATCGCTGCATTCCTTGGTTCGACACCGGCCGTGGCTCGGTCCTCGGCCGCTTCGACTTGGTGATATTGATCATCGGGTTATCGACGCGCTCGTCCTGCTTCTGCAGCCACAGGAACCACGCCGCCAGCTGCGTGTGATAGGTCCATCTCGTGTTGGCGCACCACTCGCCACCCTCGGCCAGCCAGCTCGCGATGTCGTCTGCGCTGGCGCGGTCCGGCTCGACGCGGCACCACGCGGCCATGCGCATCACGGTCGCGACGCGCTCGTCGACGGTCCGCGCGGATAAGGACTGAGCAAACTGCCACGTGCGCCATTTTTTGACGATTCGGGGGAGTTCGGGGCTGCGAATTTCCGCGCGCGATATTTCGTTCACAGTCGCAAAGTTATCCACCCGCAGCGAATTCACAGACTGTTTCGTCGTCACCATTCGGCCAACCTTTGATCACGAAACATGGCACGTCACGATGGGTCTGCGGGATCGGCAAGGTACATCCGTGCCAGCACGTCAACCCACTGTCGCGCGTACTCCTCGTCGCCAACAGTGAACGCCATCCCCGGAGGGCAGCCGATGGTGCCTGTGGCGTCCAGGCCGAGCATCACGAACCAACTGCCCGGCTCGGCGTAGTTGCCGGTGTGCGGCGAGGCCGACGCGATCCAGTGCAGACCGTCACCCGCATAGGCGCTGAACCCAGGTAGGCCGTCAGTGCGCTCGGTGACGGTGTAGACCTGCTGTGTCGCGGTCACGCTGGGATCCTGCCCGGCACGTCAGCGGGCGACCATTCCCGGCGCCGCGGTGGAGCCAGGGGAACTACGTTGCTCCAGGAAAGTGGGACGATCGCACCCCGATTGGTTGCCTTGTAATGAGAAGGTCAGGGGTTCGATTCCCCTGGGCGGCTCTCTTTGTTTCTGCAGGTCAGGCCGGTTGCGTGGCTCGGTGCCACGCCAGCGGGTTGAGTTCCCGGTAGGGATCCTCGGCCCGGATCGCGAGCAGCTCGTCGAGCGTGCGCTCCAGCGTCTTCTTGGTTTCCTCTCGGATCGTCGCGACCCAGTCCTGCTCGTCGATACCGGCGGGTTTGGTGGTGTCGATCGGCGGGGCGAAGCGCAGGTACATGCGCTGCGGTCGCGGGATCAGGGTCGGCCCGATACCGCGCAGCAGCGGCATGGCCATATCGGGCTTGCCGCCGAGCTTCTCGGCCAGGCCCTGGCTGAACCGTCCCCACAGACCGTCACGCCGGGTCAGGCTGGTGTAGACGTCGTCCCCGCCGATCAGCGCGGCGGGCACGATCGGGTAGTCGTTCTCCACAGACAATCGGGCGAAGCCGGCACGGCCCTCCCAGCGCAGGGTGTTCTGCTCGCCCTTGAATTTCGCGATCTCGCGCCCGCCGCCGGGGAACACCAGGATGGGCTGGTTGTGCCGCATCAACTCGCGCGCGGAGTCGGGTGCGCCGACGGTCGCGCCGAAGGCGGCCATCAGGTCGGCCACGGGGAACGGCATCTTGCCGAATCCGCGGTCGGTGAGTGGCCGGACCAGGTTGCCGAGCTCGCGGCGCACCACGTAGGGGATCAGGAATCCCTCGACGCCGGCCTGAGAGTGGTTGCCCACAACAGGAATCGGCCGTCGCGGGGGAGGTTCTGCAACCCGTCGACATACGGTCGGTACAAATCGACCAGGGGTGCGGCGGCGTCGGCGGCGGTCTCTGCGGCCCGGCGCATGGCCCGGATGTGACCGGGCGGGTCGATCAGGGTGTCGACGTTGGTCATGGCGGAGGAAGTCATGACTCCAGAGTACCGAACGAACTAGTTCGTCTGGCTATGAACCGGCTGTGAGAAGCATGACTGCGCGGGCGATGAGATCAGCCGGCCTCGGCTTGTAGCGCGTCCCGGCGCACCGCGAGGCGCTGCCACAGGTCTTCGAGATCGATATCGTGGGCCTGACGCGGCCTGCGCTGATGGAAGCGCGTCTGGTCGAAGCTCTCCGGGCAGGCGAACTTGTGCAGCTGCAGACAAGTCGCCGGCCAGCGGCTTTCGAGGACATCGTCGAGATCGATCACCTGGCGGGACTGCCGCCGGATGGCGAACCGGTTACCGGCCGCGCTGTCCTCGGTGGGGTGCATCCGGGCATCGAAGAGCTGCCAGCTGCCGTAGGCCAACTGCAACCAGACCGTCTCGGTATCGCAGTGCGGGCACGGTGCGACGACCGAGGGTCGAGAATCTGGCCAACTCATGTGCAGCAGCGTAGGGAATGGCACCGACAAGTCCTCTCGGCACACGCCGGGGCCGCGCAGAAACTACTTCGGTGCCACGAACCCGACGGGCCCCGATGCGATGCACACCGACAGCGCCGCGGTGTTGGCCCGCACCTTGATGGCCGCACCGGCGCCGGACAGCCGGACGAACACCCGGTTCAGTCCCGGCCGCACCGGCACCTTCGCGGTGTTCCCTTCCGGCAGCGTCATCGTCAGGGAGCCGTCGTTGTTGGCCAGGTAGTTGATCTCGGCGGTCCAATCGGCGGGTAGCAGTGGTCCATCCAGCGGCATGGTGACCTCGTCGTCGGGTTGGACGAGGTAACCGCAGTGCGGTGCCGGGCCGGGCGTGATCGTGCGCACCCAGGTGACCTTGGCGTCCAGTAGCCGGCCCACGCTGTCGAACATCCGGAGTTCAGTTGTGGCGGTGGCGAATTCGGGGCGCGGACGGACCAGTGCGAACATATGGCTGGCCAGGTTCTCCGGCCACGCCACCCGCTGCAGGATCAGCGGATCCACCTCCTGGTCCAGCAGCGGGGTGCCCACCGCGGCCAACCCGGCCCGGGCATTGGCCACATAGACCGGCACCGGACTGTCCCGCCAGACCCGCAGGAACGTCACCGTCGAATACAGACTGCTCGCCACGAAGGCGACCGCGACGGCTCCAACCACCACCGTGCGGGTCGCGGAGGCGTCCAACCGAGGTGACGGGCGGTTGGGCGCGCAGAACGCCACGGCGGCCAGCAGGGCCAGCACCACCACGAGATCGGGCAGATACCGCAACGTCTGCGCCAATTCCAGTGCGGTGAACCGGGAGGACCGCATCAGATAGATCGGAACCTGGCAGGCCACCGCGTAGCCGAGCGCCGCGGCCCACACCGCACCGATCCGCTGCTTGCGGGCCCACGACACCGCCAGCACCGCCGCCAGCACCAGCCAACCCAGCACCATCACGGTCGTACCCGGCGTGGCCCACGGCGAGGCCGGTGCCCAGCGTTGCCACTCCCACGGTCCTCCGGCCAGTCCCGGCACGATCGCGTGGGTCACCGAGCGCCGCAACAGGTCCCACGTCATGACGGGATCCAGCGTCCAACGCTTCTGGTCGACCACCGCCAGATACACCCCGATCCAGGCCGCGGTGACGAGCAGCAGCGACAGCCACAGCGCCCGTCCCCGCTGCCACACCACCCGCACCGAATCGCCGCAGACGTGGGCCAGCAGGGCGGCGACCGCGAAGGCGACGAACGGGATGACGGCGGCTTTCTCGAAGAACAACAGCGTGCCGAAGTACACCAATACCGCCGAGATCAGATGGCGTCGATTGCCGGTGCGTACCAACAGAATCGCCTCGCCGCACACCCACGCCAGCCCGGCCTGCAGCGGCAGCGAGTTCAGCCCGGCCGCCCACCACGCGAAGGCCGGCACCGTCAACGGGGTGAACAAGGCGAAAGTCAAGGGAATCAACAACACCGGACGCCGGCCGAGGATGATCGTCAGCGTCCGCAGCAGTGCCGCCGAAGCCAGCAGCTGCAGCATCAGCAGGCTCAGTGCGGGCAAGGCCCAGTTGAACGGTGCCAGCCGGGTGATGGCCCCGGCCACCAGGAACGCGCCCGGCATGACGTGCCCGTCGTGATCATCGAAGAGATACCCCGGTGACAGCAGGCCCTGGGTGCCGGCGCGGCCGATGAGGATCAGGTCATCCCAGTAGAAGTAACCGCCGAAGGCCACCACGCCACGGATCGCCAGCTGCGCCACGATCAGTGCGACAGCAACGCGGGTCGGCCATTTCATCGCTGCCGACTGTACGGACGCACATCTTTCGTCGCTAAAGTGAGCCCGTGCGCACACTGGTCACCGGAGCTGCCGGATTCATCGGATCTACCCTGGTCGATCGTTTGCTCGCCGACGGGCACACCGTGGTGGGTATCGACGATCTGAGCACCGGTCGGTGGGTCAACCTGACCTCGGCGGAAGCCCATCCCGACTTCACCTTCATCGAGGCGGATATCACCGACGCCGACCTCGGCGCGATCGTTGCCGAGGCCGAACCGGAGGTGATCTTTCACCTGGCCGCCCAGATCTCGGTGCGGCACTCCGTGGACAACCCGCAGTTCGATGCCACGGTGAATGTCGTGGGCACCATCCGGCTCGCCGAGGCCGCCCGCGCGCACGGTGTCCGCAAGATCGTGCACACCTCGTCGGGCGGATCCATCTACGGCACCCCGCCGGTGTACCCCACCGGCGAAGACGTGCCGACCGACCCGGCGTCGCCGTACGCGGCCAGCAAGGTGGCCGGCGAGGTCTACCTCAACACCTTCCGTCACCTGTACGGCCTGGACTGCTCGCATATCGCGCCCGGAAACGTCTACGGCCCGCGCCAGGATCCGCACGGCGAGGCGGGTGTGGTGGCGATTTTCGCCAAGGCGCTGCTGGCCGGCCAGGCCACCAAGATCTTCGGCGACGGCACCGACAGCCGGGACTACGTCTACGTCGACGACGTGGTGGACGCCTTCGTGAAGGCCTCCGGCGAGGCCGGCAGCGGCCAGCGCTTCAACGTCGGCACCGGGATCAGCACCACGGTCCGCGATCTGCACTCTGTGATCGCCAAGGCCGTGGGCACCGCCGACGACCCGGAGTTCTACCCGCCGCGCCTGGGCGACCTGCGTAAATCCCAGCTCGACATCAGCCGCGGTGCCGAGGTGCTGGGCTGGCGTCCGCAGGTGGACATCGACGAGGGCATCGAGCGGACGGTCGAGTTCTTCCGCGCCTGAAACGGCAAGAAGATTGTGAGCGCTCGCTATCTAACCTAGGGTGGCGGGATGCCCTATGACGTGATCATCCGCGACGGACTGTGGTTCGACGGCACCGGCCGGCCGCCGCTGACCCGCACCCTGGGAATCCGCGACGGCGTCGTCGCCGACATCTCGGCGGGGGCACTCGATGAGACCGGCTGCCCCGACGTCATCGACGCGGCGGGGAAATGGGTGATCCCCGGCTTCATCGACGTGCACACCCACTACGACGCCGAGGTGCTGCTCGATCCTGGCCTGCGCGAGTCGGTACGCCACGGTGTCACCACCGTGCTGCTGGGTATGTGCTCACTGTCCACGGTGTACGCCGACACCGAGGACGCCGCCGATCTGTTCAGTCGCGTGGAGGCCGTGCCGCGCCAGTATGTGCTCGGTGCCTTGACCGACCACAAGACCTGGACCGACCCGGCCGGTTACGTCGATGCCATCGACGCCCTGCCGCTCGGCCCGAATGTGGCGTCGTTACTCGGACATTCGGATCTGCGCGCCTCGGTGCTGGGACTGGATCGCGCCACCACGCGCGATGTGGTGCCCACCGACGCCGAACTGGAGACCATGGCACAGCGTCTGGAGCGGGCGCTGGACGCCGGGATGCTGGGCATGTCCGGGATGGACGCGGCGATCGACAAACTCGACGGCGACCGGTTCCGTTCCCGGGCGTTGCCGTCCACCTTCGCCACCTGGCGGGAACGCCGTCGTCTGATCAAGGTGCTGCGCAAGCGCGGCCGCATCCTGCAGAGCGCGCCCAATGTCGCCAAAATCCAAGAGGCGCTGAACTTCTTCCTGGAGAGCAGCGGATGGTTCGGCCGGCGCCGCGGGGTTCGGATGAGCCTGCTGGTCTCCGCCGACGCCAAATCCTCACCCGGGGCCGTGCACATCCTGGGGCCCGGCGTTCGGCTGCTGAACCGCATCCTGAACTCGCAGGTGCGGTTCCAGCACCTGCCGGTACCGTTCGAATTGTATTCGGACGGCATCGATCTGCCGGTGTTCGAGGAGTTCGGGGCCGGCACTGCCGCCCTGCATCTGCGTGATCAGCTGGAACGCAACACACTGCTCGCCGATCCCGAGTACCGCCGCCGCTTCCATCGCTCCTTCGATCGGCGCAAGCTCGGACCGGCGCTGTGGCACCGCGATTTCCACGATGCCACCATCGTCGAATGCCCGGACGCCACGCTGATCGGCAAGAGCTTCGGGCAGATCGCCGACGAACGCGGTATCCATCCGCTGGACGCCTTCTTGGACGTACTCGTGGAGAACGGGGAACGGCGTGTCAGGTGGACCACCATCGTGGCCAACCACCGGCCCAAGCAGTTGGACAAGCTGGCCAAGGAGCCGTCGGTGCACATGGGCTTCTCGGATGCCGGTGCGCACCTTCGCAATATGGCGTTCTACAACTACGCCCTGCGCATGCTCAAGCGGGTCCGCGATGCCGACCGCGCCGGTCGGCCGTTCTTGACCACCGAGCACGCCGTGCACCGGCTCACCGCCGAGGTGGCCGACTGGTTCGGCCTGGATGCGGGCACCCTGCGCCGCGGGGATCGCGCCGACTTCGTGGTGATCGACCCTGCCGCCCTGGACGATTCGGTGAACGAATACCACGAGGCGACGGTTCCGTTCTACGGCGACCTGAGCCGGATGGTGAACCGCAACGACGCGACGGTGGTCGCGACCGGAGTCAACGGGCAGGTGGTCTTCCGCAACGGTGAGTTCCGCGACGGCTACGGCGCCACCGTCCGCTCCGGCCGGTATCTGCGGGCCGGGTCGGATTCCGCGTCGCTGCGCTCGCCTCGGTTGAATTCCCCGTCGCTGCGCTCGCCTGGCGCGGCCACGGTCTGAGATGGCGCGGACCCAGCAGCAGCGGCGCGAGGAGACGATCGCCCGGTTGCTCGACGCGAGCATCGAGACGATCATCGAAATCGGTTATGCCCGCGCCTCTGCGGCGGTCATCTGCAAGCGCGCGGGCCTGTCGGTGGGCGCGTTGTTCCGGCACTACCCGACCATCGGGGATTTCATGGCCGCCACCGCCTACGAGGCGCTGCGCCGTCAGCTGGAACTGTTCAGCAAGCAGGTGGTCCAGATACCGACCGGCGAGCCCGCGCTTCCGGCGGTGCTGACGGTCCTGCGCGATATCACCGGCAACGACACCAATGCGGTGCTCTACGAATTGATGATCGCCGCCCGCACCGACGAGAAGCTGCGCGCCACCCTGCAGGATGTCTTCACCGAATACAGCGCGAAGATCTTCGAGGCGGCCAGCGCCGCGCCCACCGCCGAACAGTTCCCGGACGGAACCCGCGCGGTGGTGACCGGATTGCTGACCAACACGTTCGACGGCGCGGCCATGCTGCGGCCGGTGCTGTCGGATCCGGAGTTCGAGGCCCGCAAGATCGAACTGCTGGCGAAACTGCTGGGCGGCTACTGAGCCGGATCGTCGGACGGTGCGCGTGCCCCGTCGAGCGCCACCGCACGCGCCAGCCGCGCGAAGCGCAACTCAAGATCCTTGAACCGCATGTAGGTACTGATCGTGGTGAACAGGAACGCGATGATCAGTGCGTACTCCAGCAGATCCGCCCCGCGCTTCACCCCGAGCCAGTTGGCCACCACGGTGGTGTCGTCGGGGCGCACGATCGCGTAGATCGCCGCGATGACGAACAGCAGGTAGCCCAGCTTCACCCAGGCCTTGGCGTGCGCGCTGCGCCGCGACCGCAGCAGGTAGACCATCAGCGTGATGATCGAGGCGATCAACAGCACCTGGATCCAGTTCATCGGGACATCCTCCCGCGCAGCAGGCCGTCGAACAGGATGTTGACCCCGTTGACCAAGGGCTGGCCCTTGGACTTCGAGTAGTCGGTATAGAGGATCTCGACCGGCTCTTCGGCCACCCGCCAATGGTTTTCGACTGCCAGCGCGATGAACTCGCCGGCGTGCGCCATCCCACTCATGGTGATATTGAGCTCGTCGGCCACGACCTTGTCGAACACGCGCAGCCCGTTGTGGGCGTCGGTCAGGCCCAAACTGCGGCTGTGCGGGCTGATGATCGCCGCGGCCCGCAGGATGACCCGCTTGAGTGGAGGGGTGTGGGTCACCGCACCGCCGAACCGGGTCCCGATCACCACATTGACGTCATCGCTGGCAAGCCGGTCGATCATCCGGATGACGTCCTTGACCCGGTGCTGGCCGTCGGCGTCGAAGGTGACGAACACCGCCGCGCCGGGACGTGCGCGCGCGTACTCCACGCCGGTCTGGATCGCCGCACCCTGCCCGAGATTCACCGGGTGGCGCACCACATGCGCGCCCGCGGCGTACGCGGCATCGGCGGTGCCGTCGCGGCTGCCGTCGTCCACGCACACCACATGAGGAAAGACGGTGCGCAGATCGGCGACGACGTCGGCGATGACGCTCGCTTCGTTGAAGGCGGGGACGACGATCCAAACGTCCTGGTACGAGGTATCGATGGGCACCAAAATACACCGGCTTCAGTGCGGTGGCCGCAGCCGCTCCGATCCGCGGCGGGAGCCGCGGGCCAGCGCGGCCAGGTGCACGGCGATTCCCGCCACCGGTCCGCACAGCAGCGCGACGATCGTGCGCGTCTCCAGTTCGAGGGGCAGCAGCAGAAGAAGGGTCGCGGCGACCGTCGCACTCACCCACCCCGTCGCGTAGGCGCGGTGCAGGGCGGCGGCCACGGTGGCGGCTCCGGTCAGCGTCAGCAACGCGATGGCCACCGCGCCGGCCGTGAGCCAGGCCAGCAGCCCGCCGCCGGCCACGTAGTCCGGGCCGAACGCGGCCCGCAACAGCCACGGGCCGGCGAGGCCGGCCGCAACGATGCCGACCAGCCCGATCGCGCCCACCACCAGGGCCGGGGTGACCAGCGCACGCAGGCGTTCGTGCGGCTTGTCGACGAAGTAGGCGATCAGATTGCCCTGCAGTGCGGTGAGCGGCACCAGCAGCGGGGCCCTGGTCAGGGTGACGGCCAGGATGACGACGCCGCCGGTGGCGCCCAGATGCGCGGTGGTGGCCTTGAGCAACACCGGAAAACCCATGATGAGGATGGCGCTGGCGCCCGCGGCGGCGATGGAGTGCGACGCGCCGGCCAGGAAGGTGCGCACACTGCCAGGGGTGGCGAGCACCGCGGCCGCCCGGCTTGCCGGGGATGCGAGGAGCAGCAGCAACCACGCCACCGAACCGGCGACCGTCGCCCACAGATAACCGGCCAGCCCCCACCCGGCCAGGAAGCTGGCCGCCGCGATCACCACGCGCAGGCCGGCGTCGGTGACCATCAGCGCGCCGTACTGGGTCCATCGGTCCACGCCGGCGAGCATGCCCAGCAGGGTGGCGTGCATACAGAAACCCGCCAGCCCGATGCTCAACAGCAGCACGGACAGCAGCCGGGACTGGGCGAACACATGGGCCGACCACAGCGGCGCGGTGACCGCGATGAACACCGCGGCCGCAACGCCCAGGCCTGCGGCCACCTGCATCGGATGCGTGCGCGGACCGGTGACGGCGGCGGTGTGGCGGGCGGCGCGGACCTCGCGAGTGGCCTCCTGCAACAGGCCGAAGGCGGCTCCGGTCACCAACCCGAACGCACCCCAGAACACCCCGAACAACGAGAAGCCGGCCGGCTCCAGACTGCGGGCCGCCAGGTAGAGCACGGCGTAGCCGCACAGCGCGGACACCGCCGTGGCCACCCCCACCCGGGCGACGCTGTTGCGTGCGACCGGCCCCCCTGTCACGCGTGGCTCACAGGTCCGGCACGGCCGTCGAGTACAACCAGGCATCCCACAACGGGCGCAGTGACACGGTGGCGTGATTGGCGGCCAACCCGGTGAAATCGTCGGTGACGGCGGTGCTGTGCCGGTACCGGGTCGTCCAATCCTTCAGCAGGGCAAAGAAACTCGGGTCGCCGATCACGCCGCGTAGCGCATGCAGCGCACATGCTCCCCGCTTGTACACCCGGTCGTCGAACATGTCGGCGGGGCCGGGGTCGGTCAGCAGCAGATCCTGGGGCGAATGCTGCAGTCTGCGGTGATACGAACGGGCTCGCTCGTCGGCGCTGGGTCCGCCGGACTCCTCCGACCACAACCACTCGGCGTAACAGGCGAATCCCTCGTGCAGCCAGATATCGCGCCAGCGGCGCACCGTCACCGAATTGCCGAACCACTGGTGGGCCATCTCATGGGCGATCAGTCGTTCCGCGGTGCGCTTGCCGTCGCAGTGGTTGGCGCCGAAGATCGAAAGGCCCTGCGCTTCAAGCGGAATCTCAAGGTCGTCATCGGTGATGACGACGGTGTAGCCGTCCGCGAGCGGGTACGGCCCGAAGAGCCTGGTGAACAGCTTCATCATCTGCGCCTGCCGGCCGAAATCGTGATCGAAGTTGCGGCGCAAGCGGTCGGGCAGAACCGCATACATCGGTACCGGGCTCTTCTGCAGGCGGAGCCGCTCGTACATCCCGATCTGCAGGGTGATCAGGTAGGTGGACGTGGGTTCGGCGAGCTCGTAGGTCCAGATGTTCAGGCTGGCCCTGTTCTGCCGGGATACCAATTCGCCGTTGGCGATCGCGTAGTACGGGTTATCGGTGGCGATCCTGATACGGAAGCTGGCCTTGGCGGCCGGGTGGTCGTCGCACGGGAACCACGATGCCGCGCCGTTGGGCTGCCCGGCGACCAGGGCGCCGTTGGTGAGTTCTTCGAAACCGACTTCACCCCAGAGGCTTCGGATGGGGCGCGGGGTTCCGCCGTAGCGGATCGCGATGGTCATCGCCGCCCCGGCGGGCAGGCGGTTGGGCAGGGTGATGTGCAGCTTGCCGTTCGAACATCGGAACTGGTTGGGGCGGCGCCCGTTCACCGTGACCTTGGCGACGGCCATCGGGTCGGCCAGATCCAGGGTGAACGTGCGCAACTCGGCCAGTGTCACGGCGGTGATGGTGGCCGAACCCGACAGCCGGTTGGCCGAGACCTTGTACTCCAGATCCAGCTCGTACCGCGACACCCGGTAGCCGAAGTTACCGTTGCGCGGCAGGTACGGATCGATGACGGGCGGGCTGGTGGCCGCACCGGCTGCCTTCCTGGCCGCCTTTTTCGGGCTCACGCGTTCTTCTTCTTGCGCGACGGATCCCACACCGCGATCGGGTTACCCTGCCAGCGTGAGAACGGGGGCACCTCGTCACCGCGCATCACCAGTGACGCCGGACCGACGGTGGCCCCGGCGCCGATCTTGCTGGCAGGCAACGCCACACAGTGCGGTCCCAGGGTGGCCCCGTCCTCCAGGACGACGGTGTCCATCCGCATGATCCGGTCGTGGAACAGGTGCGTCTGCACGACACAACCACGGTTGACGGTGCTGCCGGCACCCAGGCGCACCAGATCGGCCTCGGGCAGCCAGTAGGTTTCGCACCACACACCGCGGCCGATCTTGGCGCCGAGCCCGCGCAGCCAGATGTTCATCACCGGCGTACCGGTCGCCGCCCTGGCGAACCACGGCGCGGCGACCGTCTCGACGAAGGTGTCCGATACCTCGTTACGCCACACGAACGAGGACCACAGCGGATGCTCGACCGCCCGGATGCGGCCGATGACAAGCCATTTGGCGAGGACGGCGATACCGCCGGCCACCGCGCCGGCAGTCAGCAGCACCAGCCCGCCGGCCAGGGCGGTGAGTGCGTATCCGAACGCGCCGGCCAGTGCCTGCAGCCCGGCCAGCACCGCGACGCCGATCCCGAAGGTCACGATGACCGGGATGATGCGGCAGGTCTCCACCACCGAACGCATGATCTTCAGCTTCGTCGACGGCTGGAAGGTGCGCAGCACGTCGGCATCGGTCGGGTTGCGGCGCAACCGGATCGGCGGGCTGCCCAGCCACGAGGAACCGGCCTTGGCTTTGTGGGGTGCAGCCGAGAGCACCGCGACCAGTCCGTCGTCGGGAACCCGCCGTCCGGGCTGGGTGATCCCGGAGTTACCCAGGAAAGCCCGCTTGCCGATGGTGGCCCTGGCGACGTGGATCCAGCCGCCACCGAGCTCATAGGAGGCGACCATGGTGTCGTCGGCCAGGAATGCGCCGTCCTCGACCACGGTGAACTTCGGGGTGAGCAGGGCGGTCGAGATCTCGGTGCCCTTACCGATCTTCGCGCCGAGCAGCCGCAACCACCACGGGGTGAGCAGCCCGGCGTAGATCGGGAACAGGTAGTTGCGGGCGGCATCCATCAGTCGTTCGGTGGCCCACAGCTGCCAGCCCACCCGGCTGCGCACCGGGTGATAGCCCTCGCCGAGGCCGATGGACAGTACCCGGACACCGATGACCGTCAGCGCGGCGTAGGTCGCCATGGCCGCCAACGCCGCGACCGGGGTCCACAGCAGCGCCGGGCCGGTCGCCGCCGCGGGGCTGGCGGTGCCGCGGATGCCCCAGGCCAGCACGGCCAGGCCGGCGGCCAGGGCCGTCAACGGCAAGGCGCCCAACAACATCGACGTCACGCCGTAGATCGTCACCCACACCGTCGCGCGTGGCGGGCGTTCGTCGGGCCAGGGGTGCCGGGCCTTGCCGGATTTCGCCGCCGGCGAGCCCTTCCAGTACTGCCCGTTCTTCACCTTGCCGACCACACCGGATCCCGGTGCCACGTCGGCGTTCTTGCCGACCACCGCGCCGGGGAACAGGGTGGTGCGTGCGCCGATGGTGGCGTCGTTGCCGATGCTGATCGGCCCGACATGGAACAGGTCGCCGTCGATCCAGTGCCCGGTGAGGTCGACCTCGGGCTCGACCGACGCGCGGTGGCCGATGGTGAGCATCCCGGTGACCGGTGGCGCGGAATGCAGATCGACGCCCATGCCCACCGAATTACCCAGGGCGCGTGCGTAATACACCAGCCATGGGGCTCCGGCCTGATTCTCGGCGCCGCTCGCGTCGGCGAGCCGTTCGGCGAACCACACCCGCAGGTGTTCGGACCCACCGCGGCGGTAGGTGCCGGGCGCCAAGTTGGACAGCAGCGTCCGGGCCCCCAGCACCGCGATCCCCATCCGGCCCGGCGGGGTGATGAACACCGCGAAGCCGGCCAGGATGATCCACCAGTTCAGGTGCACCGCCCACGGCACCAGATGGGTCGCGGCGGCAATGTTGTTGAGCACGCTCAGCCAGATCACCCACTGCAGGCCGGTCAAGGTGGCCAGGGGTACCGACATCGCCACCTGGGCCAGCTGGGTGAGCAGCGGTGTGGGGGCGACCTCGCGGGTGTGGACTTCGGGAGGCGGGGCGAGCTCGTCGAGATAGCCGGCCAGGGAGCCCAGACGGGGATGGTCGTAGAGGTCGGCGACGGTCACCTGCGGGTAGCGCGACCGGACCGCGGTCACCAGCTGAGCGGCCGACAGCGATCCGCCGCCGAGGGCGAAGAAGTCCGCCTCGGGTCCGTCCACCGTCGCGCCGAGCACATCCCGCCACAGCCCGGCCAGCCAGCCGGTGGTGCCGGTGCCCAGGTCGGGTTCGTCCTCTGGGCCGGCGCCCGGGGGTGGCCACGGCAGCGCATTGCGGTCGACCTTGCCCGACGTCCGGGTTGGTAGCTCGTCGAGCAGCACCAGTCGCGGGACCAGCGCGGCGGGCAGTGCGGCGGCCAGTGCGGCCCGTGCCGCGGTCAGATCGAAAGCCGGGTCGGCGCTGGCGATGTAACCGACCAGCAGCGGGGTGCCGCTGGCGGTCTTGCGCACCGCGGCCGCGCCGCCGCTGACCCCGGGCAGATGCACCAGGGCCGAGTCCACCTCGCCCAACTCGATGCGGCGGCCCCCGACCTTGACCTGATCGTCGGCGCGGCCCTGAAAGTAGAGGCCGTCCGCCTCCAACCGCACCAGGTCCCCGCTGCGGTACGCCCGGTCCCAGCCGAGGCTCGGCATGGGGGCGTATTTCTCGGCGTCCTTCTCCGGATCCAGATACCGGGCCAGGCCCACCCCGCCGATGACGAGTTCACCGACTGCGCCGAGGCCGACGGGTTGCCCCTCTTTGTCCACCACCGCCAGGTCCCAGCCCGGCAGCGGCAGGCCGATACTCACCGGCCCCTTGCCATTCAGCGGCGCGGCGCACGCCACCACCGTCGCCTCGGTGGGGCCGTAGGTGTTCCACACCTCGCGTCCTTCCACGGCCAGGCGCTCGGCGAGTTCGGGCGGGCAGGCCTCGCCGCCGAAGATCAGCAGTCGCACCGCTTCCAGCGCCTCGGCCGGCCACAGCGCGGCCAGCGTCGGCACCGTCGAGACCACGGTGATATCGCGGGAGACCAGCCACGGGCCCAGATCCATCCCGCTGCGCACCAGTGAGCGGGGGGCGGGCACCAGACAGGCACCGTGCCGCCAGGCCAGCCACATCTCCTCGCAGGACGCGTCGAAGGCGACCGACAATCCCGCCAGCACCCGGTCACCCGGGCCGAGGGGACTCGACTGCACGAACATCCGCGCCTCGGCGTCGACGAAGGCGGCCGCGTTGCGGTGCGTCACCGCCACGCCCTTGGGCGTGCCGGTCGAACCGGAGGTGAAGATGATCCAGGCATCGTCGCGGTTCAGCGGCGGCGCCGCGCGCCAGCCGCGCGATGAGCCGGTCGCCCGAACCAGGCCCTTCTCGGTGATCACCGCGACCACCTGGGCCTCGCCGAACACCAGTGCCGCGCGCTCGTCGGGGTCGTCGGCATCCACCGGGACGTAGGCGGCGCCGCAGGCCAGGGTGGCCAGGATGGCCGTGTAGAGCGCGTAGCTGCCCGAGGGCATCCGGATGCCGATGCGGTCACCGCGGCCGATCCCGCGCGCCGCCAGCCACGCCACGCTCTCCTCGATATCGCCGATCAGTTCGGCGTAGGTGAGCTGGACCTCGCCGTCGTCGATGGCGGGTGCGTCGGGGTAGCGACGCGCCGTGTCGTAGAGGATGTCGACCAGCGTGCGAGGCTCCGGCGCCGAGGAAGACAAGAGGTACTGAGGAGGGATCGCCGGTACGGGTGCCGCTGTCACCCGTACAAACTACTGGGCCCCGGTGACGGGCACGTGATGACGCACGGGGGCGGGGACATTCCCTTTGGGTCTGGCTGCTTTGTGGTCTGGGTGATCGCAACCGTATGCAGTCTCACGTGCCGCACCTACTGTGGCGGCGTGCGGTTATTCCTGGCAGACGATGCGTGGAGCGAGTTGACGTCCGGTGCCGAGCCGGTGGTGCGGGTGGCGGCCGCTGATCTCGGTCAGGCCCGGCGGGCCCGAGCCAGGTTGCGGGGCGGCCCCGAACGGGTCGCGGTGATTCTCGACATCGAGGTCACCGTGGCCGCACACGGTGATGTCCGGGCGGCCTATGCGTCGCTCGACGGTAAGACCGCGGGCGTCCGGTACGCCGGAACCGTGGACGGGCTGGCCGGGCTGATCGCCGATATCGAATCGGCCGAGGTCGCCGATGGCGTAACGCTGGTCGCGGCGGACTCCCCGCAGGACCTGCGCGGGCTGGGCGAGGACGTGTTGCGCCGGCTTGCCGAGCGGGGTCGTATCTCGGCCTGAGTCTGCACCATTGCTAATGCAATTCATGCATTAGTGCGCGCCAAAATAGTCTTGGACATGAATTGATCAGGGTCCTAGCGTTGAACGCGTGACCACCCGACTGACCGCCCGCCCGACCGGCCAGATGCTCATCGCCGGCAACCCCGTCGCCGGAACCGGTACCGAAATCCGGGGATTCAATCCCGCCACCGGCCAGACGTTGGAGCCCGCCTACCGCTACGGCGACGAAGCGCATGTGGACGGCGCCTGCGCCGCTGCCGCCGAGGCGTTCGGCCCGTACCGGGCGACCACCTCGGAGCAGCGCGCCCGGTTCCTGGAGACGGTGGCCGCGAGTATCGAGGCGATCAAGACCGAGTTGGTGGAGCGCGCCGTCGCCGAGAGCGGGCTACCCGAGCCGCGGATCGCCGGCGAGGTCGGCCGCACCACCGGTCAGCTGCGGCTGTTCGCCGCGGTGCTGCGCGAGGGCAGCTGGAACGGCGCACGAATCGACCCGGCCCAACCCGACCGCAGCCCGCTGCGGCGTCCGGACATCCGGCAGCGCGAGGTACCGCTGGGTCCCGTCGCGGTGTTCGGCGCGAGCAACTTCCCGCTGGCGTTCTCGGTCGCCGGTGGCGACACCGCCTCCGCGCTGGCGGCCGGCTGCCCCGTGGTGGTGAAGGCGCACGACGCCCATCCGGGCACCTCGGAGCTGGTCGGGGCGGCCATCGCGCGCGCCGTCGCGCAGAGCGGGATGCCCGCGGGCACCTTCTCGCTGTTGTTCGGTTCCGGCCCCGGGCTGGGTGTCGCGCTGGTGGCCGACCCGCGCATCAAGGCCGTCGGATTCACCGGATCACGCTTTGCCGGAATGGCTTTGGTGGCCACCGCGGCCGCTCGACCGGAGCCCATCCCGGTGTATGCGGAGATGAGTGCCGTCAACCCGGTGTTCCTGCTCGACGGTGCACTTGCCGCGCGTGGTGCCGAGATCGGCACGGCGTTCGTCGGGTCGCTGACCATGGGCTCCGGGCAGTTCTGCACCAACCCCGGGCTGGTGCTCGCGGTGGACGGTCCCGGCTTGGAGGACTTCCTGACCGCGGCCGGCACCGCGCTCGCCACGGCCGCGGCGACCCCGATGCTGACTCCGGGTATCGCCGCGAGTTACGCCAAGGGGGTGGACACGTTGCGCGCCGTGTCCACCGAGGAAGCCCGTGGCCAGGCGGCCGCCGGCGAGACCTATTGTCAAGCCGCCTTGTTCAGCACGGACGCGGCGACCTTCCTGGCCACCGACGCGCTGCAGGCCGAGGTGTTCGGAGCCTCGAGCGTGCTCGTGCGGTGCGCCGACATCGAGGAGATGGTGGCCGTCGCCGCCGGCCTGGACGGCCAGCTGACGGCCACCGTGCACGCCGAGGAATCCGACTATCAGGTGGCGGCCGAGCTGTTGCCCGTACTGGAGCTCAAAGCCGGGCGCATTCTGTTCAACGGCTGGCCCACCGGGGTCGAGGTCGGGCATGCCATGGTGCACGGCGGGCCGTACCCGGCGACCTCCGACTCGCGCACCACGTCGGTGGGGGCCAGGGCGATCGAGCGTTTTCTTCGTCCGGTGTGTTACCAGGATGTCCCCGACGCCTTGCTGCCCAGCGTCATCGCCGACGGCAACCCGGACGGTGTGTGGCGCCGGATCGACGGCCAACTCACCCGCGACTGACGTCAATCAGTCCACGGCGAGATCAACCTCGAAACGTCGGCCGCGTAATCGGTTTCAGAGGGCATCGGTTTCAGAGGGCGTCGTAGATCAGCCGGAAGTACCGGTCGGTGCGAGGCGACCCCTCGACGCCCGGGCCCATCTTGTTCATCACGTACGCGATGGTCGCGTGGCGGTCCGGATTCATGGTCTCCCATGACCCACCCCAGCCGCCCCAGAAGCAGATCTTCTCGTCGGGTACATACGGAATCGTCTCGGGCTTGGGCAGGCCGAAACCGAGGCCCCAGCGCAACGGATGGCCCGCGAGCACCAGATCGGGTCCCTCCAGCTGGACCTCGAAGATCTTCTCGACGGTCTCCGGCCGCAACAGGGTGACGCCGTCGACGGTGCCGCCGAGTGAGATCACCGACAGGATCTTGGCCAGCGCGCGGGCATTGGTGTGCCCGTTGGCGGCGCCGATATCGGCCGCGCGCCAGGCCGCGGTGTTGGCGATGCCCGGCTCGGGGGCGGGGCCGGTGAACGTCTTGAGCATCGGCTCCGACCACTGATCCAACGGTGGGAACTCGAAACGTTCTGTGGCTGGGACGATCTCGGCGATCCGGTCGGTGTCCTCGGGTGCGCCGATCTGGAAGTCGGCGCCCAGCGGCCCGGCGATCTCGTCGCGTACGAAGTCCTTGAGCGGGCTACCGGTGACGCGGCGCACCACCTCGCCGATCAGATGCCCGTAGGTCAGCGCGTGATAGCCGGACGCGGTGCCGGGTTCCCACCACGGGGCCTGGGCGGCCAGCGCGGCGGTGGACCTGTCCCAATCCAGGATGTCCTCGGGGACCACCGGCTGATCCCAGCCCGAGACACCGGAGGAGTGGGTGAGCAGGTGACGGATCTGCACGCCGTCCTTGCCGTTGGCGGCGAACTCGGGCCAGTATTCGGCGACGCGGTCGTGTGCGGCGATGAGGCCGCGGTCGATGAGCATCAGCGCGGCGAGGGAGGTGACGGTTTTGGTCGACGACCACACGTTGACCACAGTGTCCGCGGCCCAGGGCCGGGTTCTGGCGGCGTCGGCATGACCGCCCCACATGTCGACGACGCTCTGGCCACCGATATCGATGGCAATGGCCGCGCCGACCTCCTCGCCGTCGGCAATGGCGGTCTCCAGCGCAGCGGCCACCTGAGCGAAGCGGTCGTCCCAATGTCCTTGCAAGGTCATCGGGCCATCATCTGCCAGATTCAGGAGCTGGCAGCCCAGATTTGTCGAACCTGTTGCAGCCCTTGCGAAGTCAACGTGCCGAACAGGCGCAACCGGGCCATTCCGCCGTCCGGGTAGATATCGAGCCGGGCCTCGGTGACCGGGCGGTCGTCCCGGATCAGGAACCGGTGCCGGGTATCGGGTTGCAGATCGGTGCGTGGCAGCAACTCGAACCAGTCGCCGGTGCCGTCCCGGCCCGACAGTCGCGCCCAGCCCGGGGCGTTGCCGACGAAGTAGGAGGTGTCCAGCTCGGCGGCTGCCAGCACGCCCTGGTTCGCCAGGTGTACCTGCACCCAGTCGTTCCCGGCATCGCGGCGCCGGGAGGTCTCCCAGCCCTCACCCATGTGCCGGGGCGTGCCGGGCAGCAGCAGGTTGTTCGGCGAGCTGTAGAACATGTTGGAGCAGGCGGTGATCCGGCCGCCGTTCTCCAGGGCCGCCAGATCCAGCGGCAGCGCCTCGGCGAAACTGGGATCGAGTAGACCTTCGCCGTGCACCCGGAACCGTGCGATCCCGCCATCGGGGTACATCGACAGACGCACATGCGTCCACCGTCGGGTTGATTTGACCGGGAACGGGTTTCGGGTATCGCCGTTGACCGCGCTGCGCTCCACGATGGGCGTCCACTCGGTCTTGTGCACCAATTCCTCGACCGAGGGATGGCCCGTGACGTTGGCCGCCTCGACCGAGATGTGCGGCGGATAGTTGCCGGTGAACCAGGCGGTGTCGACGACCACACCGCGCACCACGCCGGCCGTCCCGAGCCGCACGATCGCCGAATCGCAGGAATCGGCGGTGGCGCCGCGGCGCCGCCGCGTCTCCCAGCCGTCATAGACCTGGCCCTTGTGCCCGAACGTCGCGGGCCGGAACTCGGCCGCGGCGGGGGTGATCAGGTTCTCCTTCTCGGCGAACAGATCGTCGTTGGCCCATATCACCGCGCCGCCGGCGGCACGCGAAGCCAGATCGGGGAAGGCCAGGAAGTGTGGAGGGGTACTACTGCTCACGCGCAGAGCCTAATGGCTCACCAGTTGTCGAACCCGCCCTCGGGCCCGAGCATCCGCTCCAACCGGGTCCGGTTGATCTTGGCCAGTTCGTTGCGCACCACCTTGCGCTCGGTCTCGACGTCGTTGTGCATGCGGTCGGCGATGGTGGTGAGCACGTCCGGCGCGCACAGGCCCGCGACGTACATCACATAGTCGAAGCCGAACCGGTCCCGGTAGCTGTCCTCGGCGGTTCGCAGGGCGGCCCGCTCGCTGTCGTCGCAGGGCCGTACCGAGCACGGATAGGCCTGCAGGATCGCGTCGACGGACTGCTCGGACAGGGCGAACAGCAGCGCGTCCGCGCGCCGGAACAGGCTGTTGTGATCGGGATAGGGCCGCCCGCCGGCCAGATCGCCGGCCAGCGTCACGCAGTGACAGCACTCGTAGAGCGCGTGTACCGCTTTGCGTTCGGGCAACGCGTTGAACGCGTCCAGGCCGATCCCTTGATGCATCAGCACAAAGCCCATGATCGAAGGCGCAAAGCACGGCGGCGTTACCCCGTGTTACGGCAGTGCTAAATCACTTACCAAAGCGAAAGTTCGGGCGGGCTCGGCCCGGCGCGCCGATCAGTGACCTGTGGTCTTGAAACGCTCGACGGAGCGCGCCAGCTCGGCCTCGGCGGCCTCGCGTCCCGCCCAGTCGGCAGCCTTGACGAACTTGCCCGGTTCCAAGTCCTTGTAGTGCACGAAGAAGTGCTTGATGGCGTCCAGCTCGAAGGACGACACATCGCTGAGATCCTGGATGTGATCCCAGCGCGGATCACCCGCGGGCACGCACAGCACCTTGTCGTCACCGCCGGCTTCGTCGGTCATCTGGAACATCGCCACGGGCCGGGCCTCGACGATCGCGCCGGGGAAAACGGACTCGGGCAGCAGTACCAGTGCGTCCAGCGGATCGCCGTCCTCGCCGAGGGTGTTCTCGAAGAACCCGTAGTCGGTGGGGTAGCCCATCGGGGTGTAGAGGTAGCGGTCCAACTTGACCCGCCCGGTCTCGTGATCCACTTCGTACTTGTTGCGCGATCCCTTGGGGATCTCGATGACGACGTCGAACTGCACGCTCAAAGCTCCTCCATGGGCACTGTGTCTGTGGGGGTCGCCACCTGACGACGCGGGTCCACCCTAGAGGTACCGATACCCTGCTCTATATGCGGCCCGCTCGGTGGCGCCGATCCACCCACCTGGTGATCGGCCTGGTGGTACTGGTGCTCGTTGCTGCCGTCATCGGGGTCGCCGCGGTGCTGACCTCGGGTGACACCTCGGCCCGCAATACCGACGCGGTCCGGCCGCAGCCCGCCCCGGCGACCGCCGCGCCCGGCGTGCAGGCCCTGGCCGACGACACCGACAAGCCGTCCCCGGCGGGCCTGGCCGCCGCGCTGGCGGGTCCGTTGGCCGACCCCAACCTGGGGGCGCTGACCGGCAGGGTGACCGACGCCGGCACCGGCGCCGAACTCTGGGCCCAGGGCGCCACCATCCCGATGCTGCCGGCCTCGACCAACAAGGTGCTCACCACCGTCGCCGCACTGGCCACCCTGGACCGGGACGCGACGCTGACCACCACGGTGCTGGCCGGCCCGACGCCCGGTCTGGTGGTGCTGCACGGCGGCGGCGACCCGACGCTGTCGGCGGCACCCGCGGACAAACCCACGTGGTACAAGGGGGCGGCCCGGATCAGCGATCTGGCCGATCAGGTGCGGCGCAGCGGTGCCACCGTGACCGCGGTGCAGGTCGACCTGTCCGCGTACAGCGGGCCCACCATGGCGCCGGGCTGGGATCCCGCCGATATCGACGGCGGCGATATCGCCCCGATGGAGTCGGTGATGCTCGACGGGGGACGTATCCAGCCGGTGTCCGCCGAATCGAGACGCTCCACCACCCCGGGCCTGGACGCCGGCCGCGCGCTGGCCGCCGCGCTGGGCGTGGATCCCGCGAGCGTGACCGTCGCCTCCGGGCCGGTACCGGATGCCCGGGAGATCGCCTCGGTGAAGTCGCCGCCGTTGCTGGAGCGGCTCCGGCAGATGATGAACGAATCCGACAATGTGATGGCCGAATCGACCGGCCGTGAGGTTGCCGCGGCGCTGAACCGGCCGCAGAGCTTCGACGGCGCCGTGGCCGCAGTGCTGACCCAACTGCGCGGTGTCGGCGTGGATACCGCGGGCGCCGTGCTGGTGGATTCCAGTGGCCTGTCGGTCGACGACCGGTTGACCGCCGACACGCTCGACGGTGCCGTCGCCGCCGCGGTGAGCGGGGAGCACCCCCAGTTGCGTCCGCTGCTGGACGTGCTGCCGATCGCCGGTGGCAGCGGCACGCTGTCCAACCGCTACCTGGACACCGATGCCGGTAAGGCCGCCGCGGGCTGGCTGCGGGCCAAGACCGGATCGTTGACGGCGGTGAACACCCTGGCGGGCATCGTCACCGACAAGAGCGGGCGGGTGCTGACGTTCGCGTTGATGTCCAACAACGCCGGGCCGACCGGCCGGACGTCGCTGGACGCACTGGCCGCGGTATTGCGGTCCTGTGGGTGCGGCGGATGAGCGACCGGGGAAGTGATTCCCGCAAGTTGACCATCGGTGGCGCCGTCGACTGGGAGTTGGCCGCCACCGTGGGCGCGAAACTGGCCCGCCCCGCCCCGGCCACCACCGACTACACCCGCGATCAGGCCGTCGCCCAGCTCGCCGAATTGGCCCGCCGCGCAGAGCAACCGGTCCGCGAGGTGACCGGGCTCAACGAAGGCGCGGACATCACCGAAGCACGGGTGGTGGACCGCCCGCAATGGGTACGGGCCGCCACCGGATCGATGCGGGTGATGACCGGAGGCAGCGATACTCCCGGCGGATTCCTGACCTCGAAACTCACCGGTGCGCAGACCGGCGCGGTGCTGGCCTTCATCTCCTCGGGCATCCTCGGTCAGTACGATCCGTTCACGGCCGGCCCCGAACCCGACGGCACCGGCGGGGAACTGCTGTTGGTGTACCCGAATGTCATTGCCGTGGAACGGCAATTGCAGGTCGACCCGACGGATTTCCGGTTCTGGGTGTGCCTGCACGAGGTGACGCACCGGGTGCAGTTCCGAGCCAATCCGTGGCTGGCCGAACATATGTCGTCGTCGCTGTCGACGCTGACCCACGATGCCGGCGAGCAGGTCGGGGACGTCGTCGGCAGGCTCGCCGGCTATGTGCGTGATCAGCGCAAAGGTGAGGTCGCCGACCAGAATCCGGGCGGTGTGGTGGGACTGTTGCGGGCCGTGCAGGCCGAACCGCAACGCCAGGCGCTGGACCGGCTGCTCGTGCTGGGCACCCTGCTGGAAGGGCATGCCGAACACGTGATGGATGCCGTCGGGCCGGCGGTGGTGCCGTCGGTGGCCACCATCCGGGCCCGGTTCGATCATCGTCGACAGCGCAAACAGCCCCCGCTGCAACGGATTATCCGTGCGCTGCTCGGCTTCGAGGCCAAGATGAACCAGTACACCCGCGGTAAGGCTTTCGTCGACGAGGTGGTCGGCCGGGTCGGCATGGCCCGCTTCAACACCATCTGGACCAGTGCGCAGACGCTGCCGTTACCCCCGGAAATCGAAGAGCCGCAACGGTGGATCGACCGGGTGCTGTAGCCGAACTGCGCGCCGCGGTCGGCGCGTTCGCCGCGGCGCACGACTGCGAGCGCTGGTGCGTCGGACTGTCCGGCGGCGCGGACTCGCTGGCCCTGACCGCGGTCGCGGCGGCGCTGCGTCCGACCGTCGCGCTGATCGTCGACCACGGCCTGCAGGCCGGCTCGGCCACCGTCACGCAGACCGCCCGCCAACAGGCGCTGAATCTGGGATGCGTTGACGCACAGATTCTTACGGTGGACGTGGGTGCCGCGGGCGGGCCGGAAGGGGCCGCCCGTACGGCGCGCTACCGGGCGCTGGATCACGCGCGCACCGGGCTGCCCGTGCTGCTGGCGCACACCCTCGACGACCAGGCCGAGACGGTGCTGCTCGGGCTGGGCCGCGGTTCGGGCACCCGGTCCATCGCCGGCATGCGCGAATTCGACGCCCCGTGGGGCCGCCCGCTGCTGGCCGTACGCCGCGCAGTGACCAGGGCCGCGTGCGCCGAACTCGGTCTGACTCCCTGGGAGGATCCGCACAACGCCGACCCCCGCTACACCAGGGTGCGGTTGCGCACCGAGGTCCTGCCGCTGCTGGAGGAGGTGCTCGGCGGCGGGGTTGCCGGCGCACTGGCCCGCACCGCCGCCGCACTTCGCGAGGACACCGAGGCCCTGGACGCGCTGGCCGAGCGGACCCTGCCGGAGATCATGCGGGGCGAGGGCCTGGAGACCGCCGCACTGGCCGCACTGCCGGCCGCGGTGCGACGTCGGGTGATCAGGCTGTGGCTGCTCGAGGGCGGTGCTCGCGATCTCACCAGCCTGCAGATCCGCCGGGTGGATGCGCTGGTCACCGCCTGGCACGGGCAGGGCGGGGTGGCCGTCGGATCCGCGCTGCGGCGGGCGCGGCTGTTTGCGGGCCGCCGCGACGGGGTGCTCACGATGCACACCGAAACTGTGTGACGTTGGAGCACGGCGGGTTTACGTGGCACGCTGTGGGCGTGCCCGCGCAATCCGCTGCCGAGATGTACCCCGGCGATATCAAGTCGGTGCTGTACACCGAAGAGCAGATCCAGACGCGCACCGCCGAACTCGCGGCCGATATCGCCGAGCACTACGGCGCGCTGGTCGAGGGCGAGGACGATCTTCTGCTCGTCACGGTCCTCAAGGGTGCGGTGATGTTCGTCACGGACCTGGCCCGCGCCATCCCGCTGCCCACCCAGCTGGAGTTCATGGCCGTCAGTTCGTACGGGTCCTCGACCTCATCCTCGGGGGTGGTCCGGATTCTCAAGGACCTCGACCGCGATATCAACGACCGGCACGTGCTGATCGTCGAGGACATCGTCGACTCCGGACTCACGCTGTCCTGGCTGCTGCGCAACCTGGCCACCCGGCGCCCGCGCTCGTTGCGGGTGTGCGCGCTGCTGCGCAAGCCGGAGGCGGTCCGCGCCGATGTGGACATCGCCCACATCGGTTTCGACATCCCCAACGAGTTCGTGGTCGGGTACGGCCTCGACTACGCCGAGCGCTACCGCGACCTGCCGTTCATCGGCACCTTGGAACCCAAGGTGTACGAGCACCCGTAGACGGCGCAGAATGCGGTGATGACCGAATCAGCCCTTCGGATCTGTCCGCTGTGCGAGGCCACCTGCGGACTGGTCGTGACCATCGACCGCTCTGACGGCGCGGCCCGCATCACCCACGCTCGAGGCGACGCCGACGATGTGTTCAGCGCCGGCTTCGTCTGTCCCAAAGGCGCCAGCCTGCCCGGACTGGACAACGACCCGGACCGGTTGAGTCGCCCGCTGATCCGGCGCGACGGCGTGCTGGTCGAGGCGAGCTGGGACGAGGCGTTCGATGCCGTCGCCGCCGGCCTCGGTGGCGTCCTCTCCGCCCATGGAGGGACGTCAGTCGGTGTCTACCTTGGCAATCCGAATGCGCACACCGTCGCCGGAGCGCTGTACGCGCCCGTGATCGTCAAGGCGCTGGGCACCCGGCAGGTGTTCTCCGCGAGCACGCTGGACCAGATGCCCAAACACGTCTCGCTGGGCTACCTGTTCGGCAGCCCCGTCGCCTTCACGGTGCCCGATATCGATCGCACCGACCACCTGGTGATCATCGGCGCCAATCCGATGGTGTCCAACGGATCTCTGGCCACCGCCGCCGACTTTCCCGGCAAGCTGCGGGCGCTGCGCCGCCGCGGCGGCCGCCTCACCGTCATCGATCCGGCGCGCACCCGGACTGCCGCGCTGGCGGATCGTCATCTCGCGCCACGGCCCGGCACCGACGCCGCGCTGCTGTTCGCGGTCGTGCACGTCCTGTTCGACGAGGGGCTCACCGACCTGGGGGAGATCGCCGCGCAGGTCGACGGTGTCGATGAGGTGCGCGCGCTGGCGGAGGCTTTCGCGCCGGAGACCGTCGCCGAACACTGCGGTGTGCCCGCCGCGGAGATCCGGGAGCTGGCCCGCGAGATCGCGGCGGCACCCTCGGCCGCGGTGTACGGCCGAATCGGCACATCCACAGTCGAATTCGGCACCATCGGCAGCTGGCTCGTCGATGTGGTGAACATCCTGACCGGCAACCTGGACCGGCCCGGCGGAGCGATGTTCCCGCTCGGCGCGGCGGCTCCCGCGCCGCGCAAACCCGGGCCGGGGCGCGGGTTCGTCACCGGCCGGTGGCACAGCCGGGTGTCCGGGCATCCCGAGGTGCTCTCCGAACTGCCCGCGGCGGCACTGGCGGAGGAGATCGACACCCCGGGCGACGGCCAGCTCAAGGCGGTCATCACGATCGCCGGTAATCCGGTGCTGTCGGCGCCCGACGGGGCCCGGCTGGACCGAGCGCTGGCGGGTGTCGGGTTCATGCTGTCCGTCGACCCCTACCTCAACGAGACCACCCGGCACGCCGACGTCGTCCTGCCCCCGCCGCCGCCGTCGGCGAGCCCGCATTTCGACTTCGCGCTCAACAACCTGGCCGTGCACAACAACGTGCGCTACACCCCACCCGTGCTGCCCCCGGCCGACGGCCGGCCCGATGAAGCCGAGATCCTGTCCCGGCTGGCCCTGATCCTGTACGGGGTGGGCCCGCACGGCGATCCCGGACTGGTCGACGACCAGGTGATCGCGGCAACCCTGGCCAAGGCGACCACCGATCCGAACTCACCCGTGCACGGCCGGCCGGTCGAGGAACTGGCCGCGGTGCTGACCGGGGTGCGTGGGTACGAACGCCGGCTGGACATGATGTTGCGGCTGGGTCCGTACGGCGACGGGTTCGGTGCCCATCCGGACGGACTGACGCTGGACAAGGTCAAGGCGGCGCCGCACGGTATCGACTTGGGTCCACTGAAACCACGGCTGGCGCAGGTGATCTCGACGCCGTCGGGCAAGGTGGAGCTGGCGCCACCGGCACTGGTCGCCGACACCGCCCGGTTGCGGGCGTCGATCGGCCGCGCAGGCGAGGCATTCGTGCTGATCGGGCGCAGGCACCTGCGATCCAACAACAGCTGGATGCACAATGTCGCGGCGCTGACCGGCGGCAGCAACCGGTGCACGTTGCAGGTGCACCCCGACGACGCTGCCGAACTCGGCCTGACCGATTCGGCGAAGGTGCGCGGGCCCGGTGGCGAGGTGATCGTGCCGGTCGAGGTGACGCCGGGCCTGCGCCGCGGTGTGGTGTCGCTGCCGCACGGCTGGGGTCATGACCGCGCGGACACCAGGCTGGCCGTCGCGGCGACCGAACCCGGGGTGAATGCCAATCAGCTCAACGACGGCAGCGCGCTGGATCCGTTGTCGGGGACCGCGGTGCTCAACGGCATCCCCGTCGATATCGCGCCTGCCGGCTAGGTCAGCTCCCAGACCACCGTCACCGAGAACCCGACGGTCTGCTGTCCCGGCTCCAGCGGGACGGCTTCGGCCATCGCGGCCCGCGGCATCGGCATCGGTGTCGGCGGCGGCGTGGCACCGGTGGTTTCGGAGATGGAGATGACCTTGCCCAGGGTCAGCCCGGACAGCTGGGCGTACTGATCGGCACGGTCCTTGGCGTCGTTGAAGGCGCGTGTCCGGGCGTCCTTGACCAACTGCGAGTCGTCCTCGATCGAGTAGTTGATCGAATTGATCCGGGTGGCCTCGCCGCCGGTGTTGGCGATGAGCGACAGGATGTTCGACGCGGTGTCGATCTTGCGGATCTTGACCTCGATCGAGTTGCTGGCCCGATAGCCGGAGATGGTGGAGCCGTCGATGTTGTACTGCGGCTGCAGCGACACCTGGGAGGTGCTGATGTCCTTTTTGTCGACGCCGGCGCCACCGAGGGCGGTGATCACCGCCTGCTGGCGCTGGCTGGTCTGGTTCAGTGCCGCGGTGATATCGGGTGCGGTGGCCTCCATCGACGCCGACACCGTCAGCGTGTCCGGGGTGCCCTGCACCTTGCCGCTACCGACCACCGTCACCTGACGCGGCGCGTGGGTGCCGGACGACGCAGGGGAGGCGGGTTTCGCATCACAGGCGGCGACGCCGACAACAACCGTCGCGGCGACTATGGCCAGACGGATGGCGGCACGCAGTGCAAGGGGCATGTTCGCACCCTAGCGGCTGGACGGATCGGTCCAGCTAGATCACCTCAAGCCGGCCAGGAACTCCAGGAGCGCCGCGTTCACCTCACCGGGGCGTTCCTGCTGCAGCCAGTGGCCGGCGCCGTCCAGCAGCACCTCGCGGTAGGCACCGGTGACCACGTCGTGCACCCGGTGCCGCGGCGTGAACGTCAGGACGGGATCGGCGCTGCCGGCCAGGAAGAGGGTGGGCACGGTGATGGTGCGCGCCGGAGTCACCTCCGTGAGCTCCCAGTTGCGATCGAAATTGCGGTACCAGTTCAGCGGCCCGGTGAACCCGGTCCGTTCGAACGCCGCGACGTAATGCTCGAATTCGTCCGCGCTGATCCAGTCCGGAAGTGACGGGAGCGGAGTCTCGGTGAGATCGGTGACCGGCGCGGTGAAACCCTGCATCGCGACCATGCGTGCCATGGTGTCGCGCACATCGCGGGCCATCTGCGCATCGGCGACCCCGGGCTCCTGGAAATGCAGGATGTAGAAGAACCCGTCGCCGACGAGCCGGCGCCAGATCCGGGTCGGCGGTTCCGAGGCCCGGGGCACCGGCGGCACGCTCAGGGCTGCCACGGCCGCCACCCGGTCCGGGTGCAGCAGCGCGAAGTTGCACACCACCGGGGATCCCCAGTCGTGCCCGATCATCACCGCTCGTTCGGCACCGATGTCGTCGAGCAGGCCCGCGAGGTCACCCGTCAGCGCCACGATGTCGTAGTCCTCGACCGCCGGCGGCCGCGAGGAGCCGCCGTAGCCGCGCTGGTCAGGGGCGATGACGTGGTAGCCGGCCGCCGCCAGAGCCGGGATCTGGTGTCGCCACGAATACGCCAGTTCGGGGAAGCCGTGGGCCAGTACGACCACCGGTGCGCCCCGTTCGCCGGCCTCGGTGATCCGAAGGGTGACGCCGTTGGTGTCGACTGACCGCTCCGTCGGGGTGACCACCAATCCACCAAAGCACACTCCGTTCCCATGGTGGGAACTGCCGATCGTTGGTCTAGCGGTAGCCTGAAAGTTCTCAACTGCGCTCATTGGAAGGACCGGGTCGGCTCACACCTGCCGGCGAAAGACATCGATGAACCGTAAAAACGTGATCCGCACACTCACCGCGATCGCGGTCGTGCTGCTGCTGGGTTGGTCCTTCTTCTACTTCAGCGATGACACGCGCGGGTACAAGCCCGTCGACACCTCGGTGGCGATGGCGCAGATCAGCGCCGACAACGTCAAGAGCGCTCAGATCGACGACCGCGAACAGCAGGTGCGTCTGGAGCTGAAGTCCGGCAACGGCGACACCGAGAACAGCGACAAGATCATCACCAAGTACCCCAACGGGTACGGCGTCGACCTGTTCAATGCGCTTACCGCGAAGAACGCCAAGACCAACACCGTGGTCAACCAGAGCAGCCTGCTCAGCTCGCTGCTGATCTATATGTTGCCGCTGCTGCTGCTGGTCGGCCTCTTCGTCATGTTCTCCCGGATGCAGACCGGCGGCCGGATGGGCTTCGGGTTCGGCAAGTCGAAGGCCAAACAGCTGGGCAAGGACATGCCCAAGACCACCTTCGCCGATGTCGCCGGCGTGGACGAGGCCGTCGAAGAGCTGTACGAGATCAAGGATTTCCTGCAGAACCCCAGCCGCTACCAGGCGCTCGGCGCCAAGATCCCCAAGGGTGTGCTGCTGTTCGGGCCGCCCGGGACCGGTAAGACGCTGCTGGCCCGTGCGGTGGCAGGCGAAGCCGGTGTGCCCTTCTTCACGATTTCAGGGTCCGATTTCGTCGAGATGTTCGTCGGTGTCGGCGCCTCCCGCGTGCGGGACCTGTTCGAACAGGCCAAGCAGAACAGCCCGTGCATCATCTTCGTCGACGAGATCGACGCCGTGGGCCGTCAGCGTGGCGCCGGGATGGGCGGCGGCCACGACGAACGCGAGCAGACGCTCAACCAGCTGCTGGTCGAGATGGACGGTTTCGGCGACCGCCAGGGCGTCATCCTGATCGCCGCCACCAACCGGCCCGACATCCTCGACCCGGCGCTGCTGCGTCCCGGCCGGTTCGACCGGCAGATCCCGGTCTCCAACCCGGACCTGGCCGGGCGCCGTGCCGTGCTGAAGGTGCACTCGGCGGGCAAGCCGATCGCCCCCGACGCGGATCTGGAAGGACTGGCCAAGCGGACCGTCGGCTTCTCCGGCGCGGACCTGGCCAACGTCATCAACGAGGCCGCGCTGCTCACCGCCCGCGAGAACGGCACGGTCATCACCGGCGCGGCGCTGGAGGAGGCCGTCGACCGGGTGCTCGGCGGCCCGCGCCGCAAGGGCCGCATCATCAGCGAGTTCGAGAAGAAGATCACCGCCTACCACGAGGCCGGGCACACCCTGGCCGGCTGGGCGATGCCGCACCTGGATCCGGTGTACAAGGTCACCATCCTGGCCCGCGGCCGGACCGGCGGGCACGCGGTCGCCGTCCCCGAGGACGACAAGGGGCTGCAGACCCGCTCCGAGCTGAT
Source organism: Mycolicibacterium fluoranthenivorans (assembly GCF_011758805.1). NCBI lineage: Bacteria > Bacillati > Actinomycetota > Actinomycetes > Mycobacteriales > Mycobacteriaceae > Mycobacterium > Mycolicibacterium fluoranthenivorans. Next base: position 291,906 of record NZ_JAANOW010000003.1, on the reverse strand, counting down.
CGCGCGCCTGGTGATGGCGGTCGGTGGCCGTGCCGCCGAGGAGCTGATCTTCCGTGAGCCCACCACCGGCGCGGTGTCCGATATCGAGAACGCGACCAAGGTGGCCCGGGCGATGGTCACCGAGCACGGCATGAGCCCCAAGCTGGGTGCGGTGCGGTACGGCACCGAACACGGCGATCCGTTCCTCGGCCGTACCATGGGCACGCAGGCCGATTTCGGCCACGAGGTCGCCCGCGATATCGACGACGAGGTCCGCAAGCTGATCGAGGCCGCCCACACCGAGGCGTGGGAGGTGCTCACCCAGTACCGGGACGTCCTCGACATCCTGGCCGGTGAGCTGCTGGAGAAGGAGACGCTGCACCGCCCCGACCTGGAGCGGATCCTCGTCGACGTGAAGAAGCGGCCCCGGCTCACCATGTTCGACGAGTTCGGTGGCCGCATCCCCTCGGACAAGCCGCCGATCAAGACCCCGGGCGAGATCGCGATCGAGCGCGGCGAGCCCTGGCCGCCGCCGGTGCCCGAACCGGCATTCAAGGCCGCCATCGCCAAGGCCAGTGCGGCGGCCCAGGCCGCGCCGCAGAACGGTCATGGCAACGGCAATGGAGCCGGGGCCGGTCACGGCCACAGCAACGGAGCCGCCAACGCAGCCCCCAACGGTGCGCAGCCCGACTACGGTGCGCCCGCGGGCTGGCACGCTCCCGGCTGGCCGCCGCGCGACCAGCAGGGCTACTGGTATCCGCCGAACCAACCCCCGCAACATCAGCAGCCCCCCGGCTACCCGCCGCATCAGCAGCAGCCGTACCCGCCCTACCCGCCCACCCACGGAGAACAGGCACCCGAGGAGCGCCGATGACGGCGAGTGATGTCACTGCAGCGTTGCGTGACTTCGATCAGCCGCGCGCCGAGGCCGCCGTGCGCGAACTCCTGCTGGCCGTGGGTGAGGACCCGGATCGGCACGGTCTGATCGACACTCCCGCCCGGGTGGCTCGCGCCTACCGGGAGATCTTCGCGGGGCTGTACACCGATCCCGACGCGGTGCTCAACACCACGTTCGACGAGCAGCACGACGAACTGGTGCTGGTGAAGCAGATCCCGATGTACTCCACCTGTGAGCACCACCTGGTGTCGTTCCACGGCGTGGCGCATGTCGGCTACATCCCGGGCCTGGACGGCCGGGTCACCGGGCTGTCCAAGATCGCGCGGCTGGTCGACCTCTACGCGAAGCGTCCACAGGTTCAGGAGCGACTGACCGCACAGGTCGCCGACGCCCTGATGCGCAAGCTCGATCCGCGCGGGGTGATCGTTGTCATCGAGGCCGAGCACCTGTGCATGGCGATGCGTGGGGTGCGCAAACCGGGTGCGGTCACCACGACATCGGCGGTACGCGGACAGTTCAAGACGGACAAGGCATCCCGGGCCGAGGCACTGGAACTGATCCTGCGGAAGTGAGCGTCGCTTCCCTCTCCCCGGTCGTGATGGGTGTCGTCAACGTCACCGACGACTCCTTCTCCGACGGCGGGCAGTTCCTCGACCGGGACCGGGCCGTGACCCACGCCGTGGCGTTGGTGTCCGACGGCGCCGCCGTCATCGACGTGGGCGGCGAATCGACCAGGCCCGGTGCCACCCGGGTGGATGCCGCGGTCGAGATCGGCCGGGTGGTACCCGTCATCGAAGATCTTGCAGCCCAGGGAGTCACGCTCAGCATCGACACCATGCACGCCGCGGTGGCCGAAGCGGCGCTGGCCGCCGGTGCGCAGATCGTCAACGATGTGTCGGGCGGCCGCGCGGATCCGGCGATGGCCGGCCTGATCGCCGAGGCGAAGGTGCCGTGGATTCTGATGCACTGGCGTTCGGTCGGAGCCGACGAGCCGCATGAGGCGCCCCAGTACACCGATGTGGTGACGCAGGTGCGTGACGAACTGATGCGCAGTGTCGACGCGGCGGTCGAGGCCGGGGTGGATCCGGGCAAGCTCATCATCGACCCGGGGCTGGGCTTCGCCAAGACGGCCCAACACAATTGGGCCCTGCTGCGGGCGCTGCCCGAATTCGTCAGCACCGGGATCCCGGTGCTGGTGGGTGCATCCCGCAAGCGTTTCCTGGGTGCCCTGCTGGCCGGCGCCGACGGCGAACCGCGGCCTCCGGCCGGCCGGGAGACCGCGACCGCGGTGGTCTCGGCGCTGGCGGCGCGCGACGGCGCCTGGGGTGTCCGCGTCCACGATGTGCGGGCATCCGTCGATGCGCTGAAGGTTGTGACGGCGTGGGGAGGGTCCGATGGCTGATCGAATCGAATTGCGCGGCTTGACTGTTCGCGGATACCACGGCGTGTTCGAGCATGAGCGCCGAGACGGGCAGGACTTCGTCATAGACCTGACGGTCTGGGTGGACCTCGCGGTGGCCGCCGCCAGCGACGACTTGGCCGACACGCTGGATTACGGCGCGTTGGCCCAGCGGGCCGCCGGCATCGTCGCCGGGCCGCCGCGGAACCTGATCGAGACGGTGTCGGCGGAGATCGCCGAGGACGTGATGACCGACCCGCGGGTGCACGCGGTGGAGGTCGTGGTGCACAAGCCCAGTGCGCCGATCCCGTTGACGTTCAGCGATGTCGCGGTGGTGGCGCGCAGGTCCAGGCGCGGGATGCGGGAGCGCCCGTGACCCGCGCGGTGCTGTCCATCGGTTCGAACCTGGGTGACCGCCTCGGGCATCTGCAGTCGGTGGTCGACGGCCTCGGGGTGGCGGTGCGCGCGGTCTCACCGGTGTACGAGACCGATGCCTGGGGTGGGGTCGAGCAGGGCCCGTTCCTCAACGCCGTCGTCCTCGCCGACGATCCCGGGCTGAGCCCGGCCGGCTGGTTGCGGCGCTGCCAGGATCTCGAGACCGCAGCCGGGCGGGTGCGCGAAATACACTGGGGGCCACGCACTCTGGATGTCGATATCGTCGCCTGCCGGGACGGACTGGAGCAGGTGCGCAGTTCCGACCCCGAGCTCACGCTGCCGCATCCCTACGCGCACCTGCGTGCCTTCGTGCTGATCCCGTGGCTGGCCGTCGATCCGGCCGCGCGGCTCTGGGTGACCGGGCTGGACCGGCCGGTGACGGAGCTGCTCGCCGAATTGGACGCCCGTGAGCGGGACGGGGTCCGGCCCACCGACCTGGTACTGAGCAACTGATGGGCCCGACGCGTAGGCGCGACCTGGTGTTCGTGGCCGCGGCGGCGGCCATCGTGGGATACCTGCTGGTGGTCTGGCTCTACCGGTGGTTCCCGCCGATCACGTTGTGGACCGGGGTGTCGTTGCTCGTGGTGGCGGGTGCCGAAGCCGGCTGGGGCTACGTGGTGCGGGGTCGGGTTCGCGATGGGCGGATCGGGGTGGGTGCCGGCCGGCTGCACCCGCTGGCGGTGGCCCGCTCGGTGGTGACGGCGAAGGCGTCGGCGTGGCTGGGCGCTCTGGTGTTCGGTTGGTGGCTGGGGGTACTGGGCTATCTGCTGCCGCGCCGAGGTATCCGGATCCCGCACGAGGACATCCCCGGGTCGGTGGTCGCCGCGTTGTGCGCGCTGGCGCTGGTGGCGGCGGCCCTGTGGCTGGAGCATTGCTGCAAGTCCCCGGACGAGCGCGAGCAGCCCCGGGATGCGGCGCCGGAGTAGCCGAATCTGCTCGAATCGCCGCGGTGGTCGACACGCTATGCGAGCTGTGACCGGTACAGTCAGCCCATGACCGATCCGTCCCGCGGCATGCGCGTTCGACGCGTTTCCCGCAGGCCGGGATGGATCCTGCTGTCGGTGTTGCTGGTGCTGGCCATCGTCGCCAGCTCGGTGCTGGTGTTCACCAACCGGGTCGAATTGCTCAAACTCGCAGTCGTGCTGGCGTTGTGGGCGGCAGTGGTCGCCGCGTTCGTCTCGGTGATCTACCGCAGGCAGAGTGACGTCGATCAGGCCAAGGTGCGTGATCTCAAACTCGTCTACGACCTCCAGTTGGACCGGGAGATCTCGGCCCGCCGCGAATACGAACTTGCCGTGGAGTCACAACTGCGCCGGGAACTGGCCGCGGAGCTGCGTGCCCAGGCCGCCGACGAGGTGGCGGCGCTGCGCGCCGAGTTGGCGGCGCTGCGCAACAATCTGGAGATCTTGTTCGACACCGACCTCGATCAGCGGCCCGCACTGGAAACCGATCGCCCGGCGGGACGGGTGATCGCCAGCCGGATCGATATCGAGGAACGAGTGGAGTCCTTTGCCTCGCGCAGGGCCGAGCCCCGCACCGAGGAGAGTCCGATCATCGACGTGCCCGCCGAACCTCATGTGCCCGAGTATCAATGGGGTCCGTCGCAGCCCGCCGGTGGCGCCCATCGCAGGGCCGGTGAAGCAGAGCAGCCGGCACCGTGGAGCGCGCCGCCCGCGCGGGAGCCTGCACCGCCCCCGCCGCCGGCACGAGAGTCGGTGTGGCAGCCCCAGCCCCAGCCCGCGCCCCAGCCGCCGGTTCAGCCGCCGAGTCCGCCGCCGCCGGCATGGACGCCCCCGGCCCCGCCGCAGGCGCCGCCGCGCCGCCCTGCCGCCGACTGGCGGCCGGCACCGGCCGACGGCGAGTGGATCCCCGCAGGCGCTCCGGGCAGCAACTGGGTGGCGCCACCCGTCGAACCGATGCCGCCGCCGGTGCCCCCGGTGCACCCGGGTCCGGCGATGACCCCGCCGCCCGTGGAGACCCGCCGCGGTCGCCATTCCGGCGCCGACGCCGACGCGCCGCCCCGCACTCCACGCCCTACGGTGCCCGCCGAACCTGCGCCGTCACCGACGCTGGCCACCCCGCCGCTACCCCCGGAGCCCAGCCGCTCGGCCCGGCACCGCAGCGCCGACGAACCCGCACCGCCCGAGGAGACGTCAGAAGAAGCCGCCGGTCAGCATGCGGGTGGCCAGCCGGTCTCGGAGCTGCTGTCGCGGCTGCAGGCGGGAAATTTCCAGGGCGAGCGAGGCGACGGGGGAAGCGCCGGAGGCGGGCGGCGTCGCCGCCGTGACGAGTGAGCTAGGCTCATGCCGACCGTCTGGTACCTGCAGGGCAGGACTGGAACGATATTTCTGAGAAGTTTGCGAGGTCACTGCGATGGTGCAGTCCGCTTCGGCGTCGGAGCCTGCGTGGGAGGGCCCGGATGGGTTTCGCCCGGCCCGGCTGACGGTCGGCGTGGTGTCCGCAGGTCGGGTGGGGTCCGCGCTCGGGGTGGCACTCGAGCGGGCCGGCCACGTCGTGGTGGCCTGCAGCGCGATATCGCGCAAGTCACGGGATCGGGCCGCCCGCCGACTGCCGGAAACGGCGGTGATGCCCGTCCATGACGTCGCTGCCCGCGCCGAATTGCTGCTGCTGGCGGTCCCGGATTCCGAACTGGCGTCGCTGGTCTCGGGCCTGGCTGCCACCGGGGTGGTGCGCCCCGGCACCATCGTCGCGCATACCTCTGGTGCCAACGGTGTCGGCGTGCTCGCACCGCTGACCGAGCAGGGCTGTATCCCGCTGGCCATCCATCCGGCGATGACCTTCACCGGATCCGATGAGGACATCGCGCGGTTGCCCGATACCTGCTTCGGTATCACCGCCGCCGACGAGATCGGCTACGCCGTCGCGCAGGCACTGGTACTGGAGATCGGCGGTGAGCCCTTCCGGGTGCGTGAAGACGCCCGCACGCTCTATCACGCCGCCCTCGCACATGCCAGCAACCATCTCGTCACCGTGGTGCTGGACTCGCTTGCGGCCTTGCGCACCGCGTTGCGCGGCCAGGAGTTGCTCGGCCAGGAACTGGTCGGCGACGCACCGGGCGGGCTGGCCGAACGCATCGTGGGTCCGCTGGCCCGGGCGTCGCTGGAGAACGCGCTGGCGCGTGGGCAGTCCGCCCTCACCGGCCCGGTGGCCCGCGGCGACGCGGCTGCGGTGGCCGGCCACCTGCATGCCCTCACCGAGACCGATCCCGAACTGGCACAAGCCTATCGGGCCAATTCACTGCGCACCGCCCAGCGGGCGCACGCACCGAAGGAAGTGTTCGACGTGCTCGCACGGAAGGTGACCGATCAGTGAATGCGACCACGTCGCCGAAGTTCGTCGCCGGTCAACTCAACGTCTACACCCGCCCCGCTGACGTCGCCGACCTGACGCGGGCGCTGCGGACCGCCGGTCGGCGGGTGACGCTGGTGCCGACGATGGGTGCACTGCACGAAGGGCACCTGAGCCTGGTCCGCGCCGCCAAGAAGGTGCCGGGCGCGGTGGTCGTGGTGTCGATCTTCGTCAATCCGTTGCAGTTCGGGGCGGGGGAGGATCTCGACGCCTACCCGCGCACACTGGACGCCGATCTCGAGGCCCTGCGCGGCGAAGGTGTGGAGGTGGTGTTCGCCCCGAGCGCGGCCCAGATGTATCCCGCCGGCCCGCGCACCTCGGTACATCCCGGTCCGCTCGGTTCTGATCTCGAAGGTGCCTCGCGCCCAACGCACTTCGCCGGGATGCTGACCGTCGTTCTGAAGCTGCTACAGATCGTCCGGCCGGACCGTGCCTACTTCGGCGAGAAGGACTACCAGCAGCTGGTGCTGATCCGACAGATGGCCGACGACCTCAACCTCGACACCCGCATCGTCGGCGTGCCGATCGTCCGGGAGTCCGACGGTCTGGCCATGTCGTCGCGTAACCGCTACCTCAGTGAGACGGACCGGGAACAGGCGTGCGCGCTGTCGGCGGCCCTGCTTGCCGGAATGTACGGCGCGGGTGAAGGTGTGGAGTCCGCGCTGGATGCCGCTCGTGCGGTGCTCGACGAGGTACCGGCGATAGAGGTCGACTACCTGGAGGTGCGCGACACCTGGCTGGGGCCCCCGCCGGAGCAGGGCCGGGCCCGGATGCTGGTGGCGGGCCGGCTCGGCGGCACCAGATTGCTGGACAACATCGCCATCGATATCGGTGTACCGTCCGGTCCCGGTCCGGACGTCGAGTACGACGAGCACGAATTGCCCTGGAGGAACTGATGTTACGCACGATGCTCAAATCCAAGATCCACCGTGCCACCGTCACGCACGCCGACCTGCACTACGTCGGCTCGGTCACCATCGATGCGGACCTGATGGACGCGGCCGACCTGCTCGAGGGCGAGCAGGTGACCATCGTCGACATCGACAACGGCAACCGACTGGTCACCTACGCGATCACCGGTGAGCGGGGCAGTGGCGTGATCGGGATCAACGGTGCGGCAGCGCATCTGGTGCATCCCGGAGATCTGGTGATCCTGATCGCCTACGGCACGATGGAGGACGCGCACGCCCGGGCGTACCAGCCCAGGATCGTCTTCGTGGACGCCGACAACCGGCAGATCGACCTGGGTTCCGATCCCGCCCACGTGCCGGCCGACGCTTCCGGCCTGATGTCACCGCGCTGATGCTGCTCGCGATCGACGTCCGCAACACCCATACGGTGGTCGGTCTGGTGTCGGGTTCCCGAGACCACGCCAAGGTCACCCAGACCTGGCGCATCAGAACCGAATCCGAGATCACCGCCGACGAATTGGCGCTGACCATCGACGGGCTGATCGGCGACGCCACCGAACAGCTGACCGGCGCCACGGCCCTGTCGACGGTGCCCTCGGTGCTGCACGAGATCCGGCTGATGCTCGACCAGTACTGGCCGGCGGTGCCGCATGTGCTGATCGAGCCCGGTGTGCGCACCGGGATCCCGCTGCTGGTCGACAACCCGAAGGAGGTCGGCGCGGACCGGATCGTGAACTGCCTGGCGACATTCCACAAGTACGGCACCGCGGCGATCGTGGTCGACTTCGGATCCTCGATCTGTGTCGACGTGGTGTCGGCCAAGGGGGAATTCCTCGGTGGCGCCATCGCGCCCGGTATCCAGGTGTCCTCCGATGCCGCGGCGGCCCGTTCGGCCGCGCTGCGCCGCGTCGAGCTGACCCGGCCGCGGTCGGTGATCGGCAAGAACACCGTGGAATGCATGCAGGCCGGGGCAGTGTTCGGATTCGCGGGACTGGTCGACGGTCTGGTGAGCCGGGTGCGCTCCGACGTCGACGGTTTCGCGGGCGGCGACGTCGCGGTCGTCGCGACCGGCCACACGGCGCCCCTGGTGCTTCCCGATCTGCGCACCGTCGAGCACTACGAACCCAACCTGACCCTCGACGGCCTGCGCCTGGTGTACGAACGCAACCGCGACAACCAGCGGGTTCGCCGCCCGAGCTAGAAGAACGTCCGGACCAGGTCGACGACGCGGTCCGCGTCGTCGAGCACCGGGATCAGCCGCCATTTGTCGAATGTCGTGCACGGGTGTGAGACGCCGAACCCGAGCCAGTCGCCCACCTCGACCCGGTGACCCGCGGATGCCAGGTAGGCGTGCTGGTCGTTGAGTGCGGTGACGCGCGCTCCCGGCAGGTGCAGGGGCACCGGCAGTCCGGCGTCGAACGAGATATCGCGCCGGCCCATCGTGACCAGCGCGAGGTCCGGTTCGGGACGGGATACCACCGGCGCCCACACCTGCAGGGCCGGGTGCAGGGGCAGGGGGGATGCCGCCGCGTACAGCCCGTCGTCGTGGGTCAGATAGCAGCCGCTGCGCAGGATCACCCGGGTTGCCGCGCCCGCCAACTCATCGACGACCACATCGGGGTAGGTGCTGCCGCCGGCGGTGAGGATCACCTCGTCCGTCTCGAACAGCGCGGACAGCCGGGTCACCGCGGCGCGCATCTCGGCCAGGTAACACCGGACCTGTGCGGTGGCCCCGTCGCTGCGCACGCCCGTGCGAGCTGCTTCGTAGCCCGCCACCCCGACCAGGCGCAGCCGTGGGGACGCCGCCGCGGCGCGGGCCACCTCGTCCACCTCGGCGGGGGTGCGACAGCCGGTCCGGCCGCCCGCCATCCCGACCTCGACGCAGACGTCCACGCGGCGGTCGGCACCGGTCAGCGCGGAGGTCATCAGTTGCACGCCCCGTACCGAATCCACCCAGCACACCGCGCTGAAATCGGGGTCTGCGTCCAGTTCGGCGGCCAGCCAGCTCAGTCCGGGCGCATCGACGAGCTCGTTGGCCAGCACGATCGCGGGTACTCCGAACGCCCGGTACACGCGCGCCTGACCGATGGTGGCCACCGTGACCGCGCAGGCACCCGCGGCGGCCTGCCTGGCGTACAGCTGGGGTGACATGTGGGTCTTACCGTGCGGGGCGACGGTTACCCCGCGGTCGGCGCACCACGCGGCCATGGTGGCGAGGTTGTGCCGCAGGGCCGGCTCGCGCAGTACGCACACGGGCCCGGTCGGTCCCGCGTCGAACAACTGCGGCGCGGCCGCCAGCACCTGGGCCGCGGTGGCGTCCTGCCAGGCCACCGGAATGCCCTTGAAACGCCAATCCAGCCGCTGCTCGTACAGTGCTGCGACGGCTGCGTGCGTTGGTGGGTTCACCTGTTCATTTAAGCTGGCACGTCGTGAGTTCTTCTGATGTTCCAGGTCCGCCCGTGGCAGCTCCGATCGAGTCCGACGATATTCCGGAGCAGTACCGGATTCGTCAGGCCAAGCGCGCGCGCCTGATCGCGGAGGGCCGCGATCCGTACCCGGTCGAGGTGGCTCGCACCCACTCGTTGGCAGAACTCCGGGCGGCCTATCCGGACCTGGAGGTCGACACCCAGACCGGTGATCAGGTCGGCGTCGCCGCGCGCGTGGTCTTCGCCCGTAACTCGGGGAAGCTGTGCTTCGCCACGCTGCAGGACGGTGACGGCACGCAGTTGCAGGCCATGATCAGCCTCGCCGAGGTGGGACAGGATTCGCTGGACGCCTGGAAGGCCGATGTCGACCTCGGTGACATCGTGTTCGTCCATGGCCAGGTGATCAGCTCGCGGCGCGGCGAACTGTCTGTGCTCGCCGATTCCTGGCAAATCGTGTCGAAGGCATTGCGGCCGCTACCCGTGGCGCACAAGGAGATGAGCGAGGAAACCCGGGTCCGGCAGCGTTATGTCGACCTGATCGTCCGTCCGGAGGCACGCACCATCGCACGGCAGCGTGTCGCCGTGGTGCGGGCGGTCCGGTCCGCCCTGGAGCGCCGGGGTTTTCTCGAAGTCGAGACACCGATGCTGCAGACGCTGGCTGGCGGAGCGGCGGCCCGGCCTTTCGTCACCCACTCGAATGCGCTCGACGCCGATCTGTACCTGCGCATCGCCCCGGAGTTGTTCCTCAAAAGGTGTCTGGTGGGCGGTTTCGAGAAGGTGTTCGAGTTGAATCGCAACTTCCGCAACGAAGGTGCCGATTCCACACATTCGCCGGAATTCGCGATGCTGGAGACTTATCAGGCGTACGGGACCTATGACGATTCCGCGCGGACCACCCGCGAAATTGTTCAGGAGGTGGCCGATGAGGCGATCGGCACAAGGGCGGTCCCATTGCCGGACGGCAGCACGTACGACCTCGACGGTGAATGGCAGACGCTGGAAATGTATCCCTCGCTGTCCGAGGCACTGGGTGAGGAGATCACGCCGGAAACCGGTGTCGCGCACTTGTGGTCCATCGCCGATCGGTTGGGTGTGGAGATTCCCGCCGATCGCGGCTACGGGCACGGAAAACTGGTCGAGGAACTGTGGGAGCACACCGTCGGCGACCACCTCTGGGCGCCGACGTTCGTGCGGGATTTCCCCGTGGAGACCACCCCGCTGACCCGCGCTCACCGCAGCATTCCCGGGGTGACCGAGAAATGGGATCTCTACATCCGCAAATTCGAATTGGCCACCGGTTACTCGGAATTGATCGACCCGGTGATTCAGCGGGAGCGGTTCGAAGACCAGGCGCGTGCCGCGGCGGCGGGCGATGACGAGGCAATGCGCCTGGACGAGGATTTCCTCGCCGCATTGGAGTATGCGATGCCACCCACGACGGGCACCGGAATGGGCATCGACCGGCTGTTGATGGCATTGACGGGTCTGTCGATTCGGGAGACGGTTTTGTTCCCGATTGTGCGCAGACAGGCCAACTGATCCGACGCGGTCGGTGAGTTGTTGTTCGGATTCGGATCCTATGCAAATATTGCTTTGGGGACGGGGACGAACAACAACAGCCACAGAAGGGTCAGTGTGAGCTAATGGCGAAGAAAGTAACTGTCACGTTAGTTGACGATTTCGACGGTGAAGCAGCAGCAGATGAGACCGTCGAATTCGCCATCGACGGGGTGAGCTACGAGATCGACCTTTCTTCGAAGAACGCCGCGAAGCTTCGCAACGATCTCAAGCAGTGGGTGGAGGCGGGTCGCCGGGTCGGTGGCCGGCGCCGTGGTCGTTCCGCCGGGTCCGGTCGAGGTCGCGCCGCGATCGACCGGGAACAGAGCGCCGCCATCCGGGAGTGGGCGCGCCGCAACGGACACAATGTCTCGACCCGCGGCCGGATCCCCGCCGAAGTCATCGACGCGTTCCACGCAGCAACCTAGGCGATCATTGCCAGACGGCCGTCCCGCCCGTTCGGGCGGAGCCGTCTGGCCGTGCGGTCCCCGCCGTCTCGTTTCGCTACAGGCGAAGCGCGACACGTGTCGGCCGGGAAACGTCGGGTACCCCTTGCGCGTTACGTAAGGGCACGCAGCCGTACAGCAGGCGTGTTGCAGTCGCTGCGGGTGGGGCAGGTGTTCGCCGAGGTTCTCTGGAAGCGCAACCAAGGCAACGCACCCGTCGCAGCGGCCCATTAGAGTGGACGTCAGGCAACGTGTGGCTGGCAGCTCAAGCCGCGCCCCTCGTGAGAAGGCCTTAGCAGGAAGAGCAGGTAAGCACCGATGTTCGAGAGATTCACCGACCGTGCCCGCAGGGTCGTCGTCCTTGCGCAAGAAGAAGCCCGGATGCTCAACCACAACTACATCGGCACCGAGCACATCCTGCTGGGCCTCATCCACGAGGGCGAGGGCGTCGCAGCCAAGTCGCTGGAGTCCCTCGGCATCTCCCTTGAGGGTGTGCGCAGCCAGGTGGAGGAGATCATCGGCCAGGGCCAGCAGGCCCCGTCCGGGCACATCCCCTTCACCCCGCGCGCCAAGAAGGTGCTCGAGCTCAGCCTGCGCGAGGCGCTGCAGCTGGGCCACAACTACATCGGCACCGAGCACATTCTGCTCGGCCTGATCCGTGAGGGTGAGGGTGTGGCCGCCCAGGTGCTGGTGAAGCTGGGCGCCGAGCTGACCCGCGTGCGTCAGCAGGTCATCCAGCTGCTGAGCGGCTACCAGGGCAAGGAGGCCGCCGAGGCCGGTACCGGTGGCCGTGGTGGCGAGTCGGGCAACCCCTCGACCTCGCTGGTGCTCGACCAGTTCGGCCGCAACCTGACCGCGGCCGCGATGGAGGGCAAGCTCGACCCCGTCATCGGCCGCGAGAAGGAAATCGAGCGGGTCATGCAGGTGCTGAGCCGCCGCACCAAGAACAACCCGGTGCTGATCGGTGAGCCGGGCGTCGGTAAGACCGCCGTCGTGGAGGGTCTGGCGCAGGCCATCGTGCACGGCGAGGTTCCCGAGACGCTGAAGGACAAGCAGCTCTACACCTTGGACCTCGGTTCGCTGGTGGCCGGCAGCCGCTACCGCGGTGATTTCGAGGAGCGCCTGAAGAAGGTGCTCAAGGAGATCAACACCCGCGGCGACATCATCCTGTTCATCGACGAGTTGCACACGCTCGTCGGTGCCGGTGCCGCCGAGGGCGCCATCGACGCGGCCAGCATCCTCAAGCCGAAGCTGGCCCGCGGCGAACTGCAGACCATCGGTGCGACCACGCTCGACGAGTACCGCAAGTACATCGAGAAGGATGCCGCCCTGGAGCGCCGGTTCCAGCCGGTGCAGGTGGGTGAGCCGACGGTGGAGCACACCATCGAGATCCTCAAGGGTCTGCGGGATCGGTACGAGGCGCACCACCGCGTCTCGATCACCGACGGTGCCCTGGTCGCCGCGGCCACCCTGGCCGACCGGTACATCAACGACCGGTTCCTGCCGGACAAGGCGATCGACCTGATCGACGAGGCGGGCGCCCGGATGCGTATCCGCCGGATGACCGCTCCGCCGGACCTGCGCGAGTTCGACGAGAAGATCGCCGACGCCCGCCGGGAGAAGGAATCCGCGATCGACGCGCAGGACTTCGAGAAGGCGGCCCGGCTGCGCGACTCGGAGAAGCAGCTCGTCGCGCAGCGCGCCGAGCGTGAGAAGCAGTGGCGCTCAGGCGATCTCGACGTGGTTGCCGAGGTCGACGATGAGCAGATCGCCGAGGTCCTGGGCAACTGGACCGGTATCCCGGTCTTCAAGCTGACCGAGGCCGAGACCACTCGCCTGCTGCGCATGGAAGATGAGCTGCACAAGCGGATCATCGGCCAGGAGGACGCGGTCCGCGCGGTCTCCAAGGCGATCCGCCGCACCCGCGCCGGGCTGAAGGATCCCAAGCGCCCGTCGGGCTCGTTCATCTTCGCCGGCCCGTCCGGTGTCGGTAAGACCGAGCTGTCCAAGGCGCTGGCGGAATTCCTGTTCGGCGATGACGACGCGCTCATCCAGATCGACATGGGCGAGTTCCACGACCGCTTCACCGCGTCGCGGCTGTTCGGTGCCCCTCCCGGCTACGTCGGCTACGAAGAGGGCGGCCAGCTCACCGAGAAGGTGCGGCGTAAGCCGTTCTCGGTGGTGCTGTTCGACGAGATCGAGAAGGCGCACCAGGAGATCTACAACACCCTGCTGCAGGTCCTCGAAGACGGTCGTCTGACCGACGGTCAGGGTCGCACGGTCGACTTCAAGAACACCGTGCTGATCTTCACCTCGAACCTGGGCACCTCCGATATCTCCAAGGCGGTGGGTCTGGGCTTCACCTCCGGTGGCGGGGAGAACAACTACGAGCGGATGAAGCTCAAGGTCAACGATGAGCTCAAGAAGCACTTCCGGCCGGAGTTCCTGAACCGGATCGACGACATCATCGTGTTCCACCAGCTGACGCAGGCCGAGATCATCGAAATGGTCGACCTGATGATCGGCCGGGTCTCCAAGCAGTTGGCGGCCAAGGACATGACGATGGAGCTGACCGAGCAGGCCAAGTCGCTGCTGGCCAAGCGTGGGTTCGACCCGGTGCTGGGTGCCCGGCCGCTGCGCCGCACCATCCAGCGCGAGATCGAGGACGCACTGAGCGAGAAGATCCTCTTCGACGAGGTCGGACCGGGTCAGCTCGTCACCGTCGATGTCGAGGGCTGGGACGGCGAGGGCCAGGGCGAGAACGCGAAGTTCACGTTCTCGGGCAAGCCCAAGGAGTCTGCCGAGGCCGATCTGGCTGCCACGGCGGCAAGCAGCGAATAAACAGCCCAAAAGAAGTGGCCCCCCGCGTGCGCGGGGGGCCACTTCTTTTGGGCTGTTTACCGGACTCCGAGCGCCGGGCCGACGGTGGTGTTCCAGGACTCCTGCATCTCCGATTCGAACAGGCCCCAGGTGTGGGATCCGTCTGGACGGACGATGTAGGTGATCGGCACTCCGGCGGCGCCCGCGGCGTCGGCGAAGGCCTTGGTGCTGTCGGCCACGATGCGCTCGATCAGCCCGCCGGTGAAGTTCGGTCCGAAGCCCTCCGGTAACCGGTCGACGGAACCGACGTTGCCTGAGCCTGATGCGGCGACGTAGACGGCGGTGCCCTTCAGCGCGCCGACATTGCGGGTCGGGTCGTGCTGGATCCACAGCGGTCCGCCGCCGGGGCCCCACATGTTGTCGGCGCTCAGGCCGCCGCCCATCAGTGTCATGCCCACCTGCCCGGGATCGGCCGACGGGTTGAGCATGCCGCTGTAGGAGGCGACGGCGCGGAACAGGCCGGGAGCCTGCACGGCGTAGTCGACGGCCGTACCGCCGGTGCTGGACAACCCGCCGACGGCGTTGCGACCGTTGGTGTTGTACTGCTTGTTGATCAGCGGCGGCAGCTCCTGGGTCATGTACGTCTGGTACTGCTTGTCGGCGTCGTTGACCCAGTTGGTCCACCAACTGAACTGACCGCCCAGCGGGGACACCACGTTGACGTTCTTGTTCGCGAAGAAACCCTGGATGTCGGTCATGCCGAACCAGGACTTGGCGCCCGGTGCGAAGTTGCCGCCGGGGTCCAGGTTGTCGCCACCGTCGATGCCTGGCAGCAGGTAGAAGGTCGGTGCCCCCGAGGACCGCGCCTTGAACACGTCGTTGACGACGATCTTGTTCATGGCCGGGGAGTACACCGAGACCTTGTCCCAGCGGTCGTTGACATGCTCGATACCCGTGATGTGCGGACCGTCGGCGGTCGCGGTGGGTGCGGTGAGGAACGGCAGCGCGACGAGCAGTGCGATGGCACACGTACGGATACGACGTATGAGATGAGTCACGGGCTGATTATGTGGGGGCTCTCATTCACAGGCAACACTTGGCGGGGGCGCGCCGGACAGGTCCTTGCGTGGTCAAACATCAGGTGCCGTGCGACATTCGGCGAGAACAGCAAACGGACCCGCCCGCCGCGCCGACGGATTTCCCGTACTGGGTACACCGAAGCGGGTTGCGGCGCTTACCATGCATGTTGTAATCGACGGACGAGGAATCTGGTGTAAATCCAGAACGGTCGCGCCACTGTGAAAGTCAGACCCGACTCCGTTGTTGCCTTTGTCACTGGGACGCAAGATCCCGAAAGGAATGTGGACATGACTTCTCCTGAGGCGCATCAGACCCGGGTGCCCGCCATCGATCTCTCCGCCGCGCGCGCCGTGGTGTGGTTGTCGGCGACCGCTTTCCTGGCGCTGCTGGTGCTCTACTTCGTCGGTATGGACCAAGGTGCCACCTCGGTGTTCGGTAACAACACCTACGTGCACGAGTTCGTGCACGACGCGCGGCACCTCCTCGGCTTCCCCTGCCACTGATCAGGGCATACGGGATACACCAATGGAAAAACACCTCATCGGGCGCGGTCTGCTGGCCGGCGCCCTCGGCGGCTTGGCCGCGTTCGTCTTTGCAAAGATCTTCATCGAACCGGTGATCGGCCGGGCCATCGACTTCGAGGACGGTGTCGGCGCCGCTCGTGAGTCCCTGGAGGGCCATGCGCACGGCGCCCACGAGCACGGTGTCGAACTGTTCACCCGCGGCGTGCAGTCCAATATCGGTATGGGCTTCGGCGTACTGGCCTTCGGTCTGGCCATGGGTGCGCTGCTGGCCGTCGTCTTCTGCGCGACGTACGGCCGGGTGACCACTCTGTCCGCACGGGCGCTGTCGGTGTTGGTTGCCGGCGGCATGCTGCTGTCGCTCTGGGTGGTCCCTGCGCTGAAGTACCCGCCCAGTCCCCCGGCGACCAGCCTGGACGAGACGATCAAACAGCGGACCATGCTCTACCTGCTCGTCGTGGTGCTCTCCGCGGGTCTGTTCGTCGGATCGGTATTGCTGGGCCGGCGGCTCGCGCCGCGGTTCGGGGTCTGGAACGCCACTCTGATCGGGGCTGCCGACTACATCGTGTCGATGGCGGTCGTGTTCCTGATCCTGCCCACGATCGACGAGATGCCGGGACCGGTCACCGACGCCGCGGGCACGATCATCTTCCCCGGTTTCGCCGCCGACGATCTCTACGAGTTCCGGCTGTATTCGCTGGGCACGCAGGTGGTCATGTGGGCGACCATCGGGCTGGTGTTCGGGGCTTTGGCGTCGCGACTGCTCGAAGGCAAGCGCTCGGGGTCCGGTCTGTCGGAGGCCAGTCTTTCCGCGTGAGCGAAACCCGGTGAGTGAAGTCGTCCGGCTGACCCTGGTGTCACATGCCATGACCGATGCCATGGCGGCCGGGCGATTCCCCACCGACGAACCGCTCAATGCCCTCGGGCACCGCCAGGCCGATGCCACGGTCGACCTCGGACCGGTGGACATCGCCCTGTGCGGCCCGGAGCAACGGGCGGTGCGGACCGCCGAACTGCTGGGGCTGCGCGCCCGCACCGAATCGGCGCTGGCCGATCTGGATTGCGGCAGGTGGCGGGGCGATGTCCTCAGTGGCGTCGATCCGGCAGAGCTGGCGGTGTGGCTCACCGATCCGGGGCAGGCACCGCACGGTGGCGAGACGATCGTCGACCTGATCGCCCGGGTGCGGACGTGGTTGGACACGTTGACCGGCACCCGTGCCCGGGTGGTCGCCGTGACGCACCCCGCCGTCATCCGGGCGGCGATCCTCAACGCCCTGGACGCGCCGCCGAAGTCGTTCTGGCGCCTGGATATCGCGCCGGTGAGCCGTACCGTGATGCATTTCCGCGGGCACACCTGGACGGTGCGCTCGCGCCCCTAACCGTGATGCGCCAGGGCCCACATCTGCTTGATGACGGTCATCAGCCAGCCCGCGGTGCGCACACTGTAGAACCGCGGCCAGTTCGTCTGCAGGCTCAACACCCAGGCCTGGCCGGCGCGGTCGACCGCGTACCAGCTGAAGGTGAGTTCGCCGGGCAGGTTGCCCGCCTTGGCGCCGATATAGGGCCACTCGGTGCGATCCAGATCGATACCGGGGATGAACGACATGATGTCGCGCACGGGCGCGGCCACCCCGACCGCCCCGGTCTGCAGGGCGGCGTGCACCCGGCAGATATCCTCGGCGCTGCCGTACCACTCGGCTCCGTACGCCGACGCGGGGGAGTGGGTCCGCAGCGGATCGGGTTCATAGGGCCGGGTACTGGTCTGCTGCAGCAGGGCTCCGCGGCCCGCGGCGTCGGCGTGTTGCCACTGCGCGCGCAGATCGGGCTCGCCCCAACCGATCGAGAAGATCTCGTGCATGGTGGGGAACGGCGTCATACTCGCCGGATCGTGGTGCCCGGCCGCGACCAGCGCACGTTCGACCGCTCCCGGGCCCAGTCGCCCGATCAGCAGGTCGGTCGCCATGTTGTCGCTGGTGGCGATCATTTTTCCGGCGGCATCGCGTACCGATATCTGCGCACCTGGGGGCAATTTGTCGAAACCCGACGATCCGAGCTTCTTGGCTTCGGCGGTGATGGTCAGCCGGTCATCCCACGCCAGCGTGCCGGCCTTGACGGCATCGGCCACCGCGTAGAGCACGTAGAGCTTGAAAATCGATGCCAGCGGCAGGGATTGGGTGGTGTTGGTGCCCGCCACCTTCACACACTTGCCGTTGTCGACCTTGGACAGCTGGTAGGCGTAGCGCGCACCGGTCTTGGCGAGCACCGCGTCGACGTCGGCCCAACTATGCAGGGCCAGAGGCTGATTCGTCACCGTCATGCGGTCGACCAGGGTGCTGCTGTCATCGGTGCGCAGCTCGATGTCCTGGCGCGCGCCGTAGGACGTCACCACGTGCAGGGTGGCGGCACCGGCTCCGATATCGACACCGGCCAGCGTGTAGGGCCGGTCCCACCACATCATGTCCATCGTGGTGCCGATATCGTCGACCTGAGAAGGCACCGCAAGGGTTTTCACCCCGACCGGACCGATCGGCCAGTCCGAATTCAGCATGTCCATCAGCTGTTTGGCGCGCACGCCCGGCGGCGTGTTCGTCCTGATGACGGCGTCACCCGCGTTGGCGGGTGGTGTGCTGGCCGGTGTGCAGCCGCCCAGCGATACGGTGGCGAGGGCGAGGGTGCCGATCAGCGCCGCGAAGCGGCGGGCTGCTCGAGCACCGTCAGGACGCGGTGCCGGTCCCCGCAACGTCCAACACAACCTCGAACTCCAGAAGTGATGCACCGGTGGCCACCGGGTTCTTCTGCTGACCGGCATGTGCTTCCACGGCGGGGCCGTTGGCCCACGCCTGGAACGCCTCGTCGGACTCCCACTGCGTCACCACGAAGTAGCGGTTCTCGCCCTTGACGGGGCGCAGCAGCTGGAAGCCGAGGAAGCCCGGCTGGTTGTCCACGGCGTGCGCGCGGTGCGCGAACCGCTTCTCCAGCTCCGGGCCGGCGTCGGGCGGGACCTCGATGGCATTGATCTTCACGACGGGCATGCGACTGAGGTTACCTGGGGCCGCCTACCCGGACACCCGCGCGGCAGGATGGCGACATGCGCGCCGCACTTCTGACCGCCAGGGGAGGTCCGGCCGATTCGGCCGGCGCCCCATTGGTCCTGGTACACGGGTTGATGGGACGCGGCAGCACCTGGTCGCGTCAGCTGCCGTGGTTGACCCGGTTCGGGGCGGTGTACACCTATGACGCCCCCTGGCACCGGGGTCACGAGGTCGAGGATCCGCATCCGGTCAGTACCGAGCGTTTCGTGGCGGATCTGGCCGACGCGGTGGCCGAGCTGGGCCGGCCGGCGATCCTGATCGGGCACTCCATGGGTGGGTTGCACTCCTGGTGTCTGGCCGCCGCGCGGCCGGAACTGGTGAAGGCCGTGGTGGTGGAGGATATGGCGCCGGACTTCAAAGGCCAGACCACGGGGGCCTGGGAGCCGTGGCTGCATGCGCTGCCGCTCGAGTTCACCTCGGCGCAGCAGGTTCATGACGAGTTCGGTCCGGTGGCCGGGCAGTACTTTCTCGATGCCTTCGACCGGACGCCGTCCGGCTGGCGCCTGCACGGCCGGCCCGCCAGATGGCTCGAGATCGCGGCGCAGTGGGGCACCCGTGACTACTGGGAGCAGTGGCGGGCGGTCCGGGTACCGGTTCTGCTGCTGGAGGCCGGGGGCACCGTCGCCCCACCGGGCCAGATGAAACGGATGGCAGAGCTCGGGCACCGCACCACATATCTGCACGTACCGGGGGCCGGCCACCTCATCCACGACGATGCGCCCGAGGAATATCGCGCCGCGGTGGAGTCGTTCCTATCGACGTTCGCCCAGGACACCTGAGGACGGCCAGGCGGGGGACTCCTCGAAGCGGGTGCGGATCGCATCCAGGTCGTGCTGGATGCGGGCCGCGTCAGAATCGCCGGAACTCCGGGACGCATCGGGGTCGATGTCGAACACCCGGTCCCACGCCGAGACGGGGACCCGGAACTGGTCAAGGTGCAGACGCAGGACATGTGAGCGATTGGCCAGCCAGCCCAGGGTTATCGCGAGGGCGAAGGGGGCCAACAAGATCAGGATGGCGAGGGCAACGGTCATGGCAGTAATTCTTCGACAGTCGATATCCAGCCGAACAGTGGCAGCACTGCCCCAGTTGGATAAGATGCTGCCATGATGAAAAGCGTATCGGCGATGGTGCTGAACGGTCTAGCGGTTTTCGAGTTCGGGGTCATCTGCGAGGTCTTCGGAATCGACCGGTCCGCCGATGGCGTGCCCAACTTCGACTTCAAGATCTGCGGTCCGGTCGCCGGTGCGCCGTTGCGCACGTCGGTGGGTGCTCAGATCACCCCCGATCACGATTTCTCGGCGCTCATCGGCGCCGACCTGGTCGCCGTCCCCGCCGTCAGCACCCGGTACGGCGAATATCCCGAAGAAGCCCTGGAAGCACTACGCGCGGCCGCGGCCGCCGGCTCGATCATCCTCACCGTGTGCTCGGGCGCCTTCGTGGTCGGTGCGGCGGGCCTGCTGGACGGACGGCCGTGCACCACGCACTGGATGCACGCCGACGAACTCGCGCGCATGTATCCGACCGCGCGGGTGGACCGCAATGTGCTCTTTGTCGACGACGGCAACCTGATCACCAGTGCCGGTACCGCCGCCGGTATCGACGCCTGCCTGCATCTGGTTCGGCGCGAGCTGGGCAGCGAGGTCACCAACAAGATTGCCCGCCGCATGGTGGTGCCGCCCCAGCGCGACGGCGGCCAGCGCCAGTACATCGACCAGCCCATCCCGATGCGATGTTCGGAAGGATTTGCCCCGCAACTGGATTGGATCCTGGCCAACCTCAAGGAACCGCACACCGTCGGCACCCTGGCCGCCCGCGCCAGCATGTCGGCGCGCACCTTCGCCCGACGCTTCGTCGAGGAGACCGGCACCACCCCGATGCAGTGGGTCACCGACCAACGCGTGCTCTTCGCGCGGCGGCTGCTGGAGGAGACCGACCTGGACATCGACCGCGTCGCCGACCGGTCGGGCTTCGGTACCGCGACCCTGCTGCGCCACCACTTCCGCCGCGTCATCGGGGTGACCCCATCGGACTACCGGCGCAGTTTCGCCCGCGCGTCGTGAATTTCGCCCTCGCCCGCCAGTGCGAACAGGCCGTCGGCGGTCTGCTCCACCAACCCGTCGACCAGGAGTGAGTCCAGGGCGCGGTCCCGCTGGGCGGTATCGGAGGTCCAGGCCACGTCCAGGGCGGCCCGGGTGACCGGCACGGTGCTGCCGCGCAACACGTCGAGCAACCGGCCGCGCACCTGACGATCGGTGCCCGCATACTTCTGCACCCGGCGCGCCGGTGTTTCGCCGGCCTCCCTGGTGGGATAGCCCGCAGCGCGCCAACCGCAGGAGCTCAGTGGGCACAGCCCGCATCTCGGGCTCCGGGCCGTGCACACGATTGCGCCCAGCTCCATCAGTGCGGCCGAAAAACGTTGGGCCGCAGCATCTTCTTCGGGCAACAGGGCCGCAACGTCGTCGAGGTCACGGGCGCGGGCCGGTGCCTCGTCGCGAGCGTGCACGGCGCGCGAGAGCACCCGCCGCACGTTGGTGTCCACCACCGGCACCCGCTTGCCGTAGGCGAAACATGCCACCGCCCGTGCGGTGTAGGCCCCGACCCCGGGCAGCGTCAGCAGTGTCTCCACATCGTCGGGCACCACGTCGCCATGCTCGGCCGCGATGGTCATCGCGCACTCGTGCAGACGCATGGCCCGCCGCGGGTAACCCAGCTTGCCCCAGGCGCGCAGCACCTCGGCGGGTCCGGCGGCCGCGGTGGCCGACGGCGTCGGCCAGCGGGCGATCCAGTCCAGCCAGATCGGCTCGACCCGCGACACCGGCGTCTGCTGCAGCATGAACTCGCTGACCATGATCTGCCACGCCGACACCCCCGGTCGGCGCCACGGCAGGTCGCGCTGGGCGTGACCGAACCAGGTGATCAGCTCGAGCGAGTCGATGGTCGGGTCGATCGTTGCCGGCGTCTCGGGCAGAATGGGCGTCATGCCGAACTCGAACCCGATATCCGCGTGGAAGGCACTCAAGGAGGGTAACGAGCGCTTCGTCGCCGGCGAACCGGTGCATCCCAGCCAGGGCATCGCCTACCGGGCGAGCCTGACCGCTTCTCAGAAGCCCACCGCGGTGGTGTTCGGCTGCGGTGACAGCCGGGTGGCCGCGGAACTCATCTTCGATCAGGGTCTCGGCGACATGTTCGTGGTCCGTACCGCGGGACACGTCATCGATTCGGCCGTGCTCGGGTCCATCGAATACGCGGTGGTGGTACTCAACGTGCCGCTGATCGTCGTGCTCGGACACGACAGTTGCGGCGCGGTGAAGGCCACCCTGTCGGCGCTGGACGAGGGTGCGGTGCCCGGCGGCTACATCCGTGACATCGTCGAGCGCGTCACCCCGTCCATCCTGCTGGGCCGCCGCGACGGTCTGACCAGGGTCGACGAGTTCGAGACCCGGCACGTCACCGAGACCGGCGTGCAGTTGATGGCGCGGTCGACCGCCATCGCCGAACGGGTGAATGCCGGCACGCTGGCCATCGTCGGCCTCACCTACCAGCTGTCCGACGGCAAGGTTGTGTTGCGAGATCATCTCGGTGATATCGGCGAGGCTTGACGCGTAAGCGCGGATCGGATAAAAGCCTGAGGCCGACACGCCGGGCCGCCTCGGACGGCAGCGCGTGAGCGCGGCTTACCGTTGAGATCGTGCTTGACGTCGAACCGCATGGTGGCCCTACGCCGTCCCAGATCTACCGACGGCGCCGGATTGCGGCGATCGGTATCGCGGTCGTCGTACTCATGGTCGTCGTCGGCATCGTGGCGATCGTGGTGGCAAACAGCACCAGCTCGGGAACACCGACCGCGGACAAGACCGCGGCGACAAGTGCCAACGCGGCGCCCACTCCGCTTCCCGGTGAGACCCCGGGCGTGAAGACACCGGTGGTGCCCGCCCAGCAGGCACCGGTACCCACGCCGACGCCGACCGCGGCGGTCACGCCGCCGCCGGTGCTCAAAGAGGGTGACGACTGCCCCGATTCGACCCTGGCGGTCAAGGGCATCACCAGTGCCCCCGACTATGTGATGGGCGATCAACCGAAGTTCACCATGGTCGTGACGAATATCGGGCTGGTGGCGTGCAAGCGTGACGTCGGCGCGGCCGTGCTGTCGGCCTACGTCTACTCGCTGGACAACAACCGGCTGTGGTCGAACCTGGACTGCGCCCCGTCCAACGAGACCCTGGTGAAGACCTTCAACCCGGGCGAACAGGTCACCACCGAGGTGACCTGGACCGGCATGGGTTCGGCCCCGAACTGCCCGTTGCCCCGCTCGCCGATCGGCCCCGGCACGTACAACCTGCTGGTGCAGCTGGGTAATCTGCGGTCGGCCCCGGTGCCGTTCATCCTGGCCGAGTCCAAGCCCGCCGACCCGGGCGCACCGCCCGCCGAACCGGCGGCACCCCCGGCCGAGCCGGCACCGGCCGAGCCCGCACCCGCACCGGGCGGATAGTCAGGCCAGCTGGTCGGCGATCGTCGACTCGGCCAGCTGCGACAGACCCTCGCGGATATGCCGGGCCCACATCGAGCCGATCCCGTCCACCGATTGCAGATCGCTGGCGCTGGCCGCGAGCACACCCTGCAGCGACCCGAACGACCGGACCAGCAGGTCGACATGGGCGAACTGCAGTCGCGGGATACCTGCCATCGCGCGGTACCCGCGTGAGCTCATCGCCGAATCCTGCGCCTCGACCGTCGACGGATAGCCGAAAACCCTTGCCAGAGCTGTGAAGTCGAGCAACTCGTTATCGGAGAGCGCGTCCAGCTCTTCCATGGTCGCGGTGACCTGAGCGGCACTCGGCGGATCCGGGTTGGCGTGATAGTCCCGCACGATCAGTTCTCGGGCGGTGCCGTTGTCACCCACCAGCTCCTCCAGCTGCAGCTGTAGCTGCCGCCCGTCGGTCCCCAGCTCGACCACGTCGGCGTCGATCTCCAGGCTGATCCGGCGGACCATCTCCAGGCGCTGCACCACGGTCATGACATCGCGCAGCGTGACGAAGTCCTCGATCTCGGCCGTCGAGAGCTGGCGGTTGACCTCGTCCAGGCGCGACTTGTAACGCTCCAGGGTGGCGATGGTCTGGTTGGCTCGCGACAGGATGGTCGGGGTGTCCGGGACGACGTGGCGCTCGCCCGCGACGTACACGGTCACGATGCTCATCGAGTGGCTGACCGAGATCACCGGGTAGCCGGTCTGTACCGCGGTGCGTTCCGCGGAGCGGTGCCGTGTGCCGGACTCCTCGGTTGGGATGGACGGGTCCGGCACCAACTGGACGTTCGCCCGCAGAATCCGGGTGCCGTCACTGGACAGCACGACGGCACCGTCCATCTTCGACAGCTCCCGCAGCCGGGTCGGTGCGTAGCGGACATCGAGGGCGAACCCGCCGTCGCAGATCGCGTCCACGCTGTCGTCGTAGCCGAGCACGATGAGCGCGCCGGTGCGGCCGCGCAGGATGCGCTCCAGGCCGTCACGCAGGTCGGTGCCCGGCGCCAGCCGCCCGAGCGTTTCGCGCAGTGTGGGCCGCGTCAGATGCACCACAGTGCGGCCCGCCCTGGACTTCACCGACATCGCGCCTCCTTGGATTGGCCGCCATTGTCCGTGATGGACTTCAGAACCCGCAATGCCTCGCCGATGTTGGCCGCGGTACTGATGCGCAGCCCGGCCGGCACATCGGTGACCCCGGGTGGCACCACCGCGTGCCGGAAACCCAGCCGGGCGGCCTCGGCCAGCCGCCGTTCCATCCCGCTGACCCGGCGTAGATCCCCGGCCAGACCCACCTCGCCGATCGCCACCACGGTGGCCGGGACGGGCAGGTCGGTCTGCGCGGAGGCGATGGCCAGCGCCACCGCAAGATCCGAGGACGGGTCGGTCAGCCGCATCCCACCCACGGTGGACAGGTAGATGTCGTTGCCGCCCAGCCGCAGACCGGCCCGCTTCTCCAGTACCGCGGTGATCATGGCGGCCCGGGCGGAGTCGATACCGCTGACCGCGCGCCGCGCGGTGCCCTGGGCCGCGTTGCCGATGAGGGCCTGAACCTCACCGAGCAGCGGCCGTTTACCGTCCAGCGTGACCGTCACCGCGGTGCCGGAGACCGGGGCCGGGCGCTGGTCCCGGAACAGCCCGGACGGGTCGGCGACACATTCGATACCGTTGTCGCGCAACAGGAAACAGCCCACCTCGTCCGAGGCCCCGAAGCGATTCTTGACACCGCGCACCATCCGCAGTGCCGATGCCCGGTCGCCCTCGAAATGCAGCACCACATCCACCAGATGCTCCAGTGAGCGCGGGCCGGCGATGGCTCCGTCCTTGGTGACGTGGCCGACCAGCAGCAGGGACAGGCCGTCCGGTCCGGCGGATTTGGCGTAGGACGTGAGCGCGGTGGTGACGGCGCGGACCTGGGTGACGCCGCCGGTCACGCCCTCGGCCTCGGTGGTGGACATCGTCTGCACCGAATCGACCACGACCAGGCTGGGCCGGACCGCCTCGATATGGCCGAGCGAGATCTGCAGATCGGATTCGGCCGCCAGGTACATCTCGTCGTGGGTGCACCCGGTGCGCTCGGCCCGGAGCCGGATCTGGCCGGCCGACTCCTCGCCGGACAGATAGAGCGCCCGCTTGCCGTCGCGGGCCCACCGGTGGGCCACCTCCAGTAGCAGCGTGGACTTGCCGACGCCGGGATCCCCGGCCAGCAGCGTGACCGAGCCCGGCACCAGGCCACCGCCCAGGACCCGGTCCAGTTCACTGACCCCGGTCGGGAGGTGCCGCGTCACCCCTGGGTCGATCGAGGTGATGGGGACGGCAGGGGAGGTCGGGGCCACCGCGCGGCGGACCGACTTCCCGTCGAGTGAGGTCAGTGCCGCGACTTCGTTGACCGTGCCCCAGGTGCCGCAGTCCGAGCACCGCCCGACCCATTTGGGCGAGACGTGGTGACACTCGGAACACCGGAATTGCGAACGTACTTTCGAAGCCACGCTCAAACGGTAACTGCCGGGGGCGACAGATCCGTCAGATCGTCAGTGGTGTCCGCCCGTGTCGGCAGCGGAGCCTTCGGGTGCCTTCTCGGCTCCCGCATTGGGCTCGCCGTCGCGGCGCGGGGTCTCACCGGCCGAGATCGGCACGGCGACGGTGGTCTGGCCGGACTTCTCGAAGTCGAAGGTGAAGTGGTAGGTCAGCCCGTTGGTGATCGGCTTGGTCAGGGCCACCTCGGCGGTGACCGCGTCGGCCCGTTCGGCGGCGTCGAGCGCCTTCAGCTGGCCGTCCGGTTCGCCGACCACCAGCACGCCGGCGGCCGGGACGGTGCCGTCACCGGTCAGGGTCACCTCGCCGATGTCGGAGGTGATCGACACGAGCTTGTCGTTGACATCCGCCGAGTTGTTGGCGGCGACCAGCAGCAGCTCGACATCGCTGCCCGGCTGGACGTAATCGGAGGTCTGCGGGGCGCGCAGGTGCACATTGCGCAGGGCGATGTTGCCCGCCGTCGCGGCCGCCCCGTTGACGGCCGGTTCTTGGGTCGCGGTCTGGGACACCTGGCCGGAGCCGCAGCCGGTCAGGGCGACGCTGGCCATCAGCGCGCATGCGGTCAGGCCGGTGAGGGCCGTTGCGCGCCTATCGAAGCGGTTCTTAGAGACCACTGCAGCCACTGGAGCCTCCTGATCGGCCGACGGAATTCAACTATGCACAGTAGTAGGTCGGCATCGGCCGCGGTAGCGGAGGGTTGGGCAGGGCCGATCGACGGTCCCCGCCGCGCTCCGGATGGACCGCTCGTGGGTCGGCGCGAGTTCCGAAAACCGTTGTGCCGTTGCACGTATTGGCCACCGTGTCAACCCCTAGTCTTCACTTCCTATGCCCCTGACCTGCATAGTTGATCCGCGCGTGTGGGTGCCCCGTGCTAAGATTGAGAAGTGAAAGGGGCTCTAATCTGATGATTTTCAAGGTCGGAGACACCGTCGTCTATCCACACCACGGTGCTGCATTGATCGAGGCGATCGAAACCCGCACCATCAAAGGCGAGCAGAAAGAGTACCTCGTCTTGAAGGTCGCCCAGGGCGATCTCACCGTTCGAGTCCCAGCTGAGAACGCCGAATATGTGGGTGTGCGCGACGTTGTGGGCCAGGAAGGCCTCGACAAGGTATTCCAGGTACTGCGCGCGCCGCATACCGAGGAGCCGACCAACTGGTCGCGCCGGTACAAGGCAAACCTGGAGAAGCTCGCATCCGGGGATGTGAACAAGGTGGCCGAGGTCGTTCGCGATCTCTGGCGCCGGGATCAGGAACGCGGTCTGTCCGCCGGCGAGAAGCGAATGCTCGCCAAGGCGCGTCAGATCCTCGTGGGTGAGCTCGCGCTCGCCGAGAACACCGATGACGAGAAGGCTGAGACCATTCTCGACGAGGTGCTGGCCGCAGCTTCCTAGTTGTTCCCGTCGATCGACTACTAGACGTGGAACTGCCGCGCGTCGGTCTGGGTACCGACGTTCATCCCATTCAGGCGGGGCGGCCGTGTTGGCTGCTGTGCCTGCTGTTCGACGATACGGACGGCTGCGCCGGACACTCCGATGGTGACGTCGCAGCACATGCGTTGTGCGATGCGCTGCTCAGTGCCGCCGGTCTCGGCGACCTGGGCAGCGTGTTCGGCACCGATCAACCACATTGGCGGGGCGTCACCGGCGCCGACATGTTGCGCCATGTGCACAACCTGGTGCGGGCCGAAGGCTTCCGCGTGGGTAACGCTGTCGTGCAGGTGATCGGTAACCGGCCGAAAGTCGGGCCGCGGCGTGCCGAGGCGCAGGAACTGCTGTCCGAACTGCTGGATGCGCCGGTCTCGGTATCGGCGACCACCACCGACGGCCTCGGTCTGACCGGTCGCGGTGAAGGTCTGGCCGCGATTGCGACGGCGTTGCTCGTTTCGGCCGAATAGGCCGGTAGGCTGGCCCGTCGTGAGTGAAGCGAACGGTTGGCCGAGGTGACTGGGCTGCGGCTATACGACACCCTCTCGGGTGGCGTTCGTGATTTTGTACCGCTGCGGCCCGGCCATGCCTCCATCTACCTCTGCGGGGCCACCGTTCAGGGGCTACCCCACATCGGACACGTCCGCAGTGGGGTCGCCTTCGACGTACTGCGGCGCTGGCTGACCGCGAAGGGTTTCGACGTGGCGTTCATCCGCAACGTCACCGATATCGACGACAAGATCCTGAACAAGGCCGCCGACGCGGGCCGGCCCTGGTGGGAATGGGCGGCGACCTTCGAGCGGGCGTTCACCCAGGCCTATGACGCCCTCGGGGTGCTGCCGCCGTCGGCCGAACCGCGGGCCACCGGGCACATCACCCAGATGGTCGAGTTGATCGAGCGGCTCATCGACCGCGGCCACGCCTATGCCGCGCAGGGCGATGTGTACTTCGACGTGCTCAGCTACGCCGAGTACGGCGCGTTGTCCGGGCACCGGATCGACGACGTCCACCAGGGTGAGGGCGCCGGTACGGGAAAGCGCGACCAGCGGGACTTCACCCTGTGGAAGGGCGCCAAGCCGGGGGAGCCGTCCTGGCCCACCCCGTGGGGCCCGGGCCGGCCGGGCTGGCACACCGAGTGTGTGGCGATGTGCGAGTCCTACCTCGGACCGCAGTTCGACATCCACGCCGGTGGGATGGACCTGGTGTTCCCGCACCACGAGAACGAGATCGCCCAGGCCAAGGCGGCCGGAGACGGTTTTGCGCAGTACTGGCTGCACAACGGCTGGGTCACCATGGGCGGCGAGAAGATGAGCAAATCGCTGGGCAACGTGCTCGCGATTCCGGCCGTACTGCAACGAGTTCGGGCCGCCGAACTGCGCTACTACCTGGGCAGTGCGCACTACCGGTCGATGCTGGAGTTCTCCGAGAACGCACTGACCGACGCCGCCAAGGCCTACACCGGCGTGGAGGAGTTCCTGCACCGGGTGCGCAACAGGGTCGGCGCCGTGGTGCCCGGCACGTGGACCGAGAAATTCGGTGCGGCCCTCGACGACGACCTGTCGGTGCCGATCGCCCTGGCCGAGGTGCATTCCACCCGGGCCGAGGGCAATCGCGCGCTGGATGCCGGCGACCACGAAACCGCCCTGGCGGCAGCGCAGTCCGTGCGGGCGATGATGGGCATCCTGGGGTGCGATCCGCTCGACGAGCGCTGGGAATCGCGCGACGAGACGTCGGCCGCGCTGGCGGCGGTGGACGTACTGGTGCACTGGGCGTTGGCGGGCCGGGCCGAGGCCAGGGAGAATAAGGACTGGGCGGCCGCGGACGCGATCCGGGATCGCCTCAAGGAGGCCGGAATCGAGGTCACCGACACCGCAGACGGACCGCAGTGGTCGCTGCTTGAGGGAGACACGAAATAGATGGCCGGTAATTCACAGCGCCGCGGCGCCGTCCGCAAGGAAGGCACCAAGAAGGGCCCGACCGTCGGTTCCGGCGGTGTGCGCAGGCGCGGGCTGGAGGGCAAGGGCGCCACGCCGCCCGCACATCAGCGGCCGCACCACCCGGCGGGCAAGAAGGCCGCCAAGGTGGCCCGGCAGAATCAGGGCAGGCAACAGCGCAAGACCGATGAGGTCGAGGTCGTCCTCGGTCGTAACCCCGTGGTGGAGTGTCTGCGGGCCGGTGTCCCGGCCACGGCACTCTGGGTGATGCTCGGCGTGGATGCCGATGAGCGGATCACCGAAGCGGTGAAGCGCGCCGCGGATTCCGGTATCTCCATCCTGGAGGTCCAGAAGCATGATCTGGACCGGATCGCCAGCAATGGGCTGCATCAGGGCCTGGCGCTGCAGGTGCCGCCGTACAGCTACACCCACCCGGACGACCTGCTGAAGGCGGCGCAGAGCGACAGCACGCCCGCTCTGCTGGTGGCTCTGGACAACATCTCCGATCCTCGCAACCTGGGTGCCATCGTGCGCTCGGTGGCGGCCTTCGGCGGGCACGGAGTGGTGATCCCGCAACGGCGTTCGGCCTCGGTGAGTGCGGTGGCCTGGCGTACCAGTGCGGGTGCCGCCGCCCGGTTGCCGGTGGCCAGGGCCACGAACCTCAATCGGACGCTGAAGAGTTGGGCCGACGCCGGTCTGCAGATCGTCGGCCTCGATGCCGGCGGCGACACCGAACTCGACGACTGGGACGCGTCGGTGCCGACGGTCGTGGTGGTGGGATCCGAGGGCAAGGGGCTGTCGCGCCTGGTCCGGGAGAACTGCGATGCCATCGTGTCCATCCCGATGGCCGGTCCGACCGAGTCTCTCAACGCGTCGGTGGCCGCGGGTGTGGTGCTGGCCGAGATCGCCCGGCAGCGCCGCCGCTAGAGGCCGAACACCCGGACACCGGCCCACAGGCACACCACCGCCACCACCAAGCTGAGCGGGACGGTGAGCAACCCGACCCGGGTGAACTCGGCGACGCCCGCGGTCATGCCCTCGCGGCGGATGATGTTTCGCCACAACAGGTTCGCCAGTGACCCTGGGTAGGTGGCGTTGGGTCCCACGTTGACGCCGATCAGCACGGCCAGTACGGCCGCCGGCCCGGCCGCTGCCACCACCGGGAGCAGCACCAGCACGGCCGGCAGATTGTTCACCACATTGGAGAGCGCCGCCGCCGCCGTGGCGATCAGCAACAGCGCCGGCAGCGAAGTGCCCAGCGGCACATGGGTCTTCATGAAATCGCCCAGACCGTGTCGCATCACGGCGTCGACGATGACACCCAGGCACAGCACGAACACCAGGAACGGCACGTCGACGGCTTTGGCGATGCCGGTCACGCTGCTGCGCCCGCGTGCCAGGCTGCGCACCCCCAGCACCACCGCACCGGCGAGCGCCGCCCAGGCGGGCGCGATGTCGAGGGCCGAGGTGACCGCGAAGCCGGCCAGGGTGAGCCCGAGCACGACCAGGACAAACACCGGGATGTCGGCCGGCGGCGGCGGTTCCTCGTGCGGCGAGGGCGCGGCCAGCTCACGCCTGAAGATCAGGCGCAACAACAGGTATTCGACCGCGATCACCGCCAGCCAGGGCAGCACCATCACGGCCGCGAACATGGCGAACGAGATGCCCGCGGCGCCGAAGGCGAGCAGGTTGGTCAGGTTGGACACCGGTAGCAGTAGCGAGGCGCTGTTGGACAGGTGCGCGGTGGCGTAGGCATGCGGTTTCGGTGACACGGCCAGGGTCCGGGCCGTCGCCAGCACGACCGGGGTCAGCAGCACCACCGTCGCGTCCAAGCTGAGCACGGCCGTCGTCGCCGCGGCGAGCACGAACACCCCACCGAGCAGGCGGTGCGGATCGCCACGGCTCAGTCGGGCCATCGTGGTCCCGGCGGCCCGGAACAACCCCTCGTCATCGCATATCCGCCCGAGTGCCAGCACGGCGGCCAGAAAGCCGGTCACCGGGAGCAGTCTGCCGATCTCCTCCGCAGCCGAGTCCATGGTCACCACACCGGTGAGCAGGAGCAGCCCGGCGGCGGGGGCGGCCACGGCGACCTCCGGCCAGCGGTGCGGCCGCACCATGGTGAAGACCAGGACGAGCGCGAGAAGGGCGGCCGAAAAGGCCAGCGGGGTGTTCAAGGTTCGGTCAGATCCAGGGATCCGTCGGCTGCCACAACGTCGGCAGGTGCAGGGTGACCCCGTCCTGCTCGGCGAGTCGGGCCAAGACCCGCATCGATACGTCGAGGTCGTCCGCCGCATAGGGCAAGGCCCGGAGCGGCACGTCCAGCGGCCGGAAGAAATCGTCCCAGTGGATCAGCACCACCCGGCGCGCACCGACGGTGCGCACGGTCTCGGTCCAGTAGTCGAGCAGATAGCGCTCGGACTGCAGGCCCAATTGACCGATGCCCAGGTAGACGACCTCGGCGCGGTACCCGGCCAGCGCACCGGGGACGAAACCGGCGCTGCCGACGATCAGCAGTCGCCGGTCCGACGGGCGATGATGCACCACCGCGGACCATGCTTCGCCACATCGATATGCCTTCGCCCGCACCGGCGGGCGCACCGGTGCGGCGATCGGGCCGGGGAACCGGTCGGGTGGGCAGTGCTCGCCGGCGACGAGCGTGATCTCGAAAGCGCCGAGGCCCACCGGAACACCTGGAGTGGCGATGACGACCTTCCCGGGTGCCAGTCCGTGCCCGAGGTGGGCCACCGAATCGCCTCCCACCAGCGCGGCGCCCGTACGTTCGGCCACCACTGCGGAGTCCATGGCGTGATCGAAGTGGGTGTGCACCGGCAGCACCGCATCGAGGCTGCGCACCCCGAGCCGAGCCAGACAGCCGTCGATGCGCGGTGTCGACGGTGCGATGCGGGCCAACCCGACCTGCCGCAGGGAAGGCCGGCTGAAGAACCCGTCCGTCATCACCGCTGAGGTCCCGTCGTCGACCACGAGTGTGGTGACGCCGGCCCAGGTGACCGTCAACGGTGCCGGGCCGGCCGCGGGCAGATCGAAGAACCGCGCATAGTCGCCGAGGTCCGGGCGTCCGGGTTTCAGGCGCATGCACCCACCCTAGGGGGCGGGACGCACCCCGTATCGCCGGTGGAACTTCTCGACCTGGCCGGCGGTGTCGATGCGCCGGCTCGATCCCGTCCAGAACGGGTGGGAATCGCTGGTGACGTCGACGACGATCAGCGGATAGGTGCTGCCCTGCCAATCGACTGTGCGGTCGCTGGTCGCCGTAGAGCGGGTCAGGAACATCGCCCCGGTGTTGGCGTCGGCGAAGACGACGGGGTGGTAGTCGGGATGGATCTCAGCCTTCATTGCTTGCCTCCTTGTTCGCGTCGACATCGGCCTGCAGTGAATCGCAGGGGTCGTGATGCCAATCTCCGAAGGGATCCGGGTAATCCGCCCAGTCCCGCGGTCGGGCCAACTCGTCATCGGTGAGCAGCGCCCGGTTCAGTGCGCCGGTGATGACGTCCGGGTCGGCGCCGCACACCAGGGCGGTCATCGCGATGTGCCGGTCGCCGAAGCGGTCGTCCCAGATCGAGCCGGCCAGCGCGATGCGCTCCGGGTCGACATAGGCGCGGTCGGCCGGGTCCATGTCCGCCAGCCAGGTTCCGCAGTGCCCCACGCCGAGCCCGCCCCCTGCGGACTCGATCCAGACGACTGCATCGGGTTGGCTCGCGATCCAGGCCCGGCCGCGGATGCGGACCACGCCGTCGAGCAGATCGTCGATCGCATGATGTAGCCGGAGTGGGTGAAAAGGCCTGCGCGCGTTGAACTCCAGCAGGCGCACCTCGCCATCGGGCCGCAGCGGTGGTTGGCCGGCCAGCAGCGGATCGTGTGGATCGTCGGGTCGGCCTCGGCGGGCCAGCGGATCGAGGTTCGCCAGGGCCAGTTCCACGTTGTCGGTACCGACGGTGATCCGGGCCCGCGGTGCCAACCGGCGCAGCACCGCGAGGGTGGTGGCCTCGGGTGCGGTGAGCACCAGCACATCGGCGAACTCGGCCTGGGCCACCACCACCTGCGCGACAGTCTGGGAATGCTCGAGCTCGACCTCCAGATCGTCGTCGCCGAGTGCCTGGGCGAGCCAGCCTTCGGACTCGATTCCGGTGACCACGGCGGTGACGACGACATCGCGGCCGGCGGGCCCGTCGATGTAGCCGGGGCCGATGTGAAGGGGAGTGCGTTCGATCGCGGTGCACAGCGACTCGGGGTCGGCCCAGGTGGGCAGGGTGACCGCGATCCGGGACACGTCCTCACGCCGGTGCAGCCGCCGCAGCAGGGGCAGCAGGTCGGCGCGGATGGCGCAGTTCAGACACCCGGTGACCTCGATCGGCCACACGGAGATGATCCGCCGCTCGGACCGCATCTCGGTGATCTGCCGAATCGCCAGATGTCCTTCGATCGCATAGCCGACGCTGATCGTGCCCGGGGAACGGATCAGGGTGTCCGCCACCTCGTCTGCTGTTCCCTGACCGGCCACCAGCACCACTGGGGTCCGCATCGCGCCTCCTGAGCTGCTCTATTGAAAACGATTGCCATTAACTCGGTCCGTACGCTACCGTGCCGACGTCGACTTGTCGAAAATCGTTTTCATTAAGCACAGGAGGTACACGTGTCGGCGCACTGCCAAGTCACCGGCCGGACACCGGGTTTCGGTAACCAGGTGTCACACTCGCACCGGCGCACCCGCCGCCGCTGGAATCCCAATATCCAGCTCAAGACGTACTACCTGCCCTCCGAGGGGCGTCGGGTCCGGCTGCGGGTCAGCGCCAAGGGGATCAAGGTCATCGACCGGGACGGGATCGAGGCCGTCGTCGCCAGATTGCGTCGGAACGGAACGAAGATCTGATGGCCCGCAACGAGATCCGGCCCATCGTCAAGCTTCGATCCACGGCGGGAACCGGCTACACCTACGTCACCCGCAAGAACCGCCGCAACGACCCGGACCGGCTGGTGCTGCGCAAATACGACCCGGTCGTGCGTCGGCACGTCGATTTCAAGGAGGAGCGCTGATGGCCAAGACCGCCAAGATCGTGGCAAACGAGCGACGCCGTGCGACGGTGGCGCGCCATGCGGAGAAACGCGCCGCGCTCAAGGAGATCATCCGGCTGCCGTCCAGCAGTGCCGAGGAACGCGCGGCTGCCCAGGCGGCCTTGCAGCGGTTGCCGCGTGATGCCAGCCCGGTGCGGGTGCGCAATCGGGATTCCGTCGACGGCCGGCCGCGGGGGCACCTGCGCAAGTTCGGGCTGTCTCGGGTACGGGTGCGCGAACTCGCGCATCGCGGCGAGCTGCCCGGTGTGCGGAAGGCGAGTTGGTGATGGCGGACAAGCGCAAGCGGTCCGCCGCGCCGGAGATCAAGCGGCCCAAGGTGAACCGGCTCAAGGCGCTCGGTATCAGCCATGTCGACTACAAGGACGTGACCGTGCTGCGCACCTTCCTCTCCGAACGCGGCAAGATCCGGTCGCGCCGGGTGACGGGGCTAACGCCGCAGCAGCAGCGACAGGTCGCCACGGCCATCAAGAACGCCCGCGAGATGGCGTTGCTGCCCTAACCGGTGAACGCCGCGAGAGTGGCCCCCTCGGCCTCCAGGCGGGACCGTACGGCGTGCGCGATCCGCACCGCATCCGGTGAATCACCGTGTACGCAGACGGATTCCACGGTGACGGCGACGGTCGATCCGTCGATCGCGGTCACCTGGCCGTGTCGCACCATCGAGGTCACCCGCTCGGCGATCCGCTCCGGGTCGTGGAGCACCGCATCGGGCTGGCGGCGCGATACCAGCTGACCGTCGGCGCGATATGCCCGGTCGGCGAACGCCTCGGCCACGGTGCGCAGGCCGAGTTCGGTGGCCGCTTCGAAGAACGCCGAACCGGCCAGGCCGAGTACCGGCAGCGCGGGATCGACGGCATGCACCGCCGCGGCCACGGCCATGGCCTGGTCTCGGTGGGTGACGATCGAGTTATAGAGTGCGCCATGGGGTTTCACATAGGACACCGACGACCCTGCACTCTGGGCGATGGCCTGTAGTGCGCCGATCTGGTAGATGACGTCGGCCCGCAGGTCCTCGGGCTCGGCATCGATGAACCGGCGCCCGAATCCGGCCAGGTCGAGATAGCTCACCTGGGCACCGATGCGCACGCCACGCTCGACGGCGGCCCGGCAGGTGCGCACCATGCCGGCGGGGTCACCGGCGTGGAAGCCGCAGGCCACGTTCGCGCTCGTGACGATGTCGAGCATGGCGTCGTCATCGCCGAGGCGCCATATTCCGAAACCTTCACCGAGGTCGGCGTTGAGGTCGACTCTTACGCTCATGGCTGTCGATTCGCTCCGCCAGCCTCGCTCATGGCCGGCAACTCCGCACGCGGCCAACAGTTCTCCGAGACGAACTCGGGCAGCGGGCGCCCGAAGGCCCAGTTGTCGATCTCCAGGGCGGGCCGCGGCGGGAAGTCCGGAACCGGACCCAGGCAGAGGATGGCCACCGGCTCGGCATCGGCCGGCATGTTCA
The DNA here is from genome assembly GCF_011758805.1 of Mycolicibacterium fluoranthenivorans. Classification (NCBI taxonomy): domain Bacteria; kingdom Bacillati; phylum Actinomycetota; class Actinomycetes; order Mycobacteriales; family Mycobacteriaceae; genus Mycobacterium; species Mycolicibacterium fluoranthenivorans. The sequence continues at coordinate 256,015 of NZ_JAANOW010000003.1, read as the reverse complement.
GCAAGGCGGCCAGCCGGGCCGGGTCGAAGAGGGACACCCAGCCCATGCCCAGCCCTTCGGCGCGCGCGGCGAGCCACAGATTCTGGATCGCGCAGGACACCGAGGCCAGGTCCATATGCGGCATGGTGCGGCGACCGAAGACGTGCGCCTGTCTGCCCTCGCCGAGGGCCACCACGAACAGCTCGGCGCACTCCAGGATGCCCTCGACCTTGAGCTCGAGGAACTCCTCGCTGCGGGTGCCCAACGCGGCCGCCGTCGCCCGGCGCTCCTCGTCCACCAGGTCGTGCATCTGTACGCGCAGGGCCGGATCGGTGATCCGGATGAACCGCCACGGCTGCATCAACCCGACGCTGGGCGCGGAATGGGCGGCCGCGAGCAGGCGTGCCAGCACGTCGGCGGGAACCTCCGCGCCCGGGACGAACCGGCGCATATCGCGGCGCTCGGCAATGGCCCGGTACACGGCCTGGCGGTCGGTATCGCTGAACGCGTGATCGGTCACCATCGCAGCCTAGGCTGGTCGGATGAGCACGCGTGCGCAGGTTCTGATATCGGCGGCAGAACTAGCCGAAAGGGTTGAATCAGGTTCCCCCGTGGCGATTCTGGACGTGCGCTGGCAGTTGGCCGAGCCCGACGGCCGGGCGGCCTTCGAGCGGGGCCACCTGCCTGGCGCGGTCTACGTATCGCTTGAGGACGAGTTGTCCGACCACCGGGTGAGCGGCCGCGGCAGGCACCCGCTGCCCTCCGGCGCGGCCGTGCAGGCCGCGGCGCGCCGGTGGGGCGTGCGTGCCGGCGTGCCGGTGGTGGTCTACGACGACTGGAACCGCGCGGGTTCGGCCCGGGCCTGGTGGGTGTTGACCGCAGCCGGGATCGGCGACGTGCGCATCCTCGACGGGGGCCTGGCCGCGTGGCGCGGCGACCTGGCGACCGGCCCATCGAGCGCCGAGCCGGGCGATGTGACCGTCGCGCATGACGATCTGTACGCCGGCGCCCTTGCGACCCTGACCGCCGAACAAGCCGCCGAGGCCCCGGTGCTGCTTGATGCCCGCGCTCCGGAACGGTTCCGCGGTGAGACCGAACCGGTGGACCCGGTGGCTGGGCACATCCCCGGCGCACGCAACGTGCCGAGCACGGCGGTGCTGGCCGCCGACGGCACCTTCGCGCTGGACGCGCTCCCCGAATTCGCGGGACCCGTCGGGGCGTACTGCGGCTCCGGCGTCACGGCCGCGGTCCTGGTGGCGGCATTGACGGCCGCGGGTGTGGACGCGGCATTGTTCCCCGGGTCCTGGTCGCAGTGGAGTGCCGATCCGGCGCTGCCGGTCCAGACCGGGGACTGACCGACGTCCTCAATGCGTGTGGGTGACACCCCAGGCCGGCAGCGGGTCGGGAAACCCGGTCCAGTGGTCTTCGCCGAGGCTCAGTTCGGCGTCAGTGAGCAGCGCCTCGCGTAGCAGCGCGTCGATCCGGTCCCGGTCGATGCGCACGCCGATGAACACGATCTCCTGCCCCGGGGCGATCTCCGTGGACGACCAGTACTGCGCCGGCTCGATCACCAGATTCGGGCCGGCCTGCGACCAGATGGCGGCGATCGCGGGACGGCTGGCGATCCAGCAGAAACCCTTGCTGCGCAACAGTCCCCGCATCTGCTCGAGCGCCGACGCCAGTCGTTGGGGGTGGAACGGCCGATCGGCGCGGAAGGTCATCGAGGCGATGCCGTACTCCTCGGTCTCGGGGGTGTGGCCGTCGGCGATCTCCTCGTCCCAGCCGGGTGCGGTCGCGGCGGCGACCGGGTCGAACAGTCCGGTGTCGAGCACCTCGTCCAGGTCGACCACGCCGTGGTCGGCGCGGATCAGTTTCGCCGACGGGTTGAGTCGGCGCAGGAGTGTCTCGACCGCACCGAGCCGGGCGGCCGACACCAGGTCGGTCTTGTTGAGCAACAGCACGTCGGCGAACTCGACCTGGTCGACCAGCAGGTCGGCGATGTTGCGGGCGTCGCCGTCACCTGCGCTCATATCCCGTTCCGCCAGCGCCTGTCCGCGGGCCAGCTCGGTCAGGAACGTCGACGCGTCCACGACGGTCACCATGGTGTCGAGACGGGCCAGCTCGCCGAGACGGAAACCGTCCTCGAACTGCCACTCGAAGGTCGCCGCGACGGGCATCGGTTCGGAGATCCCGGTGGATTCGATCACCAGCTGGTCGAAGCGGCCCTGCCGGGCGAGGGTGCCGACGGCTTCCACCAGGTCCTCGCGCAGCGTGCAGCAGATACAGCCGTTGGTGAGCTCGACGAGCTTCTCCTCGGTCCGGATCGCAGAGCCCATCTCCGAACCCCTGGCATCGGCGCGGTCGAGGTGGCCCTGGCCGGCGATCAGCGCGGCATCGATGTTGATCTCGCTCATATCGTTGACGATGACGGCGACCCGTCGGCCGTCCCGGTTGGCCAGGATGTGGTTGAGCAGGGTGGTCTTTCCGGCGCCGAGGAAACCGGACAGCACCGTCACCGGCAGCAGCACGTCGGATGGCATGGCTCTCCTTAATGAAAATGATGTTCAAGAAAACAGGATCCCGGTGCGCGGGACTTAATGCAAACGGTTATCGTTATCGACATGACCGCCACGAAGACCCTCCGCGCCCTGGCAGCCGGTGTTCTGCTCGCCACCCCGTTCGCCCTGGCCGCCTGCTCAGGTGAAACCACCACCGCCACGTCGACGACGGTCGCCGGTGACTGCCCCACCACCCCGGTCGACGTCGTGGTCAGCGTCGACCAGTGGGGCGATATCGTGTCGCAGCTCGGCGGCAGCTGCGCCCGCGTCAAGACCTTGCTGGCCAGCTCCTCGGTGGACCCCCACGACTACGAGCCGTCGCCTGCCGATGCCGCGACGTTCCAGGGCGCCAAGCTGATCGTGGTCAACGGCGCGCACTACGACGAATGGGCCAGCAAGTTGGCCGCGAGCTCGGCACCGAACGCGCCGGTGATCAACGCCGCCGAAACCGGCGGCGAGGAGCCGCACGAGGATCACGGCACGGCTGGCGATCACGATCACGACCACGGCGAGGTCAACCCGCACGTCTGGTACAACCCCGCGACGGTCACGGCCGTCGCGGATGCGGTGACCGCCAAGCTTGGCGAACTCGCCCCGGCGGCGAAGGATTACTTCGCCGACCGGCGCAGCGCATTCACCACCTCGATGCAGCCCTATACCGACACGATCGCCAAGATCAAGACCGGGGCGGCCGGTAAGACGTATGCCGCGACCGAGGGAGTGTTCGACTACCTGGCCGCTGCCGTCGGCTTGCAGAACAAGACCCCGGCCGGCTACCAGGCCGCGGCGAACAACGAGACGGATCCCTCCCCGGCCGACCTGGACGCCTTCCTCAAGCTGTTGAATGCCAAGGGTGTCGATGTGCTCATCTACAACACCCAAACCGAGGGATCCGTCCCCGAGCAGCTTCGCGATGCGGCGCAGAAGGCAGGCATCCCCGTGGTGAACGTGACCGAAACGGTGGCGCCGGGAGCCAAATCGTTCGAGGCTTGGCAGGTGGACCAACTCACCGCCCTCGCCAAGGCCCTCGGTGTCTGACTCTGACGCGTCCAGACCTGGGCCCGCCGCCCCCGCCCTGTCCTTCGAGGATGTCAGCGTCGTCCGCGGCGGCCGGCTGATCTGGTCGGAGGGCACCTTCGATGTGCCGGCCGGCGGGATCGTCGCCGTCATCGGCCCGAGCGGATCCGGCAAGACCACCCTGCTGCACGCCGTGCTCGGCACCATCCCGGTGAGTTCGGGCACCATCCGGGTGCTCGGCAGACCACCAGGCGCCGCCACCGGACTGATCGGCTACGTCCCGCAGAACTATGCGGTCGCCGCGGGTAACGCCATCCGGGCCTGCGACGCGGTCCTGCTCGGACTGACCGGGAACCGGTGGGGATTCGGCCGGGCCAGCGCCGCGGAGCGGGCGCGGGTCGCCGAGGTACTCGCCGCCGTCGATGCCACCGACTTCGCCCACCGCAGACTGTCCCAGTTGTCCGGTGGACAGCGTCAGCGCATCGCCATCGCCGAGGCGCTGGTCGCCGAACCTCAGCTGCTCATCCTCGATGAGCCACTGACCGCCCTGGACGTGCGCAATCAGCGGGATATCGTCCGGCTGCTGGCCAAGATCCGTGAGGAGCTCGGCGTGACGATCCTCGTGGTCGCCCACGATCTGAACCCGCTGCTGGCCGTGCTCGACGGCGCGATCTACCTGCTGGACGGTCACGCGCATTTCGACACCACCGACGAAGTGGTCGACGCGGACCTGCTGAGCCACCTGTACGGCACCTCGGTTCAGGTGGCGCACACCCCGCAGGGCGACATGTACGTGCGGAGCATCTGATGCACACCACAGTGCTGGCCCTGGGCTATCAGGACAACTGGTGGCAGATCCTGACGTCGGCCTTCATGCGCAACGCGCTGCTGGGCGGCACGCTGGTGGCCCTGGCCGCCGGGTTGATCGGCTACTTCATCGTGGTGCGCAACAGCGCGTTCGCGGCGCATGCGCTGGCGCATATCGGCTTTCCCGGCGCGACGGGTGCGGTATTGCTCGGGCTGCCCGTCACGGTGGGCCTCGCGGTGTTCTGCGTCGGTGGGGCCCTGGTGATCGGGGCCCTGGGCAAGCGCGCCGACGAACGGGAGGTGGCGACCGGGACCGTGCTGGCGGCGGCGACCGGGCTCGGCCTGTTCTTCAGTTCACAGGCCACCAAGAGCAGCAGCACCGTCACCAACGTGCTGTTCGGCAACCTGCTCGCGGTGACCCATGAGCAGCTCATGTCGTTCGGGGTGGCCGTCGCGGTGCTGGCCGCGGTGATCGCATTCGTCTACCGGCCGTTGTTGTTCGCGTCGATCAATGCCGAGGTCGCCGAGGCCAAGGGGGTTCCCGTCCGGGTGCTGTCGGTCGTGTTCATGGCGCTGCTCGGGCTCGCGGTGACGATGGCGGTGCAGGCCGTCGGGACCCTGCTGCTGTTCGCCTTGGTGGTCACCCCGGCCGCCACGGCGATCATGCTGGTCGCGCGGCCCGGGCTGGCGATGTTGGTCTCCACCCTGCTGGCGGTGGTCTCGGTGTGGACCGGCCTCGCGCTGTCGGCGATGTTCAACGTTCCACCGAGTTTCGTCATCGTCACGATCGTCAGCGGAATCTGGTTGGTGGTGTGGGCAATCGCGCAACGCACCGGAACGGATCGGCGAATCGCGCCGCCACACGGCGCCGTCGGCACCGACGTCCACTAACCTCGGAGAGCATGTCCAGAAGTCCGGCGCCCAGGCGACGGGCGACACTGGCCTCATTGGCCGCTGAACTCAAGGTTTCGCGGACGACGATCTCCAACGCGTACAACCGTCCCGATCAGCTTTCGACGGAACTGCGCGAGCGTGTGCTGGCTGCGGCCAAGGAAATGGGTTACCCGGGACCGGATCCGGTGGCGCGATCGCTGCGCACCCGCAAGGCGGGCGCCGTCGGTTTGATGCTCACCGAACCGCTCGACTATTCGTTCAGCGATCCGGCGGCGCTGGATTTCGTTGCCGGGCTTGCCGAGTCATGTGAAGAGGCCGGGCAGGGTCTGTTGCTCGTGGCGGCGGGCCCCAACCGCAGCGTGGCAGACGGCTCGGCGGCGGTGCTGTCGGCCGGCGTGGACGGCTTCGTCATCTATTCGGCCTCTGACGACGACCCCTACCTGCCGGTGGTGTTGCAGCGTCATCTTCCGGTCGTCGTCGTCGATCAGCCCAAGGATGTGCCGGGCAGTTCCCGGGTGTGCATCGACGATCGGGCGGCCATGCGTCAGCTCGCCGAACATGTTGTGGGCCTTGGGCACCGCGAGATCGGGTTACTCACCATGCGGTTGGGCCGGGACTGGCCGCATCCGGACCCGGCCCCGGCCGTCGCCGAGCGGGACCGGTTGAACACCCCGCATTTCCATGTGCAGCGCGAACGTGCGCACGGACTGTTCGACGCGATGGCCGCGGCCGGGCTGGACCCGGCATCGGTGACGGTGGTCGAAAGCTACGACCACGGGCCCAGCTCGGGCGGGTTGGCCGCCGATGTCGCGCTGGCGCGCAACCCGCGCATCACGGCGCTGGTGTGCACCGCGGACGTGTTGGCGCTCTCCGCGATGGATTCCCTTCGGGCGCGCGGGATCTATGTGCCCGGGCAGATGACGGTGACCGGGTTCGACGGAGTGCCCGAGGCGCTGCGACGGGGTCTGACGACGGTGGTCCAGCCGAGTATGGAGAAGGGCCGACGGGCCGGCCGGCTGCTGCACAACCCGCCGCGCTCCGGGTTGCCCGTCATCGACATGCTGGCGACCGAGCTGATCCGCGGTCGCACCGCGGGGCCCCCGTCCTGACCAGGAAGCTCCTGATCAGCGGCGCGCCGCCACGAGGAACTGCAGCACCTCGGCCACATCCGCCGGCGTGTCCACGCGGTAGCGGGCCAGGGTCTCGCCCGGTCCCACCTTCACCGCGACATCGGAGTCCCGCATCCGCGCGAACGCCTTCTCGTCGGTCACATCGTCACCGAGGAAGACCACCGCGGTCGCGTCGTGCGTGCTGCGCAGTGTGTCGACGGCCTCGCCCTTGTCGGTGACGATCACCGCGAACTCCAGCACCGCCTTGCCCGCGGTGAGGTGCGCATCCCAGGACTGGGCGGCCGCGCGGGCTTCGGCCAGCGCGGAATCGGCTTCGGCGGCAACGGCGTTGCGCACGTGCAGGGCGACACTGGCCGGTTTGGTCTCGACGGTCACTCCCGGTCGTCCGGCGGCGATACCGCGCAGGGTCGCGATCATCGTGTCCAGCAGCTCGGTGTCTATGGTGCGCACGAAACCGGTGTCGAACTCGGCGCCGTGGCTGCCGATCAGCGCGACGGTGTCGGGCATCCCGGACAGCTCGCGCAGCACACTGCGGGCGCGCCCGGAGATCAGCGCGGCGGTGGTATCGGGCAATGCGGACAGCGCCACCAGAGCTTCGGCGGCGGCGGGCAGGGCTCGCGCGTCGGCCGGATTGTTGACGATCGGCGCGAGGGTCCCGTCGAAATCGGAGGTGACCAGGAGGCGGGGGGTCTCGGCGATGGCAGTCAGCGCGTGCCGCAGATCATCCACCCTGGACCACACCTCCGTCGCTTCGCTCGCTCCCGTCACACCTTAGGCTGATCCCCGTCGCCGATGAGCAACCGGACCGCCAAGTCGAGGCGTTTGCTGACGTCGGTGGCCGAGGCCCGCCGGGTCAGCCACGCCAGCAGATTCGACAGCCACACATCGGAGATCACGCGCGCGATGTGGTACTGGTCTTCGGTCGGTTCGCCGTCGCTCATCGCGCGGGCGAACATCGAATCCATCAGCTTGCCGACGTGATCGACTTCACCCGCCGCGGAGGCGTCGGCGAAAACGAAGGCCCGCGTCATGGCCTCGGTGAGCAGTGGGTTGCGCTGCATGGACCGGTTGAGCCGGCCGACCATCATGTTCAGCCGCTGGTACGGGGTGCCGCCGGTGAGCGAGGCCCGGTCGGTCTTGGCGTCGATCCGCTCGAACTCACGGCCCAGCGCCGAGACCAGCAGATGCACCTTGGACGGGAAGTAGCGGTACAGGGTGCCGACGGCGACATCGGCGCGTTCGGCGACCGCACGCATCTGTACTGCCTCGTAGCCGCCCTTGGAGGCGATGGCGAGGGTGGCGTCCAGGATGCGCTTGCGGCGCTCGCGCTGTGCTTCTGACCCCAGTTCGGATTCGGCGAGGACGGCCACCGTCGTCACCTGACGTGGTGAGTCAGAACCCGTTCCGGGCTGTGCTGGTGACGACATTGGGTGGAGTGCTCCTTCGTACGGCGTTCTTCATCAGAAAGATACGCATGCCGACAGCTAATTTCCCACCTCCGAGCACCTTGGACAAGCCGACATCGAGCGGTCGCAACAGTCGTGTCCTGCCGTGATGGCGGTCGACTTGACGTTCGAACGCTGGCACTATTAGAACACGTTCTAGTGGGAAGCGTGGCCTTCTCACCCAATGGCGAGGAGTTGCCCGTGTCCGTGAAGGCGCCGAAGAACGACACGTCGGACCGGTTTGCCGCCCGAGAACTGGTGCGGAGCTGGGCCGCCGGCTCGAATTCGATCACCGCGGTGCGTGATGTGGAGCTCGGTGACCCCGACGCCTGGCGGGCCCCGTACGACGGTTTCGCGCAACTAGGGGCGTTCGGTGTCGCGGTCCCGGAAGAGCACGGCGGCGCGGGGAGCACCATCGAGGATCTGCTGGGCATGATCGACGAGGCGGCCGCCGCCCTGGTGCCCGGACCGGTCGCCACCACGGCGCTGGCCACGTTGGTCGTCGATGACCCGGAGGTGCTGGAGGCGCTGGCGGCCGGCGAGCGCAGTGCGGGCCTGGCACTGGAATCCGACATCACGCTCTCCGCCGGGACGGCATCCGGTTCGGCCAAATGGGTGCTCGGCGCCGATCCGTCGGGTGTGCTGGTGCTGCCCGCCAGGGGGCAGGAGCGCAGCGACTCGGGGGACGACACCGGCGGTGAGTGGATCCTGGTGGACGCTGCTGCCGACGGGGTGACCATCGAAGACCTGGAGGCCACCGACTTCTCCCGGCCGCTGGCGCGAGTCACGCTGACCTCGGTGCCGGCTCAGGTGCTGTCCGCCCCGGCCCGCCGGGTCGAGGATCTGGTGGCCACCGTCCTGGCCGCCGAGGCCGCGGGCACCGCCCGCTGGCTGTTGAACACCGCCACCGAGTACGCCAAGGTGCGTGAGCAGTTCGGCAAGCCGATCGGCAGCTTCCAGGCCGTCAAACACATGTGCGCCGAGATGTTGCTGCGCAGCCAGCAGGTGGCGGTGGCGGCGGACGACGCTGCGGCCGCGGCATCGGACGGGTCCGATCCCGAGCAGTTGTCCATCGCCGCCGCGGTGGCTGCGGCAGTGGGAATCGACGCCGCCAAGGAGAACGCGCGGGACTGCATCCAGGTGCTGGGCGGTATCGGGATCACCTGGGAGCACGACGCACACCTGTACCTGCGTCGGGCTTATTCACTGTCGCAGTTCCTCGGCGGCCGGTCGCGCTGGCTGCGGCGTATCGCCGAGCTGACCCGGGCCGGGGTGCGTCGCCAGCTGCATGTGGACGTCGCCGAAGCCGAGGCCGTGCGCGCCGAGATCGCCGCCGCTGCGGCAGATATCGCCGCGCTGCCGGAAGAGCAGCGGCAGCGCGCGCTGGCCGAGTCCGGTCTGCTGGCGCCACACTGGCCCAAGCCCTACGGCCGCAATGCCACGCCCGCAGAACAATTGGTGATCGATCAGGAACTCGCCGCGGCGCACGTGGCGCGGCCCGACATCTCCATCGGCTGGTGGGCCGCGCCGACGATCCTGTCCGCGGGTACACCCGAACAAATCGAGAAGTTCATCCCCGGCACGCTGACCGGGGATATCTACTGGTGCCAGCTGTTCTCCGAGCCGGGTGCCGGCTCGGACCTGGCCGCGTTGCGCACCAAAGCCGTTCGTACCGAGGGCGGTTGGCTGCTCACCGGGCAGAAGGTATGGACCTCCAACGCACACCGCTCCAACTGGGGTATCTGCCTGGCGAGAACGAATCCCGATGTGCCCAAGCACAAAGGCATCACCTATTTCCTGGTGGAGATGGACGCCCCCGGTATCGATATCCGCCCGCTGCGTGAGATCACCGGGGATGCGCTGTTCAACGAGGTGTTCTTCGATGATCTGTTCGTCCCCGACGAGCAGGTCATCGGGGAGGTCGACGGTGGCTGGCCGCTGGCCCGCACCACGCTGGCCAACGAGCGGGTCGCCATCGCCACCGGCGGCGCGCTGGACAAGGGGATGGAACATCTGCTGGACGTCCTGGACGGCCGCGAGCTCGACGGTGCCGAGGCCGATCGACTCGGCACGTTGATCGTCGCCGCGCAGGTGGGTTCGCTGCTGGACCAGCTGATCGCCCGGCTGGCGGTCGGCGGACACGATCCCGGGGCGCCGTCGAGTGTGCGCAAACTCATCGGTGTGCGCTACCGCCAAGGCCTTTCAGAGGCCGTGATGGATTGCCTGGACGGTGCGGGCATCGTCGATTCCGCGGATGTTCGGTACTTCCTGAACACCCGGTGCCTGTCCATCGCCGGCGGCACCGAGCAGATCCTGCTCACCCTGGCCGGGGAGCGCCTGCTCGGTCTGCCGCGCTAGGTAGCCCGCCAGCATCTCGACGATCGCGTCCTCGAGCTGCTGGGCGTCGACCGGTGCCGTGATGAGCCGGTGCACCAGCGACTCGATGGTTGCCACCGTGATCCGGGCGGCGAGAACCGGGTCGGCGGCGGTCATCTCCGGATGGGTGCGCAGCAGCTCGGCGGTGACCGCCACCGCGCGCTGCTCGGCCTCGCGCAGGCGGGCCAGCAGAGTGGGCGAGCGCGGTGCCTCCTCGAACAACACCCGGTGCAACGCCGGGTTGTCCCGGTGGTTGTCGATGGTGGCCCGGACGAACAGCCGCAGCGTGTCCGCCAAACCGGCGGGCAGCCCGGCTGACGCGCGCTGCGCCACCAGCGCCGTTCCGGCATCGAGATGCGCATCGGTGAGCGCCGACAGAATCGCATCCTTGTTGGGGAAGTACTGATACAGCGATCCGATGGACATCTCGGCGGCGGCCGCAATGCGATTCGTGGTCCCCGCGGCGTATCCGTGGGTACTGAAAACATGAGCAGCTGCATCCAGCACCCGCTGCCGGGTCTCTATCGAACGGGCTTGTCTCGGCTGCTTACGCGACCGGAACCGGTCGGTCGGGGTCATCATCACCTCCGGGTGAAAAGCGAGTAGTCAGCCGCGGCAAGGCCTTCGGAGAATGGAAGTCATGCAGCGAGTACACGTCGAGACCATTCTGCCCACCGATGCCGATGAGGTCTGGCGGGCCATGCACTATCCGGTGACGTTCCTCTACGTGTGCCGTGGGCTGTTCGGCATGCCGGCGCTGGCCGGGCGCAGCGCGCCGCTACGCGTGGGCGAGCGCGGATCGGGGTGGCTGTTCGTCTTCCACCTCTTTCCCGCCTACCGACATACCTTGGAGATCCTGGGCGCCGACGAGGCCACCCGCACCATCACCACCCACGAGTACGGCGGAGTGCTCAAGGCCTGGAATCACACCCTGCACGTCGAGCCTCTCTCGGAAAACCGTTGCCGCTACAGCGATACCGTGGACATCGATGCGGGTGCACTCACCCCGGTGATGGTGCGTGTCGCGCGGGGACTGTTCGCCTATCGGCAGTGGCGCTGGCGCCGTCTGGTGGCCCGGCATCTCACGTCGGAACCGGTCAGCTGAAGGTGGTCTGCGCGCAGGCGCTCGGGGTGGTCACATTCACCCCGCCGAATACCACCTGGATGTCCGAGCACACGATGAATCCGGCTTTCAGGTTGGGCTGGCCGGTGCGCCAGTCGGTTTGTACCGAGTCGCCGTCGACCGCGAAACGCTCCATCGGGCCACCGCCGAAGTAGGTCACCGAGATCTGATAGTCGGTGATCGACTTGTAGGCCTTGGACAGCACGTTGTCGTGGTTGGCGCCCTTGAGTTCCCGCGGCATGCCGGCCGGGGCGCTGTACCAGGCGTTCTGATAGACGTCGCGGTCGGTGCTGCGGACCGTGACGGTCTGCCGGGCCCAGGTGTCCCCGGGCAGTCCGACGGGGCCGTCCGGCGTCAGCAGGTTGACCTGGGTGTTGAAGAAGCACCGGCCCTCGCCGCCCGCGCAGTTGGCGGTGACGTGCATCTCGACGGTGCCGTTGGGTGTCGGTATGGACGTCGTCGCGGTGTTCACCCCGGCGGCGGCCACCGGACTGTTGAGCGCGGCGACCGAACACGCGGCCGCGAGCACTCCTGCGAACTTCTTCACGGCAAACTCCCTGTGGTCGGTCCGGCAGATGTTAGCCCGGGCGCTATTCGTCGTAGGTGACTTCCACGGAATCCGAGGTGGGCAGCGCCTGGCACGCCAGGATCAGCCCTTCCGCCAGATCGGACGGTTCCAGCACGTCGTTGATCTGCATCTCGACGTCACCGGATTTCTTGACCACCGCGCAGGCCCCGCAGTGGCCCTCCCGGCAGGAGAACGGGGCATCCAGCCCCTTGTCGAGCAGCACGTCGAGCAGCTTTGCCCGGCGCGGCCAGGCCACCTCGTGGGTGGTGCCGTCCAGGGTCACCACCGCGGTGGCCGGACCTTCATCGCTGCTGTCGGAATCTCCCACGTCGAGCACGACGCGTGCGAACGGGTCGGAGTCCAATGACTTGAACACCTCGATGTGAATGCGGTCGGCGCCCGCGGCCTTGAGGGCTTCCTCGGCGGCGGTCATGAAGGGTCCCGGCCCACAGATGAAGGCGTCGTGCCCGGCGTACGGGCCCACCAGTCCGGCCAGAGTCGTGGCGCTGGGCAGGCCTTGCACCGTCTCCAGCCAGTGGATCACCGTCAGCCGATCCGGATATTTGGCGGACAGCTCACGCAGCGTGGCACCGAAGATGACCGAGTTCTCGTCGCGGTTGGCGTACACCAGCACCACCCGGCCGGCGCCTTCCGACAGTGCCGATTTGCAGATCGCCAGCATCGGGGTGATACCGCTGCCGGCCGCCAGCAGCAGGAAATCGGTGTCCAGGGTCTTGGGGACGAAGGTGCCCGACGGGGCCAGCACGTGCATCCGCATACCGGCATGGGCGTTGTCGCACAACCAGTTCGATGCGTACCCCTGCGCGGTGCGCTTCACCGTGACGGTCAGCTCGTCACCGGTGAACGGCGAACTCGACAGCGAATAGCAGCGGGCCACCGACCCGGTCCGGTCGCTGGGGACGCGCAACGTCAGGAACTGGCCCGGTGCGTACCGCAAGCGGTCGGCCGGGACCGTGCTGCCTTCCGGCACTGCGAACACCAGCGACCGCGCATCCGCGGTCTCCTCCACGACCCGGGTCACCTGCAGTTCGAGCACGTGACTGCCCAGCGGCTCATCCGTCACGCCGCTCCGCGGCTCATCCGCCACAGTGGACCCCTCTCCTCACCCCGATAACTAGAACATGTTACAAAAACGAACTTGTGCAGGTCCAGCCGCTGAATCAATGCCCTGCTCGACACAAATCGTAACGTGTTCTAATCTCTGTCTAGTGGTGGATCTCGATCCAGGAGGCAATTCAGTGACGTCCATTGAACAGCGTGACGTGCAGGCGGTCCTCGCCGGCATCGATGATCTGCTGCCGAAGCTACGCGAGCGGGCCCAACTCGCCGAGGACCAGCGCCAGGTCCCGTACGAGACGGTCAACGAACTCGATGAAATCGGCTTCTTCAAGCTGCTGCAGCCCGAACAGTGGGGTGGCCTGCAGGCCGACCCGACGTACTTCTACGAGGCGGTCCGGCGGCTGGCGAGCGCGTGCGGCTCCACCGGCTGGATCAGCTCGATCATCGGTGTGCACAACTGGCATCTGGCGTTGTTCGACCAGAAGGCCCAGGACGAGGTCTGGGGTGACGACCCGTCGGTTCGGGTGTCGTCGTCCTACGCGCCGATGGGTGCGGGCATCGTCGTCGACGGCGGCTACCTGGTCAGTGGCGCCTGGCAGTGGTCGTCCGGTAGCGAGCACGCCAGTTGGGCGTTCCTCGGCGGCCCGGTGATCAAGGACGGCCGCCCGGTCGACTTCGGCAGCTTCCTGATCCCGCGCACCGAGTACACGATCGACGATGTGTGGCATGTCGTCGGCCTGAAGGGCACCGGCAGCAACACCGTCGTCGTCAAGGACGTGTTCGTGCCCACGCACCGCTTCCTGTCCTACAAGGCGATGAACGACGGCACCGCGGGCGGGTACGAGAACAACACCGCGCCGGTGTACAAGATGCCGTGGGGCACCATGCACCCCACCACCATCTCCGCGCCGATCGTGGGTATGGCCTACGGCGCGTACGCCGCGCACGTCGAGCATCAGGGCAAGCGGGTGCGCGCCGCGTTCGCCGGTGAGAAGTCCAAGGACGACCCGTTCGCCAAGGTCCGCATCGCCGAGGCCGCCAGCGATATCGACGCCGCCTGGCGCCAGCTGATCGGCAATGTCGGTGACGAGTACGCACTTCTGCAGGCGGGCAAGGAGATCCCGTTCGAGTTGCGCGCCCGCGCTCGCCGCGATCAGGTACGTGCCACCGCGCGCTCGATCGCCTCGATCGACCTGCTCTTCGAGTCGGCCGGGGCCACTGCCCTGGTGACGGGGGCTCCGCTGCAACGGTTCTGGCGTGATGCGCACGCCGGCCGGGTGCACGCCGCAAACGAGCCCGAGCGCGCCTACCTCATCTTCGGTAACAACGAGTTCGGTCTGCCGCCCGCGGACACGATGGTCTGATGACTGCGGTATCCGAAATCACCTTCGCGTCGACCTCTCGGTACGCGCAGGTCCGCGAGGACATGCGGCTGCACTACCACGAGGCGGGCGATCCGTCGGCCGATACCATCGTGCTGCTGCACGGCGGCGGACCCGGCGCGTCCAGTTGGTCGAACTTCGCGAAGAACATTCCGGTGCTGGCCGAGCACTTCCATGTGCTGGCCGTCGACCAGCCCGGCTACGGTCATTCCGACAAGCACACCGAACACGAGCAGTACAACCGCTACAGCGCCACCGCGCTGCTCAATCTGTTCGACCATCTCGGTATCGAACGTGCTGCGCTGGTGGGTAATTCACTGGGCGGCGGTACCGCGGTGCGATTCGCCCTGGACAACCCGAAGCGGGCCGGCCGACTGGTGCTGATGGGCCCGGGCGGGCTGAGCGTGAACCTGTTCGCGCCGGATCCGACCGAGGGCGTGAAGCTGCTCGGCCGCTTCGCCGGGGACCCGACCCGGGAGAACATCGAGAAGTTCCTGCGCATCATGGTGTTCGACCAGAGTCTGATCACCCCCGAGCTGGTCGAGGAGCGCTTCCAGATCGCCAGCACGCCCGAGTCGCTGGCGGCCACCAGAGCGATGGGAAAGTCTTTCGCGGGCCCGGATTTCGAACTCGGCATGATGTGGCGCGATGTGTACAAGCTGCGTCAGCCGGTACTGCTGATCTGGGGACGCGAGGACCGGGTCAACCCACTGGACGGGGCGCTGGTGGCGGTCAAACAGATTCCCCGGGTGCAGTTGCATGTCTTCGGCCAGTGCGGCCACTGGGCGCAGCTGGAGAAGTTCGACGAGTTCAACAAGCTCACCGTCGATTTCCTGACGGGTTAGAAAGGCAGCACCATGAGCATCAAGTCGCTGGGGTACATGCGTATCGAGTCGACCGATGTCGCGGCGTGGCGGGAGTTCGCGCTGAAAGTGCTCGGCATGGTCGAGGGTGACGGCACCACCCCGGGTGCGCTCTACCTGCGGATGGACGAGGTTGCGGCCCGCCTGGTGATCGTGCCGGGTGACCAGGACCGCCTGCTCATCTCCGGCTGGGAGGTGGCCGACGCGCCCGCGCTGCAGAGCCTGCGCGAGACCCTGGCCAAGGCCGGGGTCACCTTCACCGAAGGCACTCGTGAGGAGAAGTCCGAGCGCCGGGTCGAAGGATTGATCCGTTTCAGCGACCCGGCCGGGAATGTGCTGGAGGCGTTCCACGGCGCCCAGTACCTGGGCCGCCGGTTCGTCAGCCCGTACGGCCACAAGTTCGTCACCGCCGAGCAGGGCCTCGGGCACGTCGTGCTCACCTGTGACGATGACGTTGCGGCGCAGGCTTTCTACCAGGACGTGCTGGGCTTCCGGCTGCGGGACTCGATGAGCCTGCCGCCGCAGCTGGCAGGCCGCCCCGCCGACAGCGACCCGATCTGGCTGCGCTTCTACGGCTGCAACCCGCGCCACCACGCGCTGGCCTTCATGCCGATGCCCAACCCGACCGGCATCGTGCACCTGATGGTCGAGGTGGAGAATTCCGACGATGTCGGCCTGTGCCTGGATCGCGCGCTGCGCCGCAAGGTCAAGATGTCGGCGACGCTGGGCCGGCACATCAACGACAAGATGCTGTCCTTCTACATCAAGACCCCGGGCGGCTTCGACATCGAATTCGGTTGTGAAGGGCTCGAAGTCGAAGACGAAAACTGGGTGGCGCGGGAGAGTACCGCCGTTTCCCTGTGGGGCCACGACTTCAGCGTCGGCTTCAAGTAACCATGGGCGTTCAGCCGATCGACCCGCGCACCTTCCGTCATGTGCTGGGGCAGTTCTGTACCGGCGTCACCGTGATCACCACGGTCCACGACGACGTGCCGATCGGTTTCGCCTGCCAGTCCTTCGCCGCACTGTCGCTGGATCCTCCGCTGGTGCTGTTCTGTCCCACCAAACAGTCGCGGGCCTGGCAGGCGATCGAGGCCAGCGGCCGGTTCTGCGTCAACATGCTGCACGAGAACCAGCAGCACGTATCGGCCCAGTTCGGTTCGAAAGCCCCGGACAAGTTTGCCGGAATCGACTGGAAGCCTTCCGAACTGGGTTCACCGGTGCTCGACGGCACGCTGGCGCACATCGACTGCACGGTGGCTTCGGTGCACGACGGCGGGGACCATTTCGTGGTCTTCGGTGCGGTGCAGTCGATGTCCGAACCCCAGGCGATCAAGCCCCGTCCGCTGCTGTTCTACCGCGGCGAGTACACCGGGATAGAACCGGACAAGAACACCCCGGCGCAGTGGCGCGACGATCTGGAGGCGTTCCTCACCGCCACCACCTCAGACACCTGGCTGTAGTGGCGCGAGCATGCGCATCTCCGTCTAATCTCCCGTGCGCGAAAGCGTGACGTCGAGCTCGACCTTGGCCGGGCAGTCGCCGGTGTAGTCCTGATACGACTTTCCGACCAGACCCAGCAGCGGGTCCTGCGGGCCCTGCGGCAACGGCAGGTCATCACGCGAGGACTGCCGCACTTTGCCGATGTTGTCGGTGCAGTGCGCATCCCCATCGGGGAAGTTGGCGGTGAAATGGCCGTCGCCGTAGATCATCACGAACAGATTGTGGGTATCGGGGCTCGTCATCAGGGAGATGCAGCGGTCGCCGGTGCGCAGGCAGAACGTCGTCGCGTTGTAGGTGTGTGCCGGGAACACCTCACCGGTCTGGGGGTAGGTCTGGGTGTAGACGTAGGTGCCCCGCAATGCCGCGCCAGGCGCGGTCTTGAGGGGTGGCTCGGCCGCGGGATCCGGAGGCTGGGTGCTGTTGTCCGCACCGCGGGTGGGGGCCAGGGCCATGGCGCGTTTGTTGGCGCACAGTGGTGGTGCGGTGGCCCAGGTGTACTCGCCTTCGAAGGAACCGTCGATGCGGGCCTTCAGTTTGATGATCGTCCAGCCCTGCGCGTCGACCTCGACATCGCCGACCTTGCACTTGTCGGGTGCTTCGCGAACCATCAGCCAGTCGCCGTCGACATAGTCGAACACCAGGTTGTCCGACGCGGGAGCGTCGGGCTTGCGCGGGTCGATGATCGCCACGGTGGCCACGCAGGGGCCGCCCTCACGGCAGGTGGATCGTGCCACCCATGTCTCGGTGCGCGCGGTACCCGCGACCGGCTTGCCGTCCGGGGTGGCGATCGGGCCGATCTCGACCTTGAACGAGCCGTTCAGGACGGGGCCGGCTTTCGGGGCTTCGGCTTCCTTACCGGGCATCCCGAGCGTGAACAGACACGCCGCGAATCCGCCGAGCACAGTGGCGATCAGCGCCGCCGCAGCCAACAACTTCACCAGGGTGCGTTGCGCGCCCTTGCTCAATCCGAGTGCCATCGCGCTACAGGATGCCATCTCGGCCGCGCTCAGTTGTCGATATGCGTCCCCACGAAGTCGATCACCGTGGCGGCCACCTCGCGGTGCACGGTCTCGTTGAGCACATCGTGGTGTGCCCCGGCGAACTCGGCGAGGCGTAGCGGGCCGATCTGTTCGGCATAGGTCCGCACCGGGCCGATCGGCGCGATGGGGTCGGCGGTGCCGTGCACCGCGAGGGTCGGCACCGCCAGCGCAGGCAGTTCGGTACCGAACCGGTCCCAGGCCGCATCGAGGGCGCGGGCGAGCGGTGCGCCATCGGCGTCGACGAATGCCAGCGGGTCGTTCTCCAATGAGTCGACGTAGAACGCGTCGCCGGACAGCCAGCTGGGGTCGAGATCGAATTCGGAGTCGGTGTCCAGCAATTCGGGGATGGGGATCAGCGGCGCACCGGAGACCACCGCCGCGCGATAGCGGTCGGGCTGCTCCAGTACCCGCAGCAGGGTGACCACCGCACCGAATGAGTGCCCGGCCGCGATCAGCGGCAGGCCCGGCCGGTTCCGCTCGACGATCGCGGTCAGTTCCTCACCCAGCGCCGAGCTGTCGGCCAACGTGCCGAAGTTCCCGCGCGGACCCGGGCTGAGCCCGTGACCGCGCTGATCCACCGCCCACAGATCGATCCCGGCGGCATTCAGCGTGAAACCGTACCGGTGGTACAGGCCGGTGTGCTCACCGAAGCCGTGCAGGAAGACGAGGGCGGCGCGGGGATCGCTTGCGGCCCAATGCCGGTAGTAGGCGCGGGTGTCGCCGGATTCGAGGAAGGGCATGACATCACTGCATCAGGTGACGCGGGCAACGACAAGCGTTTCGCTCACGGCGCACCGAGCAGGATGTCGTGCTGGTCGGCCATCTGCCGGCGGATCGCCTCGACCACGGCGGACACCTCGGGCCTGCGTAAGGTCTCGGCCCGAGTGACGAGCCAGTAGGTCAGCCGCGGCGAAACCGCTTCGGGGAGCACACGAACGAGGTCGGGCCAGCGGTCGGCCATGAAACACGGCAACAGGCCGAGGCCGGCGGCGGCACGGGTGGCCTCCACGTGGACGAAGACGTTGGTCGACGAGATCGACTCCTGGGTGGCCGGTGCGAAATTCGCGGCCAGATCGAGGTCGTCGACCTGCAGCATCGAATCGATGAAGTAGACCAGCGGATGATCCACGACCTCGTCGACGGAGGTCGGCGTGCCGCGTTCGGCGAGGTAGTCGCGCGACCCGTAGAGGCCCAGGCAGTAGTCGCCGAGCCGGATGGCGAGCGCCCGGCGCACGGTGGGCGCCCCGACCACGATCTCGATGTCGACGCCGGAACGTTGTTGGCTGGCGCGCCGGGTGGCGGCGACGATCTCGACGGCGACTTTCGGATGGTGGCGCTGGACCTGGGCGGCCGCGGGTGCGGCGATGTAGGCGCTGAAGCCATCGGTCGCCGAGATCCGTACGACACCGGCCAGCGTGGGCGACTGGCCGGGGGAGCCGCTCAACGACTGCACCGCGGTCTCGACGGCTTCTGCGGCGGCGAGCACCTCCCGCCCGCGGTCGGTGAGTTCCCAGCTGCCGCCGACGCGGGTGAGGACCCGGGCGCCGATCGCCTCCTCGAGGGCGGCGATGCGGCGCGAGATGGTGGTGTGGTTGATCCCGAGGTGTTCGGCCGCGGTGACGTAGCGCCCGGTCCGCCCGACGGCCAGCAGGATCAACAGATCATCGGCGCTCGGCAGTCCCATATCTGCAGTTTTGCAGACGCGTCCTGCGCATCTGACCATTGTTTCGATCGTGACGTGCATGAATACTCACCCCTATGTGTGCTGCCGATCACAATTCCGCCCCGACGACCGGTCTGAAGCGCGTCGTGACCGCATCCATGGCCGGCACGGTCGTGGAGTGGTACGAGTTCTTCCTGTACGGCACCGCGGCGACGCTGGTGTTCAGCAAGGTCTTCTTCGCCGAGACGACCAGCGAGCTCAACGCGATCTTCCTGGCCTTCGCCACCTATGCGGTGGGCTTCGTGGCCCGCCCACTCGGCGGCATCGTGTTCGGCCATTACGGCGACAAGTTCGGGCGCAAGAAACTGCTGCAGTTCTCCCTGCTGCTCGTCGGTGCCGCGACCTTCCTGATGGGCTGCCTGCCCACGTTCGGGCAGATCGGTTACTGGGCGCCGGCTCTGCTGGTGACACTGCGGTTCATCCAGGGCTTCGCGGTCGGCGGTGAATGGGGTGGGGCGATCCTGCTGGTCGCCGAACACAGTCCCGACCGCAGCCGCGGCTTCTGGGCCAGTTGGCCGCAGGCCGGCGTGCCGGTGGGCAACATGCTTGCCACCGTCGTGCTGCTGGTGCTGACCTCGACACTGTCGGACGCAGCGTTCCTGGCCTGGGGTTGGCGGGTCGCGTTCTGGCTGTCGGCGGTGGTCGTGCTGATCGGCTATTACATCCGCACCAAGGTCACCGATGCACCGATATTCGTGGAGGCGCAGGAGGAGGCCGAACGCATCAAGGCCACCTCGTTCAGCGTCGTCGAGGTGCTCAAGCGCTACCCGCGTGGCGTGTTCACCGCGATGGGCCTGCGGTTCGGCGAGAACATCATGTACTACCTGGTCGTCACGTTCTCCATCACCTATCTGAAGGTGTCGGTGGGTGCGGACACCAGTTCGATCCTGTGGTACCTGCTGGTCGCGCACGCCGTGCACTTCGCCGTGGTGCCCTTGGTGGGCCATCTGGCCGACCGGTTCGGCCGCCGCCCGGTGTACATGGTGGGCGCGGTGCTGGGTGGCACGTGGGGCTTCTTCGCCTTCCCGATGATGAACAGCGGCAACTACCTGATCGTCACCGCGGCGATCACGCTCGGCCTGATGATCCACGCCCTCATGTACGCGCCGCAGCCGGCCATCATGGCCGAGATGTTCCCGACCCGGATGCGGTATTCCGGTGTGTCCCTGGGCTATCAGGTGACCTCCATCGTGGCGGGCTCGCTCGCTCCGCTGATCGCGGTGAAACTGCTGGAGCTCTACGACTCGCCGGTGCCGATCTCGATCTACCTGGCCGCCGCGTGCGGCATCACGTTGATCGCGGTGCTCTACAGCCGGGAGACCAACGGTATCGACCTGCGGACCCTCGACGACGCCGACGCGCGCGAGATCGCCGGGATGCGTGCATGAGTGAGCTGTCCGGTCGAACGGCACTGGTCACCGGCGGGGCGAGTGGTATCGGCGCGGCCTGCTCCCGCGAGCTCGCCGCACGCGGCGCCCATGTCACCGTCGCCGATCGGGACGGCGAGGGTGCTGCGGCACTGGCCGACGAGATCGGTGGGACGGCGTGGCAGGTGGATCTGCTCGACGTCGCCGCGCTGGAGAGCCTGACGTTGCAGGCCGACATCCTGGTGAACAATGCGGGCGTGCAGCAGGTTGCGCCCATCGCCGAGTTCCCGCCCGCGGCCTTCCGCATGCTGCTCACCCTGATGACCGAGGTGCCCTTCCTGCTGGTTCGTGCCGCCCTGCCGCATATGTACGCCCAGGGGTTCGGTCGCATCATCAATCTGTCGTCGGTGCACGGGTTGCGCGCCTCGGAATATAAGGTCGCGTACGTGACGGCCAAGCACGCGCTCGAGGGACTGTCCAAGGTGACCGCCCTGGAAGGTGGGCAGCATGGTGTCACCAGCAACTGCGTGAACCCCGGCTATGTGCGGACGGCGTTGGTGGACAAGCAGATCGCCGATCAGGCCCGCACCCACGGCATCGATGAGCAACAGGTCATGGAGCAGATCATGTTGAAGGAGAGCGCCATCAAACGTCTGGTCGAACCCGAAGAGGTGGCCGCGCTGGTGGGGTGGTTGGCCGGTCCGCACGCGGGCATGGTGACGGGCGCGTCCTACACGATGGACGGCGGGTGGAGCGCCCGATGACCGAACCCCAGTGGGAGCCGACGGCGGCCGGTATCGAGGCGGCGCGGATCACCGACTTCGCGCGTTTCGCCGGCCGGCCGGCCGACTATCCGGCTCTGTGGCGGTGGTCGGTCGACGAGCCCGCCGCCTTCTGGGGTGCGCTGTGGCGGTACTTCGAGCTGGGTGAGATACCCGGTGACGTGCTGGCAAACAGTGATATGCCTGGGGCGCAATGGTTCCCGGGCGCCGTACTGAACTACGTCGATCAGATCGCCCGGCAGGCCCGCACCGACCGCCCGGCCATCCTGTGCATCAGCGAGGACGCGCCGGACACCGAACTGTCCTGGGCCGAGCTGCTCGGGCGCACCGCCGCGTTCGCGGCCACCCTTCGTGGCCTCGGGGTGGGGCCCGGCGACCGGGTCGTCGGCTATCTGCCCAATATTGCCGAAGCGGTCATCGCGTTCCTGGCGACGGCCAGTATCGGTGCCGTCTGGAGTGCCTGCGGCCAGGACTACTCGGCCAAGGCGGCGCTGGACCGGCTCGGTCAGCTCGAACCGGCGGTGCTGGTGACCGCCGACGGCTACCGGTTCGGCGGCAGAGCACACGACAAGAGCGCCGACGTCGCCGAGCTGAGGGCCGGCCTGCCGACCCTCAAGGCGACCGTTTCGGTGTCCCGGCTGGCACCCACCCCGGCTGACTACCTCGATTGGGCCGAGGTCAGCGCGCCCGGCCCTGATGCCCTGACCACCACCGCCGTGGACTTCGACCACCCGCTGTGGATTCTGTTCTCCTCGGGGACCACGGGACTGCCGAAGGGAATCATCCACGGTCACGGCGGCGTGCTCGTCGAGCATCTGAAAGCCGTTGCCCTGCAGAGCGATATCGGGCCAGATGACACGTTCTTCTGGTTCACCAGCCCGAGCTGGATGATGTGGAACTTCCAGGTGGCAGGCCTGCTGGTGGGCGCCACCATCGTCTGCTACGACGGCAGTCCGTCCTACCCTGCACCGGACACCCTCTGGGAGCTGACCGCCCGGCTCGGGGTCACCGTGCTGGGTACCAGCCCCGGCTATGTCCTCGGCTGTGCCAAGGCCGGCGCGGTACCCCGCGCCGATCATGATCTGTCCGCGCTGAGGACGGTCGGAATCACCGGTTCGTCGCTGCCACCGTCGTCGGCGTTGTGGTTGCGCGACAACGTCGGTGAGCAGGTCCAGGTCGCCTCCATCAGCGGCGGCACCGATGTGGTGTCGGCGTTCATCGGTGGTGTGCCGACGGTCCCGGTGTGGCCGGGGGAGCTCTCCGCGCCCTATCTGGGGGTGGCCTTGGATGCCTGGGACGAGTCCGGCAAGCCGGTGCGCGGTGAGGTGGGTGAGCTCGTCATCACCAAACCGCTGCCGTCCATGCCGGTGGCATTCTGGAACGATCCGGACGGAACCCGGTACCGCGAAGCCTATTTCGAGATGTTCCCCGGGGTGTGGCGGCACGGGGACTGGATCACCATCACCGATCGCGGCAGCATCATCGTGCACGGCCGATCCGATTCGACGCTGAATCGGCACGGGATCCGGATGGGCAGTGCCGATATCTACCAGTCGGTGGAACGGCTGCCGGAGATCGCCGAGGCGCTGGTGATCGGCGCCGAGCAGCCCGACGGCGGATACTGGATGCCGTTGTTCGTGGTGCTGGCCGACGGGGTGCAGCTCGACGATGCGCTGGTGGACAAGGTCAAGCAGACCATCCGTTCGCAGGTGTCCCCGCGCCATGTGCCCGACGAGATCATCGTGGCGCCTGGCATCCCGCACACCCGCACCGGCAAGAAACTCGAGGTGCCCATCAAAAAGCTGTTCCAGGGTGCCGATCCGGAACGTGTGGTGGAACGCAGCGCGGTCGACGACCCGGCGCTGTTGGACTGGTACGTCACGCAGCGTCGAACATGACCAGGTCGACACTGAGCCCGCCCTCGGTGATGCTGATCCGTCTTCGGATCGGTGGCCCCGGTAGCGGTGGGGCGATGGATCGGTAGGTGGCACCGGTCGGAGTGGTGAAGTCGGCCTCATGCCGGCCGTCCCGCTCCCGGGTGCGTACCCGCCACCCCGGTGCTTCCTTGGCGTAGTTGCACGCCTCGCACTCGCCCAAGCCGTTGAGCGCGCTCGTGCGTCCGGTCTCGCGGTGCGGTCGCGCGTGATCCCGGTGCCGGATCGGGGCATCGCAGTACGGGGTGCGGCACGTCTGGTCCCGCAGTCCGATGAAGGCCGCCAGCCCTTTCGGGAAGATTCGCGAGCGCGATTCCATCGCGACCAGTTGTCCGCTCTCGGGGTGCCGGTAGAGCCGGCTCAGCGTGGCTTTGGTGGCTTCGTCGACTGCGGCGTCGCCGACCATCTTGCACGCGAACCCGGCGGGCACCGGACCGTACCCGTCCAGCCAGGCAGGTTCGTCATCGTCACCGGCCAGGGTGGTATCGGCCATCACCAGATTCAGGGACACCGGTACGGGCTGCTCGGCCGGCCGGCCGGTGACGCGCTCGACCACTGTATCCGCCATGACCTGGCCGCGGGAACGACCGTCGAAGGTGGTGTCGGCTTCCCGCTTGAGCGTCGCGTACACCGAGACTCCTTGCGCGACGGGCAACAACACCGTCAGGTAGGTCATGGTGTCCGGTGCGGGGCGGATCCACACGCCGCGGTCCCCGGCCGCTTTCGCATGGCGTTCGACCACGGCTGCCGCATCCAGACGCACGGTGATCTTCTTGGCCTCGGCCGCGATCCGCTTGTCGCCCCAGGTCACGAGTCGTGAAGTGTCGCTGCACAGTTCGGCATCCAGCTGCCGCCGATGCGCCACGGACAGGCAGGCCGACTCCCGCACGATCAACGTCGCGCGCCACTCGGTGAGCATCCCGCGTTCCAGCGCCGCCAAGGTGTGCGGCATCTCCCGGACCAAGGCGGTGGCCAGCCCGAGATGTTGGCCACCGCGCTTGGGGGCGGCCCGGCGGGCGAGGGCCACCTCGTGGGCCAGCCCGCGCCCGCGCTTCTTCTTCGGCACTCCTGCGGCCGCCTCCGCGGCATGGCGTTTGGTCGCCCACGCTTCCGTCGCGCGGGCCTGCGCCGCGGCCGCGGCGGCCTTGAGGTGTTCGAGTCGCTCGACCACATCACGCAGCGTCGCCTCGTCGGCCTCCGTGTCGACCTGGATGTCGATATCGAACAAACTTTCGAACATGCCGTCGACTGTACGCGCGGGCACCGACAAGTTCAGCGTAGCCAGGAGCCCATCCGTGTCAGGGCCTCGGTGATCTCGGCCGCGGCCCCGGCGAAGGACAGCCGGACGAACGAGCCGCCGTGCACCGTGTCGAAGTCAACACCGGGGGCGATGGCAACCCCGGTGTCGGCCAACAGCTTTGCGCAGAACGCCAGGGAGTCGTCCGAGTACCGGGAGATGTCGGCGTAGACGTAGAACGCCCCGTCGGCCGGTGCGAGCCGGTCCAGACCGATCTCGGGCAGCCCGCGCAACAACAGGTCCCGGTTCACCGTGTACTCGCCCACCAGGGCGTCGGCGGTGGCCAGCGACTCCGGGTCGAAGGCGGCCACCGCCGCCAGCTGCGGCAGGGTGGGTGGGCAGATGGAGAAGTTCCCGGTCAGACGGTCCACGGCGCGGCGCAGCGGCTCGGGCACCAGTAGCCAACCCAGCCGCCAGCCGGTCATTGCGAAGTACTTCGAAAAACTGTTCACCACAATGGCATTGCGTGACGTCTCCCACGCGCAGCTGGTGGCCGGAGCGCCCGGGTACACCAGCCCGTGGTAGATCTCGTCGCTGACCAGTTGCACCCGGTTGGCGTCACACCACGTCGCGATCGCGGCCAGCTCGGCGGGGGCGATGACGGTCCCGGTCGGGTTGGCCGGGCTGGCGATGATCAGCCCCTGCACCGGCGGGTCCAGCGCCTCCAGCATGGCCACCGTCGGCTGGAACCGGGTGTCCGGGCCGCACGGCACCTCGACCACCTCGCAGCCCAGCGCCGAGAGGATGTTGCGGTAACACGGATAGCCCGGGCTGGTCACCGCGACCCGGGCACCCACGTCGAAACACGCCAGGAACGCCAGCAGGAAGCCGCCCGTGGAGCCGGTGGTGACGACGACGGCGTCCGGCTCGACGTCGATACCGTGCCGGTCGCGGTACGACGCGGCGATGGCCTCGCGGAGCTCCGGAATGCCCAGGGCCACGGTGTAGCCGAGGTTGTGATGCTCCAGGGCGGCGGCGGCGGCCGCCCGGACCGGTGCCGGGGCCTGCGCGCTGGGCTGCCCCGCGGACAGATTGACCAGATCTCCGTGGGTGCGCTGCCGCTCGGCAGCGGCCAGCCAGACGTCCATGACATAGAACGGCGGGATGCCCGCACGCAAAGCAACGCTCACCGAAGCCAGGCTAGTAGCACAATCGTCGAATGAGTCCAGTTGTGGTGGGGGTAGGGCCGGTCAGCGCTGACGACGTCGTCCGGGTGGCGCGTGGAAACGCCGCGGTGGTCATCCCGGAGGACGCGATCGCCGCCCTCACGGCCAGTAGGGCCCGGATCGAGGCGCTCGCGAACAGTCCCGCGCCGGTATACGGGATATCCACCGGGTTCGGTGCGCTTGCCACCAGGCACATACCGCCAGAGTTGCGAACCAAACTCCAACGCAGCCTGATTCGCTCACATGCCGCGGGGTCGGGGCCCGAAGTCGAGCGCGAGGTGGTGCGGGCGATGATGCTCTTGCGCCTGGCGACGCTGACCACCGGCCGCACCGGTGTCCGGGCGGAGGTGGCCCAGGCGTACGCGGGCCTACTGTCGGCGGGCCTGACCCCGGTGGTCTACGAGTACGGCAGCCTCGGCTGCTCGGGTGATCTCGCCCCGCTGTCCCATGTCGCACTCGCGGTGATGGGCGAGGGGCACGTCCGTACCGCCGACGGCACACTGACACCGGCTGCCGACGCCTTGGCCGCACACGGCCTCACGCCGATCACCTTCGCCGAGAAGGAGGGGCTGGCCCTGATCAACGGCACCGATGGGATGCTCGGCCAACTGGTCCTGGCCCTGGCCGATCTCGATCGGCTGCTGGTGCTCGCCGATGTGGCCGCCGCGATGAGCGTGGAGGGCCTGCTCGGTTCCGATCGCGTCTTCGCGGCGCATCTGCAGGCGCTGCGGCCCCAACCCGGTCAGGCCGTCGCTGCGGCGAATATGACCCGGATCCTGCGCGGGTCGCCCATCGTCGCGAGCCACAGTGGACCGGACTGTCCGCTGGTGCAGGACGCCTACTCGCTGCGGTGCGCCCCGCAGGTCGCGGGCGCCGCCCGCGACACCATCGCACACGCCCGCAACGTCGCCGACTGGGAACTGGCCAGCATCGTCGACAATCCCGTCATCACCGATGCCGGAAACGTGGAATCCAACGGGAACTTCCATGGCGCACCCGTGGCGTACGTGCTGGACTTCCTGGCCATCGTCGTCGCCGATCTGGCGAGCATCAGTGAACGTCGTACCGACCGTTTCCTGGATGCGGCACGCAACCGCGGGCTCAATCCGTTCCTGGCCGAAGACCCGGGCGTCGACAGCGGGCACATGATCGCGCAGTACACCCAGGCCGCGATCGTCGCCGAACTCAAACGTCTGGCCCAGCCCGCGAGCGTCGACTCGATCCCATCCTCGGCCATGCAGGAGGACCATGTGTCCATGGGCTGGTCGGCGGCTCGCAAACTGCGCAGGGCCATCGATGGGCTGACCCGGGTACTGGCCATCGAAGTCCTCACCTCGGCAAGGGGAATCGATATGCGGGCGCCGTTGCCACCCGGCCCGGCGACCGCTGCGGTCATCGCCGCCGTCCGCGGCAGGGTGGACGGCAGCGGGCCGGATCGGTACCTCGCCCCGGAGATCGACGCCGTCGTCGGACTGGCCCGCGACGGTTCTCTGGTCCGCGCGGCGGAGACGGTGACCGGCAGCCTCAGCTGAACTGGTCGGCGTCGCCGACCAGTCGCCCGAGATCGTCGAGTAGTGCTTCGGCGGCGGCGAGGTCGCCCCGCAGATCCCGATCCCGGTCATCCCAGGGCAGATCCGCCGTGAGCGCCATCGCCTGGCCCGCGACGCCGGCGAAATGCTGGTGCAGACCACGTTGCCGCAACAACCGGACCGCCCCGACGAGTTCGCAGCACAACAGCACCCGGTACGCGGCCACCGATCGTTCGAGTTGCAGCGCGCTCTGGGAGGCGAAGGTGGCGTCCTCCTCCATCCCGCGGGACAGCACCAGCGTGCCGACCGATGCCGGTTGCGCGGCGGCCCGGATCTCGGCGATCGCCCCTGCCGCGACGTACTCCACCATCATGAGGCCGGAGGAGCCGTCCTCGGCCGAAGCGAGGAAAGGGTTGCGGCCGTTGGTCTCCGGGTCGTTGAGCATGCGGATCCGGGAATGCGTGATGGGCGCGGTCAGCGCCATCGCCAGCGTCGTTCCGTCGAGTTCCAGTGACAGGGCCGCCTGGTAGAAAGCACCGTGGTGGACCACCTGATCGCCGTCGATGTCGAACAACGGGTTCTCCTGGGCCGTGTTCAGCGTCCGTTCCAGTTGCCCGACAATCGAATTGAGGGTGGCCACCACACTCGCCTGGGCGACCGGATAGACCCGCAGTCCGTACGGATCCTGGATCCGGGCCGGGATGTGGGCGGGGTGGCCCGCCCCCGTGAACAGCGAGCGCAATCGGGCGGCGACGGCGTCGACCTCCGGCGCGGCCGCGGCTCGTGCGGCGGCGGCCGAGAATGCCGACGGGTTGCCGTCCAGCGCCAGGAAGCTGAGGGTGTAGATGATGCTCGAGGCCCGTTCCAGGCGACTCAATTCGGCGACGGCGAGACAGCTGCGGCCGACCGTCAGTGCGCTGCTGCTCATGAACGGCAGGGCGCTGTCGGCGTGCCATTGCGGCATCGGAGCCAACGGCCTGGTGGCGGGACGCTCGCCCATCAGGGTCAGCGCGGTGCCGGCGAGCGCGGCCAGATCGCCCGTTCCGATCGACGCGTAGTGGCGTAGCTCCGGCAGGGTGTCGTCGTTGAGCATCCGCTCCAGCCCACCCAAGATCTGCGGATCCAGACCGGAACCGGGCACGCACAGCTGCACCAGACGCACCGCGAGCATGGCGCGCACCGTGCGGCCGTCGAGGGGATCACCCGCGTCCGCGGCATGGCTGCGCAGCAGACGCATGCCGTAGGTGTCGTCGTCGGGCAGCACCGGTGTGCTGCGATTCGCACCGACACCGGTGGTGCGGCCGTAGGTGGCGAACCGCGAGCTCAGCGCGTCGGCTTGCTCGTGCGCGTGGGTGACGGCCGCGAGGATCGCCGGTGCCACCGCGACCCGATCGAGCCGTTCGGCAAGCGCCACGACATCGGCGATGGTGCCCGCTCCGTTCAGCACGATCATCGGAAATTCTCCTCGTTCTCCACCGCCTGCGAGCGATGCGTCCTATCATCACCGAAAGTCCAAAGATTCCGCTAGATGGAAATCAGATTTTACTTAGCGGAAATTTGGCGAGCATTGGACGAAACGTCGGGGCCCTACTTTTGGGACTCGACGAAAGGAGGTCGAGGTGGCGGAAGCGTCCACACGGACCGTGGAACGGGCACTCGCACTGCTGGCCACCGTGTGCGAAAGCGGCGGGACGAACCTCGTCGACAGCGCCCGGGACTGTGAGCTCGCGCCGAGCACCGCACTACGGCTGCTGCGCACGCTCGAGACCACCGGCTTCGTCGCCAAGGACGAGTCCGGCGTCTACCGGCCCGGCGGCCGCATCATCCAACTCGGCGCGCAGGCGCTGAGCAACGAATCGCTGGTGGATCTGACGCAACCCACCATGGATGCCGTGGTGGCCGCCACCGGCGAATCGGCATATCTGTCCGTGCGGGGGCACGGTGACACCGCGCTCTACCTCAACATCGTTCAGGGCACTCACTCGGTCCGGCACGCCAGTTGGGTCGGCAGGACGGTTCCGCTGGACACGTCGGCAGCCGGCCACGCGCTTCGCGGGGACATCCCCGCCGAGGGGTACGTCGTCATCGGAAGCGGCGTCGAAGCCGACGTCACCGCCATCGCGTGCCCGGTGCGTTCGGAGGCTCGAATCGTCGCGGCACTCAGCCTCGTCATTCCGAGCTATCGCCTCACTGCGCCGGACACGGCACGGTACGGCCACATATTGGGGTCAGCCGCCGCGGAGGTGTCCGCCCAGCTGAGCCGATCCGCCAAACCTGGCCCACCAGAAGGACAGTCATGATCACATTCGACACCGTCTCCAAGGTGTACCCCGATGGCACCGTCGCCGTAGACGGGCTGACGCTGACCGCACCCAACGGAAAGATCACCACGCTGGTCGGCCCCTCGGGCTGCGGGAAGACCACGTCGATGCGGATGATCAACCGGCTCATCGAGCCCAGCTCGGGCACGATCGCGCTCGACGGCGTCGATACGCAATCCCTGGACCGGGTGGCGCTGCGCCGCAAGATCGGTTACGTCATCCAGAACGCCGGGCTCTTCCCGCACCGAACGGTGGTCGACAACGTCGCTGCACTGCCTCGGCTGCTCGGTGGCGGAAAGAAGGAAACCCGTTCGGCAGCAATGGAACTCCTCGAACGTGTCGGATTGGATGCCAAATTCGCGCGCCGGTATCCCTGGCAACTCTCCGGCGGCCAGCAGCAGCGTGTCGGTGTGGCGCGGGCACTCGCCACCGATCCACCCTTCCTGCTGATGGACGAGCCCTTCAGTGCCGTCGACCCGATTGTCCGCAACCAATTACAGGACGAGTTCCTGCGTCTGCAGGCCGATATCTCCAAGACCATCGTGATGGTCACCCACGACATCGACGAGGCGCTCAAGTTGGGCGACCAGGTGGTGGTGCTCCGAGAGGGCGGAACCCTGGCTCAGGCGGCGACGCCGGCGGAACTGCTGGCAGCCCCGAACGACGCGTTCGTCGCCGACTTCGTCGGCTCGGCCCGCGGCTATCGCGCACTCGGCTTCCACAATTCCGATGACCGTCTCACGTTGAACGACGAGCCGACCATCGCTGTGGGACAACCGTTATCGGTGCTCCCGGGTGGCCACGGACGATGGGTACTGGTCGTCGACTCCGCGCGCGTGCCGCGAGGCTGGGTGGATACCGCGAATGTCGCGGGCGATCAGGTACGCGAGGGTGATGTCAACCTCAGCGGTACCACTGCACGTCGCGGTGATCCCCTGCGCGATCTGCTCAACTCGGCGCTGTCCAGCCCGAGTGGGCGCTGCGTGGTCACCGACGAGTCCGGCGTCCTGCTCGGCACCGCAACCGATCACGACGTCATCGATGCGATCAGGCGCGCCAGAGGGGTCGACGGCGGGCAGGAGCACAGCGACCGGGGAATCGGGATCCCCTCATGAACTGGATCTCGTCGAATATCGACCGCATCATCTCGTTGACCATCAGTCATACCTGGCTGACGCTGGTGCCGACGTTGATCGGTCTGGTCCTGGCCCTGCCGCTGGGCTGGTGGGCCCACCGCTCGGGACGCGGATACGCCGCCATCGTGGGAATCGCCGGCCTGCTCTACACGATCCCGTCACTGGCGCTGTTCATCATTCTTCCGGTCATCCTCGGCACCAAGATCCTCGACCCGGTCAATATCGTGGTGGCGCTGACGCTCTACACGCTGGCGCTGCTGGTGCGTGTCGTCGCCGACGGTCTCGGATCGGTACCGCATGACACCGTCGCCGCCGCCGAAGCCATGGGTTACCGCGGGTGGCAGCGCCTGCTACTGGTCGAGCTCCCCGTCGCCGTCCCGGTGATCGCCGCCGGCTTGCGGGTCGCGGTGGTCTCCAACGTCAGCATCGTCACGATGGCGGCCCTGCTGGGTATCCCGCAGCTGGGATCGCTTTTCACCCAAGGTTTTCAGCTCAGGCTGTACGTTCCGCTGATCACCGGGGTGGTCCTCTGCGTGGTGCTCGCCGTGATCTTCGACGGTCTGATCGTCTGGCTGAACAAACTGCTCACCCCGTGGCGGCAGAGGACGGTGACCGCGTGAACATCATCGGCTGGTTCACCGATCCGGCAAACTGGACGGGATCGGGCGGGATCCCCATGCAGATCGGCTATCACCTGGTCTACTCGGCCGCCGCGCTCCTGGCCGCTGGGGCCATCGCGGTGCCGCTCGGCATCGTCATCGGCTGCACCGGACGCGGCGAGGCCCTGATCGCCGGGTTCGCGAACGCGCTGCGCGCGCTGCCGTCGCTCGGGCTTCTGGTGTTGCTGTTCCTGGTCATCTCACCGGTGGTTGCAGGCCAACTCGTGTACATCCTGCCCACCATCGTCGTGCTGGTGCTGCTGGCGGTGCCGCCGATCCTCACCGGAACGTATGCCGGAATCCAGAGCGCCGACCCCGACGCGGTCGGGGCCGCTCGCGGCATGGGGTTCACCAAACGTCAGATCCTGTTGCGGGTGCAGCTCCCGTGCGCGTTGCCCCTGATGATCTCCGGAATCCGCAGCTCCACCCTGCAGATCGTCTCGACCGCCACCATCGCCGCATACCTGGGTCTGCAGGGCCTGGGCCGGTTCATCCTGGACGGCCGGGCAACGGCAAACTTCGCCGAAATGGCAGGCGGCGCAATCCTTGTCGCACTACTCGCCATCATCCTCGAATTCACCTTCGCCGGCGCAGGCCGGCTCATCGTGTCGCCCGGACTGCGACGCGCCACGGCGAAACCCGACTCGTCTGTCCACAACACCACCACCACCGTCAGTTTGGAGAAAGCACCATGAAGAAGCGCACGTTCCTCACCTCCCTGAGCCTCGCCGCCGCACTCGCCCTGTCCGCCTGCGGCGGAGGTGGGGGCGACCCACTTTCCGGCGGCGGCGACAACAAGGGTTCCGCGGGCTCGCAGGTGGTCATCGGCTCCGCCGACTTCACCGAGAGCCAGCTGATCGCCAGCATCTACTCACAGGCGTTGCAGGCAAAGGGCGTCAGCGTCAAGGAACAGTTCAACATCGGCAGCCGTGAGGTCTACATCCAGGCGCTCAAGGACAGCTCCATCGATCTGGTCCCCGAATACACCGGTGCGCTGTTGAGCTATCTGGATCCGAAGTCGACGGCCGCGACACCGGATTCGGTGACCTCCGAACTCAAGACCAAGCTGCCCGAGGGTATCTCGATGCTGACGCCGTCTCCGGCCGAGGACAAGGATGTCGTCGCGGTCACCCAGGCCACCGCAGACAAGTACAAGTTGACGACCATCTCCGATCTGGCGCCGGTGGCCGGGGAACTGGTGCTGGGTGGGCCCGCGGAATGGAAGACCCGTCAGCAGGGTGTGGTCGGTCTGCGCGATGTCTACGGCCTGAACTTCAAGGACTTCGTCAGCCTCGACGCCGGCGGCACCCTGACGATGACCGCACTCACCAATGGCCAGATCCAGGCCGGCGATCTGTTCAGCACCGACCCGGGCCTGAAGGCCAACAAGCTTGTGGCCCTGGAGGACAACAAGAACCTGTTCGCCGCCGAGAACGTGGTGCCGCTGATCAAGGCGGGTAAGCAGAACGACACGGTCACCAAGACCCTGGATGCGGTGTCGGCGAAACTCACCACCGATGACCTCATCTCGATGAACGCCGAGGCTGCCACCGGCACGAACCTGGCCGACATCGCCAAGAAGTGGCTGGCCGGCGCCGGCATCAACGGCCAGTGAACACCCCTCTCGTCAAAGGAACTCCACTCTCATGACCGATTCTGTGACCGCGGGTCCGCGGCCCGTCCGTGCCGCTCGCGGGACCGAGATCTCCTGCAAGGGCTGGCAACAGGAAGCCGCCCTGCGCATGCTGATGAACAACCTCGACCCCGAGGTGGCCGAACATCCCGACGATCTCGTCGTCTACGGCGGCACCGGACGCGCGGCCCGCAGCTGGGAGGCCTTCGACGCGATCGTGCGTACCCTGCGCTCGCTCGAAGACGACGAGACCATGCTCATCCAGTCCGGAAAGCCGGTCGGCGTGTTCCGGACCAATGTGTGGTCGCCCCGTGTGCTGCTGGCGAATTCGAATCTGGTCGGCGACTGGGCCAACTGGGAGCAGTTCCGCAAGCTGGAAGCCGAAGGCCTGATGATGTACGGCCAGATGACGGCCGGCTCGTGGATCTACATCGGTACTCAGGGCATCCTGCAGGGCACGTTCGAAACCTTCGGCGCCGTCGCGCGCAAGCGGTTCGGCGGCACGCTGGCCGGCACCATCACCCTGACCGCCGGGGTGGGCGGCATGGGTGGCGCCCAGCCACTCGCGGTCACCATGAACGACGGGGTGGCCATCTGCGTGGACTGTGACGAGACCCGGATCGACCGGCGTATCGCCCATCGCTACCTCGATACCAAGGCGGCCGATATCGACGAGGCGCTGAAGCTGGCCGTCGAGTCGCGAGATGCCAAGCGGGCGCTGTCGATCGGTCTTGTCGGCAATGCCGCCGAGGTGTTCCCCGAACTGCTGCGACGCGAAGCCCCGATCGACATCGTCACCGATCAGACCTCGGCCCACGATCCGCTGTCCTACCTTCCCATCGGTATCGACATCGAGGATATGAAGAAGATGGCGGACAAGGATCCCGCCTACTTCACCGAGCAGGCCGAACTCTCGATGGCCAAGCATGTCGAGGCCATGGTCGGTTTCATGGACCGCGGCGCGGAGGTCTTCGATTACGGGAACTCGATCCGTGACGAAGCCCGAAAGGCGGGTTACGGGCGCGCGTTCGACTTCCCCGGTTTCGTGCCGGCCTATATCCGGCCGCAGTTCGAAGAGGGGCTCGGTCCATTCCGCTGGGCCGCGTTGTCGGGTGACCCCGCCGATATCGCCGCGACCGATCGAGCCATATTGGAACTGTTCCCCGAGAACGACCATCTGCGCCGCTGGATCACCATGGCCGGCGAGCGGGTGGCCTTCGAGGGACTGCCTGCGCGCATCTGCTGGCTGGGCTATGGCGAGCGGCACCGGGCCGGGTGCAAGTTCAACGAGATGGTCGCCTCCGGTGAACTGTCCGCGCCGCTGGTCATCGGGCGCGATCATCTGGACTCCGGCTCGGTCGCCTCGCCCTACCGCGAAACCGAAGCCATGCTCGACGGTTCCGACGCGATCGCCGACTGGCCGCTTCTCAACGCGCTGGTGAGCACCGCATCCGGAGCGTCCTGGGTGTCGATCCACCACGGCGGCGGGGTGGGCATGGGCCGATCCATCCATGCCGGGCAGGTGTGTGTCGCCGACGGTACCGACCTGGCCGCCCAGAAGCTGGCCAGGGTGCTCACCAACGATCCCGGGATGGGCGTCATCCGGCACGTCGACGCCGGCTATGAGCACGCGGCCGAGGTGGCTCGGGACCGCGGGGTCCGTATTCCGATGTGGGAGGACGCGTGAGCGACGCTCGCGGAGCGAACCGACAGACGAGCACCTTCGATACGCTGTGGCCGGCGATCCTCGACATCGGCCGTAACCCGGCGAATGGCGGCTATCGCCGGTTCGCCTGGAGCGACGCGGATTTCACGTTGCGGGAATGGTTCGTGGGTGAGGCGGAACGCCGCGGCTTGGACGTCGAGGTGGACCGCAACGGCAACCTGTGGGCATGGTGGATGCCGCCGGGATGGTCGGGAGACCCGCGGGACGCGTTCGTGACGGGCTCGCATCTGGACTCGGTGCCCGACGGCGGTGCGTTCGACGGGCCGCTGGGTGTCGTATCGGCTTTCGCCGCGATCGATATCGTGCGGGAGCGCGGTGTGGTGCCAGCCATCCCGGTCGGAGTGGCCGCATTCTCCGATGAGGAGGGTGCCAGGTTCGGGGTGGCGTGTGTCGGATCGCAACTGTCCACCGGGGCACTGACCGCGGACCGGGCTCGTGGGCTGCGCGATATCGACGGAATCACCCTGGCGGAGGCCCTCGTTCGGGCAGCGCGTGACCCGAACCAGCTCGGGCCTGACCGGCACCTGGCCGAACGGGTCGGCGTGTTCGTCGAACTGCACGTCGAGCAGGGCCGGGCGCTGGACCTCATCGACGCCCCGGTCGCGGTGGCGTCCTCGATCTGGCCGCACGGCCGGTGGGAGTTCACGTTCGACGGTGAGGCCAACCATGCCGGCGCCACCCGGCTGGTCGATCGCCGAGATCCGATGCTGGCGTTCGCCTCGTCGGTGCACACCGCTCGCGCGCAGGCGCAGGCCCACCAGGCGGTGGCGACCTTCGGCAAGGTGCTGGTATCCCCCAATGGGGCCAATGCCATCCCGTCGCAGATCCGCGCCTGGCTGGACGCCAGGGCCGCCGATGAGGCGACCTTGACGGCCCTGGTCGAGGCGATCTCCGCCGAAGCCCACGGGCACGCCACCCTCGACTCGGTGGGCCTGCAGGTGGTTGCCGAATCGATCACGCCCATCGTCGAATTCCCGGAAGGTCCGCGGGCACGCCTGACGAAGGCCCTGGGGCGACTCGGAGAAATCCCGGTGCTGCCCACCGCGGCCGGCCATGACGCCGGCATCCTGTCGGCTCAGGTCCCCACGGCAATGTTGTTCGTACGCAATCCGACCGGTGTCTCGCACTCGCCGGCCGAACACGCGGAGATGGACGATTGCAACGAGGGTGCGGAGGCGCTCGCCGATGTGATGGCCGACTGGATCTCGTCGTGACCGAGACCTGGTGGTGTGAGCACGCCTGGCTCGGCGGGGACACCGTGGACACGGGTGTGGTGATCACCGTCGACAACGGCCGGATCAGTTCGGTACAACCGGGAACGCCGGCGCTCCGTGTGCCGAATCGGCTGTACGGCTTGGTGATCCCTGGTATGGGAAACGCGCACTCCCACGCGTTTCACCGCGCGCTGCGGGCCGGCACCCAGCGGGACCGCGGATCGTTCTGGACCTGGCGTGACCTGATGTACCGGGCCGCCGACCGGCTGGACCCGGACCGGTACCGGGCGTTGTCGCGGGCGGTCTACGCCGAGATGACGCTCGCCGGGATCACCTCGGTCGGGGAGTTCCACTACCTGCATCACGACACCGGCGGCCGGCGCTACGGGGATCCGAACGCGATGGGACACGCCCTGATCGACGGTGCAGCCGATGCCGGCCTGCGGCTGACCCTGCTCGACACCTGCTATCTCAGTTCGGCTCCCGACGGCGCACCACTGCAGGACGGCCCGCAGCTGCGCTTCGGCGACGGCAGTGGAGAAGGGTGGGCCGAACGGGTGGAAGCCCTGCGTGCCCAGGCGCACGGCCGGAGCGGTCTGCTGATCGGTGCGGCGCTGCACTCGGTGCGGGGTGTTCCGGTCGAAGACATGCCCGCAGTGGTCGACTGGGCAGACGCGAATCATGCTCCGCTGCACGTGCACTCGTCCGAGCAGCAGGCCGAGGTCGAGCAGTGCCTGTCCGTGCACGGGCGTACCCCGACCGCCGTGCTGAAGGATGCCGGCGTGCTCGGGCCACGCACCACCGCGGTACACGCCACCCATCTCACCGACGATGACCTCGCCGATCTCGATGCCACGGCCACCGGGGTGTGCTTCTGTCCCACCACCGAACGGGATCTGGGCGACGGGATCGGTCCGGCGCCCGCACTGCTCGGCACCCGCGGACTGTTCAGCCTCGGATCGGACAGCCACGCCGTGATCGACCTGTTCGAGGAGGCCCGGGCGGTCGAACTGGATGAGCGACTGGCCCGTAGGCAGCGCGGCATCATCGATGCTTCCAGGTTGCTGCAGGCCGCAACCGTCGGTGGGCAACACACACTGGGCTGGACCGATGCGGGTGCGATCCAGGTCGGCGCGCGTGCGGATTTCGTTGCCGTGGATCTGAACTCGGTGCGCACGGCAGGTGGCGGCGCGACGCCGGAGAACATCGTGTTCGCGGCAACGGCAGGCGATGTCACCGATGTCGTGATCGACGGCCGGGTCGTGGTGGCCGAGCGCAGGCATCTGCGTATCGACGCCGCCGCCGAATTGGGTTCGGCGATCGACGACCTGCTGGTGTGCCTATGAGCACCCTGTATGACGGTATCGCCGAACTGGTCACCAACGACCCCGCGCAGGGCGACGGAACTGCGCTGGGTGTCATCAGCGACGGCGCCATCCTCGTCGAGGGTGAGGTCATCGCCTGGGTCGGCCGCCAGGTCGATGCCCCCGCGGCGGCGCAGCGCGTCGACTGCGGCGGGGTCGGTGTCATCCCCGGTTTCGTCGACAGCCATGCGCACCTGGTGTTCGCCGGTGAGCGGTCGGCGGAATTCGCCGCCAGGATGGCTGGTCTGCCGTATGCGGCGGGCGGAATCGCGACAACGGTGGCGGCGACGCGTCAGGCCGACACCGCGACGCTGACGGCGGGAGTAGGCCGCCTGGCCGGTGAGCTCCTGGCGGCCGGTGTCACGACCTTCGAATCCAAGAGTGGGTACGGCCTCAACGTCGCCGACGAGAGCCGCTCACTGGTCGTCGCGCGCGAATTCACCAGCGAGACCACCTTTCTCGGTGCCCATGTGGTCCCCGCGGAGTACCGCGACAACCGCGACGCCTATGTCGAGCTGGTGACGGGTCCGATGCTGGAGGCCTGCGCACCGTACGCCCGCTGGATCGATGTGTTCTGTGACCGCGGGGCTTTCGACGTCGACGAGTCGCGCGCCATCCTGACGGCGGGCAGGGCGGCCGGTCTGCAGCTGCGGGTGCACGCCGGTCAACTCGGTCCCAGCGGCGGGATCCAGATGGCGGTACAGATGGGTGCCGCTTCGGTGGACCACTGCACCTTCGCCACCGACGCCGATATCGAGGCGATGGCCGCCGGCGATACGGTCGCCACGCTGCTACCCGGCGCGGAATTCAGCACGCGGGCGCCGTGGCCGGACGCGCGCCGGATGATCGAGGCCGGCGTGACGGTGGCCATCGCCACCGACTGCAACCCCGGCAGCTCGTTCACCACGAGCATGCCGTTCTGTATCGCCGTAGGGGTCCGGGATATGAACTTCACTCCCGCAGAGGCGCTCTGGGCGGCCACCGCCGGTGGCGCGGCAGCGCTGCGACGCGACGATATCGGAGTGCTGGCGCCGGGGAAGCGCGCCGACTTTGTCTGCCTCGACGCGCCGTCGTACATCCACCTGGCCTACCGGCCGGGCGTACCGCTGATCCGCACTGTGGTGCGCGGCGGACAGCGGGTCTAGAACACCTCTGCTTCGAGCCGGCGCAGATGGTCGCGCGGGGGACCCAGCAGCTGCGCGCTGCCGTGCGCCCGCTTGAAGTACAGCTGGATGTCGTGCTCCCAGGTGATCGCGATACCGCCGTGCATCTGGACGGCCTCGGCGGTCACCGCGGACAACGCCTCACTGGCCAGCACCCGAGCCAGCGCCGCGGACGCGGGCGACGGCTCGGCGATCGCATCGTCGACGACGGCCCGGGCGGCGGACACCTTCACGTACAGGTCGGACATCCGGTGCTTGAGCGCCTGGAAGCTACCAATCGGGCGGCCGAACTGCACCCGGTCCTTCGTGTAGGCGACGGTGAGGTCGAGAGCCCTTGCCGCCGCACCGATCTGCTCGGCCGCCACCAGCAGGGCGGCGATATCGGCCAAGCCGGGATCGGCGCCGAGGACGGTCGTCTCACCGGCGGTGACGGCCGACAGCCGACGGGTCAGGTCCATGGTGGGTTTGGCCTGCGCGGTGAAAGTGTCCCAGCGGGTCAGGTGCTCGCCGTCCGCCGCGATGACCACGTCCGCGATATCGCCGTTGACCACGATCTCGGGATCGAATACCACCGCGCCGATCGAGGTGCCCTCAGCCAGTCCCTCCAAGGGTTGGTGCTCATCGACGGCGAGCAAGGCCAGCTCGGCGAGCGTGGTACCGAGCAGCGGCGTGGGCACCAGATTGCGGGCCAGCTCCTCCAGCACCACTGCGGCGTCGGCGAGTTCGCCGCCGGCGCCGCCGAGTTCTTCGGGAACCACCAGTGCGGCCGCGCCGACCTGCTCGCACAGCAGCTTCCACAGCGACGCGTCATAGCCCTGTTCGGAGGCCATCGCCGTGCGTACGGCTTCGGGTCCGGCGTGCTTCTCGACCAGTGCGGCGACGGTGTCGCGCAGCAGTTCGCGTTCTTCACTCATGGTCTTACAAAGCCTCCAGCAGTCGGCGTCGGTGCAGGGTGGGATCGCCCCAGGCCGAGCGCAGCGCCTGCACCCGCAGCAGCAGCAGCGACAGGTCGTGTTCCTGGGTGAAGCCGATGGCGCCGTGGGTCTGTAGTGAGGATCGTGCGGCCAGCAGCGCGGCGTCGGCCGCGGCCACCTTGGCTGCGCTGATATCGCGTGCGGTCTCCGGCGAACCCTCGGCCAGGGCCAGCGCCGCGCCGTACACCAGCGGGCGGGCGAGCTCGACGGCGATGTGCACGTCGGCCAGCTTGTGTTTGAGTGCCTGATAGGAGCCGATGATCCGGCCGAACTGGGTGCGCTGCTTGGCGTACTCGACGGACTGGTCGAGCATGGCCTGGCCCGCGCCGACCAGTTGGGCAGCGGTGGCCAGCACGCCGAACTCATACGCGCGGGCGGTGTCCGCGGCCTGCGACGGGCCGGATGCGGTGACGTCGAACAGCGTCCGGGTCGGGTCCACGGACTCGTGGGCCGCGCCCCCCTGAATGTCGATGCCGGCCTCGGCGACCTGCCCGTCGGTGGCCAGCAGGGTCAGCCCGGCCACGTCGGCATTCACCGCGCGCGGCACCGACGGCGGCAGTGCGACGGTGGCGATCAGCTCGCCCGATGCGAGTTGTGCGGACCGTTCGCCCCACTCCTCCACGCCGGCGAGCAGAATCGGCGCCACGGCGATGGATTCGGTGACCGGTCCGGGGACCGCCCAGTAGCCGAGGCGTTCCAGGGCGACCACCAGATCCACCGGGTGCGCGTCGATGCCGTCGAACTTCTCCGGCACCAGCAGCGCCGTGACCCCGAGGTCGGCCAGCTGGGCCCACACCTTGCGGCCCGCGGCGGTGTCACCGGAGGCCCAGGCGCGCACGGCGGCGGGCACATCGGCAGCGCTCAGGGCGGCGTCGATACTGGACGCGAAATCTCGCTGCTGATCGTCGATCTCGAAGTTCACTTCGGCTTCCCCCCAGAAATCTCACGCGGCAGGCCCAGCAATCGCTCGGCGATGATGTTGCGCTGGATCTCATTGGTGCCCGCATAGATCGGGCCGCCGAGGGCGAAGAGCAGCCCCTCGGTCCAGTGGTCCACGATCTCGGCGTCTGCGCCCTGCATGTCGAGGGCGGTCTGGTGCAGTGCGACGTCCAGCTCGGACCAGAACACCTTGGTCACCGACGACTCCGCACCCAGCTCACCGCCGCCGGCCAGCCGGGTGACGGTGCCGAAGGTGTGTAGCCGGTAGGCCTGGGCCTTGATCCAGGCGTCGGCCACCCGGTCGGTGAACACCGGGTCGGGGTTGGACTTCCACTGCGCGACAAGTCGTTCCGCGGGCGCGAGGAAGCGCGCCGGGCTGCGCAGCGACATCCCGCGCTCATTGCTCGACGTGCTCATGGCCGCGCGCCAGCCGTCGTGCACACCGCCGATGACGTCCTCGTCGGGCACGAACACGTCGTCGAGGAAGATCTCGCCGAAGCCGGTGTCACCGCCGAGCTGGGCGATCGGTCGTACGGTGATGCCCTCGGCCTTCAGATCGAACATGAAGTACGTCAGGCCCTTGTGTCGTTGTGCTTCCGGGTCGGACCGGAACAGGCCGA
The DNA here is from genome assembly GCF_011758805.1 of Mycolicibacterium fluoranthenivorans. Lineage (NCBI taxonomy): Bacteria > Bacillati > Actinomycetota > Actinomycetes > Mycobacteriales > Mycobacteriaceae > Mycobacterium > Mycolicibacterium fluoranthenivorans. The sequence continues at coordinate 214,703 of NZ_JAANOW010000003.1, read as the reverse complement.
AGCCGCGCTCGCCGAACGGCGCCCGCGAGCTCCAGATCTTCTGCCCGTTGAGCTTCCAGCCGCCGTCGACCTTGGTGGCGGTGGACCGCAGGGAGGCAAGGTCGCTGCCGGACTCGGGCTCCGACCAGGCCTGGGCCCAGATCTCCTCGCCGCTGGCCATTTTCGGCAGGACACGGTCCAGCTGTTCCGGCGTGCCGTGCGCGAACAGGGTGGGGGCCAGCATGGAGGTGCCGTTGGCGCTGGCCCGGCCGGGCGCGCCGGCGCGGAAGTACTCCTCCTCGAACACCACCCACTGCAGCAGCGTGGCGTCGCGGCCACCGTACTTCTTCGGCCAGGCGATCACCGACAGGCCGGCGTCGAACAGGATCTTGTCCCAGCGCCGGTGCTGCTCGAAACCCTCGAGCGTGTCGTAGGACTTGGTGGGGAAGGAATCCCGGTTCGCAGCGAGAAACTCGCGGACCTCCGCGCGGAACTCTTCGCTGTCGTCGTCGAACTTCAGATCCATTAGATCATCTCTCGCAGCTGTGGTTTGACCACTTTGCCTCCTGGGTTACGCGGCAGAACATCGAGGAACACCACCGAACGGGGCACCTTGAAATTCGCCAGATGCTCACGCGCATGGGCGATCACCGTCGCCTCGTCGAGCTGGGTTCCGGGCTTGACCACCACGAATGCCTTGCCGACTTCGCCGAGCCGGTCGTCGGGAACCCCGATCACCGCGGAATCGGCGATGCCGTTCAGCCGGGCGAGCACCTGCTCGATCTCGGCGGGGTACACGTTGAACCCGCCGCAGATGTACATGTCCTTGAGCCGGTCGGTGATGGTCAGATTGCCCGCGTCGTCCACGGTGCCGATATCGCCGGTGTGCAACCAGCCGTCGGAATCGATGGCGGCTGCGGTGGCCTCCGGATCGTCGAGGTAGCCCAACATCACATTCGGGCCACGCAGCAGCACCTCGCCGGAGTCGTCGATGCGCAGTTCGAAATCCGCGATCGGCCGACCGCACGTGGTGGCCACGGTGACGGCGTCGTCGTCGGCCCGGCACATGGTGCCGAATCCGCTGGCCTCTGTGAGACCGTAGGCGGTGAGCACGATGTCGATATCGAGCTCCGACTGCATCCGTTCGATGAGCACCACCGGCACCACCGCCGCGCCGGTCACCGCGAAGCGCAGTGAGCTCAGGTCGTACTGGTCGCGGTTCGGGTGGTCCAGCAGCATCTGGTAGATCGTCGGCGGTCCGGGCAGCACGGTGATCTTCTGATCGGCAACGGTTTTCATCGCCAGTTCCGGATCGAAGGTCAGCTGTGGAATGAGGGTGGCGCCGGTTTGCAGGCAGGCGAGGATGCCGGCCTTGAACCCGAAGTTGTGGAAGAACGGGTTGATGCACAGATAGCGGTCGGCGCTGGTGACCTCACCGCACGCGGCCCAGGCGGCCGACGCGTCCAACGACTGCCGGTGTGCACACCGCACACCCTTGCTGCGGCCGGTGGTGCCGGAGGTGAAAAGGATGTCGGACACGTCGTCGGGCTGCACCGCGGCGGCCCGTGCGTCGACCTCGGCCAGAGCTTCGTTCTCCTCGCCGCGGGCCACGAACTCGTCCCAGGTTCCGTCCTGTTCCTCGATGGGCACCCGCACGATGTGGCGCAGCGCCGGCAGCGCGTCCCTGTCGAGCTGTTCGGTGCGGTCCGCGCCGAGGAATCTGCCGGCCGCGATCAGCAGCGGAGCCTCGGTGCGGGCCAGGATGTCGGTGGCCTCGCTGGCGGTGTATCTCGTGTTCAACGGCACGACGACGGCGCCGGCGTAATGGGTGGCCAGCGCGGCGACCACCCAGTGCCACGTGTTGGGGGACCAGATCGCCACCGGGTCGCCTGGGGCCACACCCAGGTCGACGATCGCCGCGGCGGCCTGGCGGACCTCGGTGCGCAGCTGCCCGTAGGTGAGGCGTTTATCCGGCGTGACCAGGGCGTCATGCTCGGACAGCTGTACGGCAATCCGGTCCAGCACCGCTGGAACGGTCCGCTTCACGCTCGTCATTGACGCTCCTCTAACAAAGCAAGTGCTTGGTAGGTTAGCCTACAAGGGTGATAGAGGTCGAGGACTTCCGGGCCGAGGTCCGGCAATGGCTCGCCGATAATCTCGTCGGCGAATACGCGGCGCTGAAGGGCCTCGGTGGCCCCGGTCGCGAGCACGAGGCATTCGAGGAACGCCGGGCGTGGAATCAGCATCTGGCCGCGGCAGGACTGACCTGCCTGGGCTGGCCCGAGGAACACGGCGGCCGCGGTCTGACCGTCGCGCACCGGGTCGCGTTCTACGAGGAGTACGCCAAGGCCGATGCCCCCGACAAGGTGAATCACTTCGGTGAGGAACTGCTCGGGCCCACCCTCATCGCGTTCGGCACCCCCGAACAGCAGGCACGGTTCCTGCCCAAGATCCTCGACGTGACCGAACTGTGGAGTCAGGGTTACTCCGAGCCCGGCGCGGGCAGTGACCTGGCCAACGTGTCGACCTCGGCTGAACTTGTGGGCGACGAGTGGATCATTAATGGCCAGAAGGTGTGGACGTCGCTGGCGCACTGGGCCCAGTGGTGCTTCGTAGTGGCCCGCAGCGAGAAGGGCTCCAAGCGGCACGCCGGACTGTCCTACCTGCTGGTGCCGCTGCAGCAGCCCGGCGTCGAGATCCGTCCGATCATCCAGCTCACCGGCGACTCCGAGTTCAACGAGGTGTTCTTCGACGACGCCCGCACCGACGCCTCGCTGGTCGTGGGGCAGCCCGGCGACGGGTGGCGAGTGGCCATGGGCACGCTGACCTTCGAGCGTGGCGTGTCGACCCTGGGGCAGCAGATTCGCTACGCCCGTGAGCATTCCAATCTCGTCGAGCTGGCCAAACGCACCGGCGCGGCTGACGACCCGCTGATCCGGGAGCGTCTGACCCGGTCCTGGACCGGCCTGAAGGCCATGCGGTCTTATGCGCTGGCCACCATGGATGTTGAGCAGCCCGGCCAGGATAATGTGTCGAAGTTGTTGTGGGCCAACTGGCATCGCGAACTCGGCGAGATCGCCATGGACGTGCGGGGCACCGCCGGACTGACCCTTGACGACGGTGAGTTCGACGAATGGCAACGGCTGTACCTGTTCTCGCGCTCGGACACCATCTACGGCGGCTCCAACGAGATCCAGCGCAACATCATCGCCGAGCGGGTGCTCGGCCTACCCAGGGAAGCCAAAGGATGACCGACCTCTCAGCAGTACCCAAAGAGATTGACGGACACGGACTTCTGAAGGGCAAGGTGGTCCTGGTGACGGCCGCCGCCGGCACCGGCATCGGCTCGACGACCGCGCGCCGGGCCTTGCTGGAAGGCGCCGACGTCGTCATCTCCGATTTCCACGAGCGCCGCCTGAACGAAACCCGCGAGGAACTGGCGTCTCTCGGGCTGGGCAAGGTGGATGCCGTGGTCTGTGACGTCACCTCCACCGAGGCCGTCGACGCCTTGATCGCCGGTGCCGTGGAGAAGGCCGGGCGGATCGACGTGCTGGTGAACAATGCCGGCCTCGGCGGGCAGACCCCGGTCATCGAGATGACCGACGACGAATGGGACCGCGTCCTCAATGTCACGCTGACCTCGGTGATGCGGGCCACCCGGGCCGCGCTGCGGTACTTCCGCGAGGTCGAGCATGGCGGGGTCATCGTGAACAACGCCAGTGTGCTCGGCTGGCGTGCCCAGCACTCGCAGTCGCACTATGCCGCCGCCAAGGCCGGCGTGATGGCGCTGACCCGTTGCAGTGCAATCGAAGCCGTCGAATACGGGGTGCGTATCAACGCGGTGTCCCCGAGTATCGCCCGGCACAAGTTCCTGGAGAAGACATCGTCGGCGGAGTTGCTCGACCGTCTCGCCGGCGACGAGGCCTTCGGCCGGGCAGCCGAACCGTGGGAGATCGCCACCACCATCGCCTTCCTGGCCAGCGACTACTCCAGCTACCTGACCGGCGAGATCATCTCGGTGTCGAGCCAGCGCGCGTAGCTTTCTCCACCCGATAGCGATTCCGCAGATTTCTGTGAATTTGTGGGTTAGCGTCCGATTTCATGCAACAGCTATCGGCGTGGATGGGTGCGGGCCTCGTGACGGCGGGTGTCTCGGCGGCGATGCTCGCCGGCGCGGGCGTGGCTGCGGCCGACACCCCGTCCGGTTCGGACACCGGCACGTCCTCGGCGAGCGCCAACGAGCCGAAGTCCACCACGCACGAACCCGCTGAGACCAAGGCGCCCACCGAGGAAGCCGCCGAAGAGAATTCGGCCAAGCCCGCCGCGACCACCAAGCGTAAGAAGAAGACCCGCGTCACCGCCACTCGCGAGTCGGCGACCACCACGGCAGGCACCACCGCCGACCCGGAACCCCCCGCGGAAAAGCCCGCGCACCGGCGCCGCGCGACAGCGGCGACGGCAAGTCCGACGGTGACCCAGGCGGCCACCCCGACCTCCGAGTCGGCGACGAGAGCGGCCTCGACCACGGTCGCGGTGACCGCTGCGCCCGCCGCCAAAGAATCTGTGGCCCAAAAGGTGTCCGCCTATGCGGCTCCGTTCGCGGCGGCCGGCGCCACCTCCACCCCTAAGGCGCCCGCGGTCGTCGGACTGATCCAGTCGGTCGTCGCCGGTGTCGCGCGCGAGGTCCGGGTGATCATCAACGGTGTCAGCACCGTCGCGGCGGCCGCCGTGCACGCGGTGCAGGTCGTCGCCACCGGCCCGATTCCCAAGTCGCCGGCCGGATTGTTCCAGCACTTCGTCTACACGCCGGTGCACACCGTGGCCGAAGCCTGGATCGACACCGAACTCGGGCACCAGGTCAACGGTGCCATCAACAGACTGGCCGGATCGTATGTGATCGGTGACGGAGCGGCGGGCACCGCCGAACACCCCGACGGTGGTGCCGGCGGCTGGCTGTTCGGCGATGGCGGCGCCGGCTGGACCAGCACCGTGGCCGGGCAGGCCGGTGGCGCGGGTGGCAGGGCTGGGTTGGTCGGCGACGGCGGCATGGGCGGAGCGGGTGGAACCGGGGCGGCCGGTGGCCGCGGGGGGACCGGTGGCCAGCTGATGGGGATCGGGGGCAGCGGCGGCGAGGGCGGGGCCGCAACCACCGGTGGCGCCGGCGGTGCGGGCGGTGACGGGGCCGGGCTGCTGTTCGGGATCGGCGGCGCCGGAGGGCACGGCGGCGACGGCGTGGACGGCGGTCGTGGCGGAAACGGTGGCGACGGCGCGCGGTTGCTGGGCAGCGGCGGCGACGGTGGCGACGCCGGTGACAGCGGTGTCGGGGGTGCCCCGACCGGCCTGCCCGCACTCGGTGGTGCCGGTGGGAATGCGGGTCTGCTCGGAACACACGGTGAGGTAGGGCGTTTCGGTGCTTCCGGCACCGTCGCGGTCACCGCGGGCGGTACCGGCTTGTCCACCACGGGGACGTGGATCACCAACGGCGATGGGCAGGTCGTCATCCTGCACGGCGTCAACGAGGTCTACAAGCTGGCACCCTTCGAGCCGGCCGCCAGCGGTTTCAGCGAGGACGACGCGCAGTTCCTCGCGGCCAACGGGTTCAACGTGGTGCGCCTCGGCGTCATCTGGGCGGCGGTCGAGCCCCAGCCCGGTGTCTACGACACGGAGTATCTGGCGTCGCTGTCGCAGACGGTGCAGATGCTGGCCGACCACGGCATCTACACCCTGCTCGACATGCACCAGGATCTCTACAGCAGCACCTTCGCCGGGGAGGGCGCCCCGGAGTGGGCGACACAGACCGGTGGACTGCCCAACCAGAACTTCGGCTTCCCGGGCAGCTACTACCTGAATCTCGCGATGAACCATGCCTGGACCCAGTTCTGGAACAACGCCGAGTCGCCGACGGGGCTGGGTCTGCAGGATGCCTACGCGCAGATGTGGGAGAACGTCGCAAGCTATTTCAGCGGCAACACCGCGGTGATCGGCTACGACATCATGAACGAGCCGTTCCCCGGATTCTCCTGGCTGCCAACCCTGCTCGGGAGCCCGTTCTTCGGGTACCAGCAGTTGACCCCGTTCTACAACCAGGTCATCTCGGCGATCCGGGCCGTCGACCAGACCACTCCGGTATACATCGAGCCGGCCAATCCGGCGGTGTCCGAGATCCTGGACATCCTCGGGTTCCCCACCAGCCTCGGCACGGTGAGTGACCCGAATGCCGTTCTGGCATTTCATGATTACTGCGGTGGATCGAGCCTGTCCGCGCTGTGCGGGTACATCGCCAAGGCGCTGGCCCGGGGCGCCCACCACTACGCGGCTCAGCACGGGATCCCGGCCTTCATGAACGAGTTCGGGGCCACCAGCGCAAAGGGTGATCTGACCAAGCAGATGCGCGCCGGCGACAGCTACCTGATGAGCTGGTCGGTGTGGGCCTACACCGGCAAGGGTGATATCACCACCAGCGGAACGCATGACGGTGAGGCGCTCGTCTACGACCCGGCGCTGCCGCCGACCGGTGACAACGTCAACACCGGCAATTTGGGCATCCTGTCCGCGCCCTACCCGCAGGCGGTATCGGGCACCCCGAAGTCATGGTCCTACGCCGACGGCACCTTCGCGTTCAGCTATTCCACGGCCAAAGCCGACGGCTCGGGCACCTTCGCGGCGGGCGCGCAGACGACGATCTCGGTCCCGGCGGTGCAGTTCCCGAACGGCTACCAGGTGAGCGTCGTGGGCGGGCACGTCGTCTCGGCCGCCAATGACGCGAAGCTCGTCATCGCCGCGGATGACGGTGCGACCGCGGTGAGTGTCACGGTGACCGGTGCGGCGGCGGGCGCGACTGCGGCCTGAGTGCCAAGCGCCACATATTCGACCTAGCAAGCGCTTGGTTGCTATGCTGCGATGATGGCGACGGAACCGCCCGGGCAGCCGGCGAGCAGGCGTGACGAGCTCCTCGAGCTCGCCGCCACGATGTTCGCGGAGCGCGGCCTGAAGGCGACCACCGTCCGCGATATCGCCGACTCCGCGGGCATCCTGTCGGGCAGCCTGTACCACCACTTCAAGTCCAAAGAACAGATGGTCGAAGAGGTGCTGCGGGACTTCCTGGACTGGCTGTTCGCCAAGTATGAACAGATTGCGGCCACCGAGGCCAGTCCGCTGGAGCGCCTCAAGGGGCTGTTCCTGACCTCTTTCGAGGCCATCGAGCACCGGCACGCGCAGGTCGTCATCTATCAGGACGAGGCCAAACGCTTGTCATCGCTGCCGCAGTTCGCCTTCGTCGACAAACGAAACCGCGAACAGCGCAACATGTGGCTGGACCTGCTGAACCAGGGCATCGCCGACGGCTCGTTCCGGCCCGACCTCGACGTCGATCTGGTCTACCGCTTCATCCGCGACACCACCTGGGTATCGGTCCGCTGGTACCAACCGGGAGGACCTCTCACGGCCGAGGAAGTCGGCCGCCAGTACCTCGCCATCGTTCTCGGCGGCATAACGAAAGAAGGAGATCAGTAATGGGTGAGGCGTACGTCATCGATGCCGTTCGCACTGCGGTCGGCAAGCGTGGAGGATCGCTGTCAGGAGTGCACCCGGTCGACCTGGGTGCCGCCGCCTGGCGCGGGCTGTTCGGGCGAAACGATCTGGACCCCAGCGCGGTCGACGATGTGATCGCCGGCTGCGTGGACGCCATCGGAGGCCAGGCCGGCAACATCGCCCGGCTGTCATGGCTTGCGGCGGGCTACCCTGAGGAAGTTCCAGGGGTGACGGTCGACCGGCAATGCGGTTCGTCGCAGCAGGCCATCTCCTTCGGCGCACAGGCGATCATGTCGGGCACGGCGGACGTGATCGTCGCCGGCGGCATGCAGAACATGAGCCAGATCCCGATCAGCTCGGCGATGATCGTCGGCGAGCAGTTCGGTTTCACCTCGCCCACCAATGAGTCCAAGAGCTGGCTGCACCGGTACGGCGACCAGGAGATCTCGCAGTTCCGCGGCTCCGAGATGATCGCCGAGAAGTGGAACCTCTCGCGGGAGGATATGGAGCAGTACGCCCTCACCAGTCACCAGCGGGCGCAGGAAGCCATTCGAGCCGGTTACTTCGAGAACGAGATCATCCCCGTCCAGGTCGACGGCGTCGGGTTCGTCACCGATGAGGGTCCGCGAGACACCTCGCTGGAAAAGATGGCCGGCCTCAAGACCCTGGTGGAGGGCGGTCGCCTCACCGCGGCGATGGCCAGCCAGATCGCGGATGGTGCCAGTGCCGTACTGCTCGCGTCGGAAGATGCGGTGAAGACGCACGGACTCAAGCCGCGCGCCCGTATCCACCACATCAGTGCCCGGGGCGCCGATCCGGTGTACATGCTCACCGGCCCGATCCCGGCCACCCATTACGCCCTGGAGAAGACCGGCCTGTCGATCGAGGACATCGACACCGTCGAGATCAACGAAGCCTTCGCGCCTGTGGTTCAGGCCTGGATCAAAGAGACCGGCGCGGACCCGGCAAAGGTAAACCCGAGTGGTGGCGCCATCGCCCTCGGACATCCGCTCGGTGCCACCGGAGCCAAGCTGTTCGCCACCATGCTGAACACATTGGAGCGCACCGGCGGCCGCTACGGGTTACAGACGATGTGTGAGGGTGGCGGCACCGCGAACGTCACCATCATCGAACGTCTCTGACCCGGCACGAACAGGGGCGCGGCGCCAAGTTTCCTCCCCCAAGATTCCATCAAGGCGCCGCGCCCATTCTTTGTCTCACCAGCCCATTCGGGGCTCCCGGACAAAGGACCTGCGATGCACACCATCGTCAAGACGGCGGTCGCCGTCACCGCGGCCACCGTCGCCGCGGCATTCGCGATTCCCGCGGCCGCACAGGCGGCATTCCAATCGCCCTCGTCCAACATCACCTGTTACATGGGGCACGACCCCAGTGGAGCCGGGTCCGTCACCTGTGCCATTGCGCAGAAGTACTGGACTGCTCCGCCCCGGCCCGACGACTGCCACCTCGACTGGGGTAGCAGATTGCGACTGGAACAGGCACTGCCGGCCCGCTTCGCCTGCTACGGCCAATCGATGCCCGCACCCGAACAGACGCTGGCCTACGGGACGTCCCTCTCCGACGGCACCCTGGTCTGCTACAGCAAGACCACCGGGATCACCTGCAGCGACACCTACACCGGCCACTACTTCAAGGTGTCGCGGGAGGGCTACGAGCTCGGCTGACCGAGTTGTCCAGAGGAGGCTTTATCGCCGGGTCGGAACGTCGCGGCCTGCGTCGCCCGGGTTCGCCGCTCTAGGGTGCAGGCGTGGGCAATTCTGGAGACAGCGCGGCGCAGAACCAGAGCTTGCTGACCGTCATCATCGCGCTCGGCGCGAATGTGCTTATCGCCGTGGCCAAAACAGCGGTGGCGAGTGTGACCGGATCGGCATCGATGCTGGCCGAGGCGGCGCATTCCTGGGCCGACACCGGTAACGAGGTGTTTCTGCTGATCGGGACTCGCAGGTCGGAGAAGCCGCCGGATGCCGAGCACCGGCTCGGCTACGGCCGGGCCGGTTACATCTGGTCGATGTTCGCGGCCTTCGGGCTGTTCAGTGTCGGGGCCGCGGTGTCGATCTGGCACGGGGTGCAGTCACTGGGCGGCGAGGCAGAAGCGACATCCTATGTCTGGGCCTATGCGGTGCTGGGGGTGTCTTTCCTGCTGGAGGGCACCTCGTTCCTGCAGGCCTTGAACCAGACCAGATCCGGTGCGGCACAGCGCCGGATTCACCCGCTTCGCTATGTCCGCGTGATGTCGAATCCGATGCTGCGGTCGGTGTTCGCCGAGGACTTCTCCGCGCTGATCGGCATCCTGATCGCCGCCGCCGGCATTCTGGCCCATCAGCTCACCGGACACGCGGTCTGGGATGCCATCGGCTCGATCCTGGTGGGCGTCCTGCTCGGTGGTGTCGCGCTCTTCCTCATCGGACGCAATATGGACTTCCTCACCGGTGAGGCCGTCCCGCCACTGGCACGCAATGCGGCGCTGGAGAGTCTGCTGGAGCACAAGGATGTCGAGCGGGTCAGCTACCTGCACATGGAATGGGTAGGTGCGGACCGGATCTACCTGGTGGCCGCCGTCGACCTGGTCGGCGATGCGGCTGAGTCCAATGTCGCCGCCCGGCTCAACGCCATCGCCGACGAACTGCAGTCACGGCCGACCATCGTGCGCGCCGTCCTGACGCTGACTCGGCCGGGTGACCCCACCGATCTACGGCCGGACGAGCTGCCGGACTGGTACCGCTGAGCGGTGCGGGGCGGGTCGAGAGTTATCGGTGTTGGTAGGCGTCGACGCTTCACGTCGAGCAGACTGAGATCATGACCGACCGAGGCACCGACGACAGCGACCGGCACCGCCCGGAGTTCCATCCGTATCACCACCCGGCCGCCGGGTGGGGAGCGGCCGTCAGCGTCACCAAGTTCCTGGCCCGTGAACGTGAGCCGTTCGACGGACCCCGGGCCATCATGAAGATGAATCACGAGAACGGTGGGTTCGACTGCCCCGGCTGTGCGTGGCCCGATGACCTCAAGGGCCTCAAGCTCGACATTTGCGAGAACGGCATCAAACACGTCACGTGGGAGATGACGCGCAAGCGTTGCGGTCCGGAGTTCTTTGCCGCGCATACGGTCTCCGAGCTGGCGGGCTGGAGTGACTTCGCGCTGGAAGACCAGGGCCGGCTGACCGAACCGATGGTCTACAACCCGGATACCGACCACTATGAGCCGATCGGCTGGGCGGAGGCATTCGCCTTGGTCGGCGGGGCCCTTGCCGATCTCGACGACCCGAATCAGGCCGCGTACTACACCTCGGGCCGACTCGGGAACGAAGCGACTTTTCTCTACCAGCTAATGGCCCGCGAGCTGGGGACCAACAATCTTCCGGACTGTTCGAACATGTGTCACGAGGCGAGCGGGCGCGCGATGCAGGCCGCGCTGGGCACCGGTAAGGGCACCGTGGACCTCGCGGACTGGGAGACGGCCGACGCCCTGTTCGTTCTCGGGGTCAACGCCGCGTCCAACGCGCCCCGGATGTTGACCGCGCTGTCGGAGGCCTATCGCCGCGGCGCGCAGATCGTGCACATCAACCCGCTCGTCGAGGGCGGCGCCACCAGGACCATCATCCCGCACGACTTCCTGCGGATGGCGACGTTCAGATCGACCAAGACCAGCACCTTGAACCTGCAACCCAGGATCGGTGGCGATCTGGCCCTGATCCGTGGCATCGCCAAAGTCGTTCTGGAACAGTCGAAGACCGACCCCAAGGCGCTCGACATCGAATTCATCGAACGCTTCACCGCCGGTTTCGAGCAGTACCGCAGCGTGGTCGAAGCCACCCCATGGGACGAGATCGAGCGGAAATGCGGGGTGACCGAGCGTGATATCCGCAGTGCCGCAAAGATCTACCGGGATGCCGACCGCAGCATCATCAGCTGGTGCCTGGGTGTCACCCAGCACGAACACGGCGTCGACACCGTCCGCGAAATCGTCAACCTGCTGCTGCTGCGGGGCAATCTGGGCCGGGAAGGCGCGGGGCCGTCGCCGGTGCGCGGCCACAGCAATGTGCAGGGCAACCGCACCTGCGGTATCGATCACCGACCCACCGAGGACTTCCTGGGCAGGCTGGCCGAGGTCTGCAAGATCGACCCGCCCCGCGCACACGGCCTGGACACCGTCAGGACCATCGAGGCCATGCACAGCGGCGCGCTGAAGGTGTTCGTGGGTATGGGCGGCAACTTCGCCGCCGCCGCACCCGACACCGAATACACCTATGCCGGGCTCCGGAAATGCGAACTCACCGTGCAGGTCAGTACCAAACTGAACCGCAGCCACATCGTCCACGGCCGCCGCGCCCTGATCCTGCCCTGCCTCGGCCGGACCGAGAAGGACCACCAGCGCTCAGGCGTGCAGTCCTGCTCGGTGGAGGATTCGATGAGTATGGTGCACCTGTCGCGCGGAATGAAGACGCCCGCATCCCCGGAGCTGATGTCGGAGCCGGCCATCATCGCGGGTATTGCCGCGGCAGCCCTGCCCGGCAGCGCCACACCATGGCAGTGGTACGTCGAGGATTACGACCGGATCCGCGACACGATGGCCAGGGTGCTTGACGGATTCGAGGACTTCAACCGGCGGGTCCGCCTGCCGCTGGGGTTCCGGATCAAGCAGCCGGCCCGTGAACTCGTCTTCCTGACTCCTTCGGGCAAGGCCGAATTCTGGTCGCCCCCGCTGCCCGACGACAGTGTCGCCGACGACAGCCTCGTCCTTGCGACACTGCGGTCGCACGATCAGTGGAACACCACCGTCTACTCCGACAATGACCGCTACCGCGGTGTGAAGAATTTGCGCACGCTGGTCTTCATGAACGCCGAGGACATGGCCGATCGGGGGATTCGGGAGTTCGACGAGGTCGATATCGTGGCCACCGCACGTGACGGGAGCACGCGATCGCTACGCCGGTACAAGGCCATTCCGTACAGCATTCCCCGAGGGAACGCCGCCGGCTATATGCCGGAGATGAACGTGCTGTGCGCCATCGGCGATTACAGCACGCAGAGCGACCAGCCGATCATGAAGAACATCAAGGTGCGGGTGCAGCGCTCCGGCTGACTTCGGCGACAAGCGCAACCGGAGTCACGCCCGGATGTATTTGGCGGCCGACTCCAGATGCTCGATCGCCTCGGCGACGATCGCCGGAACCAGCTCCGCGCAGGTCGGCAGGTCGTCGATGATGCCGGCCACCTGACCGGAGGCCAGCACGCCGGCGTCGGTGTTGCCCTCGACCAGGCCGGCCTTGAGCAGCATCGGGGTGTTCGCGGCCATCACCACCTGGGACCAGGTCAAATCCTTGCCGTGGCGCATGGCCAGACCATCGGTGACCATCGACTTCCAGGTCATGCCGGACATCTTCTTGAACTTCTGGGCATTGGCCACCGCGGCGGCCAAACCTCGTACCGGAGAGCCACTTTCGAGCTTCTCGACCAGGCCGGTGCGGAGCACTCGGTGTGGCATCCCGTCGACGCGGGTGGATACCACCGTGCCGTCCAGCGCCGCCTCCAGATAGCGCCGCTTCACCGCGTCGGGCACCGTCGAATCGGCGGTCAGCAGGAAGCGGGTACCCATTGCGACTCCTGCGGCACCGTAGGACAAGGCGGCGGCCAGCCCGCGACCGTCGAAGAACCCGCCCGCGGCGATCACCGGCATGCCGGTGTCGGCGACGGCGTCGAGCACCGAGGGCAGCAGCAGCGTGGTGGCGATCGGGCCGGTGTGGCCACCGCCCTCACCGCCCTGCACGATGACCGCGTCGGCCCCCCAGCTCGCCACCTTCTTGGCGTGCTTGGCCAGCCCGACCGAGGGAATGACCACCACGCCGGCTTCTTTGAGCCTGGCGATCAGGTCGGGCTTGGGAGCCAGGGCGAAGGAGGCGACTTTGACTCCTTCGCGGATCAGGAGGTCGACGCGATCATTCGCGTCGCCGGCGTCGGCACGGATATTGATGCCGAACGGTTTGTCGGTGGCCGCCTTGACCTTGGTGACCGCGGTTTGCAGTTCCGCGAGCGTCATGGTCGCCGAGGCGAGGATGCCCAGGCCGCCCGCGTTGGAGGTCGCCGCAACCAGCCGGGCACCAGCGACCCAGCCCATCCCGGTCTGCACGACGGGGTGTTCGATACCGACCAGTTCGGTCAGCGGTGTGACGAGCTTGCTCATGGCTAGACCTTGACTTCCTTGTCGCGCAGCGACTTAGGATCGATCACCTCGCGCAGCAGGCGCTGCTCGTCGGCGTTCGGCAGACGTGTGGTTGGGGCATCGGCCAGCCCGTGCACCTCGAAGGACGTATTGTCGGCCACGTGTTGTGCGTCGACGCCGGGGTGCAGCGAGACTGCGCGGAACTGGTGGTCGGGGCCGTTGAAATCGAACACCCCGAGGTTGCTGACCACCCGGAAGATGTTGGCGAAGCGGTAGGCGGGATTGTCGGGATCGATCTTGTCCCAACCGATCCCGGACACGATGTCCACGGTATCGGTGAACACCCTCTTGGAGTGGTTGCCCACGAAGTAACTGGTGGCGTGGTTGATGGTGTTGCCGGGTGCGCCCCGCACCCCGAACATCTGGCGGGTCGGGTGCTGCACCGGTCCGAACGCAGACAGGTTCTGGTTGCCGTACCGGTCGATCTGGTTGGCGCCCATCACCACATGCCGCCGGCCCCAAGCCAGGGTCTCGAAGACCCGGCCGAAGGGCATCCAGCCCTCGATCGCCGCCGGCGCACCGATGGCCGGGGTGTCGGCGATGATGCGGGCCTCCCCGTCGGTCAGCACGATATCGGGGGAGAAGGTCAGCCGCGCCAGTCGGGCGCCGATCTGCACGATGGTCGTCATCGGCGACACCATGATCTCGCCGGCGTCGCGGAACAGCTCGGCGCACGCGACGGCGCACACCTCGGCACGGGTCACCGACATCACTTGGCCCCTTCTTTCTGTGCTTCGGCGAACTTACGTACCGCTGCTTGGTAATCGGCCTCGCTGCCGGACAGGTAGGTCGCGACGAACTCGGCCCAGGTCTCTTCGGAGCCGGCCGCTTCCGCGTAGTGGCGCTGGAACTTCTCGTCGCGCTTGTAATCGGGTTCGTTGGTGGTGAAATGCGCACCGCCCGGCGCTTCGACCACCGCGTCGACCATCATCCGGTTGATCAGGAGTTGCTGCGGTACGACGGATTTCACGAGCTCTTCGGTGGACACCACCTTCTCCACGCTCAGGAAGCGCTTCTGGGCCGACATCAGGAACAGATCGTCGAAATACGGGTCGATCCCGGTGTAGGCGGCATTGCCGCGCTCGTCGCCGAGGTTCATGTGCACGAACGCCGCGTCGAGATTCAGCGCCGGCATCGCGATCAGTTCCTGGTTGTCATAGGGCGATTTCACCGTCTTGAGCTCGTCACCCCAGAACGCGCGCACATCGCTGCCCAGCCCGGCCCGGATCGGCAGGAACGGCAGGCGTTGTGCGGCGGCCTGCAGGCCACAACGCAGCATGCCCTCGTCCATCTCGCGCGCCTCGATGGCGCCGGTGGTGCGGACCTTGGCGAACCAGGGATCGTAGAACGGCGGCGAGTCCAGCGACACGAAGCCGTAGTAGACGCGCTTGACCTTGCCCGCCGAGCACAACAGACCCAGATCCGGTCCGCCGTAGGTGACCACGGTCAGATTCGTGACATCGGTGCGCAGCAGCGCCCGGATGAAGGCCATCGGCTTGCGACGCGAACCCCAGCCGCCGATACCGATGGTCATCCCGCTCTCGATGGATGAGACGGACTCCTCCAGAGTTGTTCTCTTGTCGGACATTATTTCCCCGCTCGCTTCGCTCGTGCCCGCCGAATCATTTGGACCCCTTGTCGGTGCTGGCGAAGGCGTCGCGGTGCTCATCGGACACACCCGCGAGGTTGAGCTCGAAGGTGAAGCCCTGCTCCATGCGGTATCGCGCGGTGACCGGCTGTACGTCGATGAAGTTCAGCGCTTCCTTGGCGGCGCGGATCACCCGGGTGTCCTTGCTGGCGATATCGCGGGCAACTCGCAGTGCCGATTCGTCGAGATCGGCGCGCGGTACCACCTCGTGCACGGACCCGAAGTGGTGCAGGGTGTTCGCGTCCACGGTGGCCGCGGTGAAGAACAGCCGGCGCATCAGATGCTGGGGCACCAGCCGGGACAGGTGGGTGGCTGCGCCCAGGGCGCCGCGTTCCACCTCGGGGAGGCCGAACTTCGCGTCGTCGGAGGCGACGATGACATCGGCGTTGCCGACGAGCCCGATCCCGCCGCCGACGCAGAAGCCGTTGACGGCCGCGACCACCGGCACCTCGCATTCGTACACGGCTTTGAATGCGTGATAGCAGCCGCGGTTGGCGTCGATGAGCGCGGTGAAGCCTTCGGTGTTCTGCATCTCTTTGATGTCCACGCCGGCGTTGAAGCCGCGGCCTTCGGCCCGCAGGATCACCACGTGGGTGCTGCGGTCACGGCCGGCGGCGGTGATGGCATCGCCGAGCTCGAACCATCCGCGGGACGGGATGGCATTGACCGGTGGGTAGTTGACGGTGACCGAGACGATGCCCGGTTCGACTGTCGCGGTGGTGATGGTCATCAGTCACTTCCTGGAGGGGTCGCTACCTAAGCAAGCACTTGCTTGGTACGCTAGCACAGTGACTGACGCGGCTGGAATCAATCTGCAACTCGCGGGCCGGGTGGTCCTGGTGACCGGCGGGGTGCGTGGGGTCGGCGCCGGGATCAGTGCGGTGTTCGCAGCTCAGGGGGCCACCGTCGTGACGTGTGCGCGCCGCCCGGTGGAGGGTTCGCCGTATGAGTTCCATTCGTGCGATATCCGGGACGACGATTCGGTGAAGGCCCTCATGGACGCGATCGTCGCTGCCCACGGCCGTCTGGATGTGGTGGTCAACAACGCCGGCGGCTCGCCCTATGTGCTCGCCGCCGACGCCTCGGCGAAGTTCAGCACCAAGATCATCGAACTCAATCTGCTCGGTGCGCTGTCGGTATCCACGCACGCCAACGCCGTGATGCAGACCCAGGACACCGGCGGTTCGATCGTCAACATCTCCAGCGTCAGTGGGCACCGGCCGACGCCGGGCACCGCGGCCTACGGGGCAGCCAAGGCGGGTATCGACAACCTCACCTCCACCCTGGCCGTGGAATGGGCGCCCAAGGTGCGGGTCAACTCGGTGGTGGTCGGCATGGTGGAGACCGAACAGTCCGAGCTGTTCTACGGCGACGCCGACTCCATCGCGGCCATCTCCAAGAATGTGCCTTTGGGTCGCCTCGCCAAGCCGGCCGATATCGGTTGGGCAACAGCGTTTCTGGCTTCCGAAGCAGCGTCCTATATCAGTGGTGCCTCGCTACAGGTGCACGGCGGTGGCGAGCCGCCGCACTACCTGAGCACCACGACCGCCGACATCAAATAAAGGAGAGACAACAATGGGTTTGCTTGACGGCCGCGTGGTCATCGTGACGGGTGCCGGTGGCGGGATCGGCCGGGCGCATGCGCTCGCCTTCGCCGCCGAAGGGGCGCGCGTGGTGGTCAACGACATCGGTGTCGGTCTGGACGGTTCGCCCGCCGGTGGCGGCAGCGCCGCACAGAGCGTCGTCGACGAGATCGTCGCTGCCGGCGGCGAAGCCGTCACCAGCGGCGCGAACGTTGCGGACTGGGCACAGGCCGAGGGGCTCATCCAGACCGCGGTCGACGCGTTCGGGGGGCTCGACGTGCTGGTCAACAACGCCGGCATCGTGCGGGACCGGATGTTCGCCAACACCTCGGAAGAGGAATTCGACGCCGTCACGGCCGTCCACCTCAAGGGGCACTTCGCCACCATGAAGCACGCCGCGGCCTACTGGCGAGCCCAGTCTAAGGCCGGTAACACCGTCGACGCCCGCATCATCAACACCAGCTCGGGCGCCGGTCTGCAGGGCAGTGTCGGGCAGGCCAACTACAGCGCATCCAAGGCGGGTATCGCCGCGCTGACCCTGGTGGCCGCCGCGGAGATGGGCCGTTACGGCGTCAGCGTCAACGCGATTGCGCCGTCGGCGCGCACGCGCATGACCGAAACCGTGTTCGCGGACATGATGTCCACGCAGGGCGCCGATTTCGACGCCATGGCCCCGGAGAACATCTCACCGCTGGTGGTATGGCTGGGCAGTGTCGAGGCCAAGGGCGTCACGGGCCGGGTGTTCGAGGTCGAAGGCGGCATCATCCGGGTCGCCGAGGGCTGGGCCCGCGGCGCCGAGATCGACAAGGGTGCAAAGTGGGATCCGGCCGAACTCGGCCCGGTGGTCACCGACCTGCTGGCCAAGTCCCGCACACCGCTGCCGGTGTTCGGCGCCTAGGCACCTGGGCGCCCGCTCGGCCCCCGGCGCCGTGGCGCGGCGGGGGCCCGCTTACGCGGGATCGCAGATGACGATCGGGATCTTGCGCTCGGTGTAGGAGCGGTAGTTCACGAAGTCGGCGTACATGGCGTCGAGCTTGGGCCAGTACTCGTCGCGCTCGGCGTCCGTGGCGTCACGTGCGGTCAGCGTCAGCGTTTCGTGCTTGGTCTGGAACGACACCTTCGGGTGGGCCCGCAGGTTCAGGTACCACATCGGGTTGGTGTCGCGACCACCCTGCGACGCGACCAGGACGATGCGTTCGCCCTCCTGGAGGTACAGCAGCGGGCTGTCGCGGAGTTCACCGGATTTACGGCCGGTTGTGGTGAGGATGCCGACCTCGGCGCCGTGCAGGAACTTGTCGCCCAGGCGGCCATTGGTCTTCTTGAACAGCCAGGTCTGAGCGCGTGACATCCATTTGATCGCGGTGCCAACGCCCTTCGAGTTCAGCGACTCGATCTGTTTGGGGCTGAGCGGACGCGACTGCTTGGCAGGCTTGGACATCGAGGTGCGGACCCTATCGACTGATGAATGGTGTCAGTGCGGCGCGGATGTGGTGGATCTGCGCCGCACCACTGGGATCGGACGCCGGGATCAGGAAGGTCTCATCGACATGCGAGTTCACCCGGCGGCCGAACAGTCGCGGTTTGGTCAGCACGTCGAACTTCGCCCGGACGTGGTCGCCGTCGACGGTGAACTCGGGTGGTGTCGTCGCTTCGATGATTTTGAACTGCGGACCGTGGTTGAGGCTGCGCCGCAGGTGATCTCCGGAACGACCGGTCTTCAGGCCCATCTCGATCCGGATGCAGTCCGGTGTGAACGGCACGTCATCGGCACGGTGTGTCACCAGGGCATCGATATACGCCTGGGCCGCCGCGATACGGTCCGCTTCTGACAGTGACACCGACGGGCTCAGATTCTTTCGATGATGGTGGCGGTGGACAGGGCGCCACCCGCACACATGGTGATGAGCGCGGTGCTCCTGTCGGTCCGCTCGAGCTCGTGCAGCGCCGTGGTGATGAGCCGCGCACCCGTCGAACCGACCGGATGGCCCAGCGCGATCGCGCCGCCGTTGACGTTGACCTTGTCCATATCGGCGTCATGCACCCGCGCCCAGGACAATACGACCGAGGCGAAGGCCTCGTTGATCTCGACGAGGTCGATATCGCCGAGCTTCATCCCGGCCTTCTCCAACACCCGTGCGGTGGACTGGACCGGCCCGTCGAGGTGGTAGTAGGTCTCGGCGCCCACGTTGGCCTGCGAGATGATCCGGGCCCGCGGCTTCAGGCCATGGGCTTTGGCCACATCGCTGTCCATCCACAGCACCGCGGCGGCGCCGTCGGAGATCTGCGAGGACGTACCTGCGGTGTGAATACCGCCCTCGATGACCGGCTTCAACGACGCCAGCCCCTCCAGGGTGGTGTCGCGCGGGCCCTGGTCACGAGACACCGGCGCCCACTCTGCGGTCGGCTGCTTGTTCTCGTCGAGGACCGGTGCCGAGATCGGGGAGATCTCACGATCGAAGCGGCCCTCGGCCCAGGCCTGCTTGGCCTTGGCCTGGGACGCCAACCCGAGGGCGTCCACATCGGCGCGGGTGATGCCGCGGCGCTTGGCGATCCGCTCGGCGGCGTCGAACTGGTTGGGCATGTCGATATCCCACGACGCGGCGCGGATGAGGCTGCGGTCGGGACCGGCGTTGGCACCCAGCCCGACCCGGCTCATCGCCTCGATACCGCAGGCGATGCCGACGTCGATCGCGCCGGTGGCGATCAGGCCCGCGATCAGATGGTTGGCCTGCTGGGCGCTGCCACACTGGCAGTCAATGGTCGTGGCGCCGACGTGTTCGGGCAGACCGGCGGTCAGCCAGCCCACGCGGGTGATGTTGTTGGACTGCTCGCCATACTGGGTGACGCAACCGCCGATGACCTGCTCGACGTCACCTGCGTCGATGCCGGCCCTCTCGACCACGGCGCGCTGCACGGCGCCGAGAAGCTCGGTGGCGTGCAGGCCGGACAACCAGCCGTTGCGCTTGCCGATGGGGCTGCGGGTGGCTTCGACGATGACAGGGTTACCCATGTCGCCAGGCTAGAACACGTTCCATTAGTCTGACAAGCCGCGATGCCCCCGTGCCTTTTATCTGCGGTGGAGGCATGTTTTACTGACACTAGAACACGTTGCATTCTTAGGAGCGCAAAGCTATGCCATCCATCATCCCGAGCGACTTCGATCTCCTCGACGCGGCACTCAACCTGGAGCGCCTCCCCGTGGAAGAGCTGGCGGAACTTCGAAAATCCGAGCCCGTCCACTGGGTGGACGTGCCCGGTGGCACCGGCGGATTCGGTGACAAGGGCTACTGGCTCGTCACCAAGCATGCCGACGTCAAAGAGGTGTCCAAGCGCAACGACATCTTCGGCAGCTCGCCCGACGGTGCCATCCCGGTGTGGCCACAGGAGATGACCCGCGAGGCGGTCGACCTGCAGAAGGCCGTGCTGCTGAATATGGATGCCCCGCAGCACACCCGGCTGCGCAAGATCGTCTCCCGCGGATTCACCCCGCGCGCGATCGGCCGCTTGGAGGCCGAACTCGCCGAGCGGGCCCAGAAGATCGCGCAGGCCGCGGCCGCCGAGGGCTCGGGCGACTTCGTCGAGCAGGTGTCGTGTGAACTTCCGCTGCAGGCCATCGCCGGTCTGCTCGGTGTGCCACAAGAGGATCGCGACAAGCTGTTCCGCTGGTCCAACGAGATGACCGCCGGCGAGGATCCTGAGTACGCCGACGTCGACCCGGCGATGTCCTCGTTCGAACTCATCACCTACGCGATGAAGATGGCCGAGGAACGGTCCAAGAACCCGACCGAGGACATCGTCACCAAGCTCATCGAGGCCGATATCGAGGGCGAGAAACTGTCCGACGACGAGTTCGGCTTCTTCGTCGTCATGCTCGCCGTCGCGGGCAACGAGACCACCCGAAACTCCATCACCCACGGCATGATCGCCTTCTCGCAGCACCCCGAGCAGTGGGAGCTCTACAAGAAGGAGCGCCCCGGTACCACTGCCGACGAGATCGTCCGCTGGGCCACGCCGGTGTCGGCCTTCCAGCGCACCGCGCTCGAGGACACCGAACTGGGCGGCGTGGCGATCAAGAAGGGCGAGCGTGTGGTGATGTCCTACCGCTCGGCCAACTTCGACGACGAGGTTTTTGACGCTCCTCACGACTTCAATATCCTTCGGGACCCGAATCCGCACGTCGGGTTCGGCGGCACCGGCGCGCACTACTGCATCGGCGCCAACCTGGCTCGGATGACCATCAACCTGATCTTCAACTCGGTCGCCGATCACATGCCCGACCTGAAGCCGATCGGCGAGCCCGAGCGGCTGAAGTCCGGCTGGCTCAATGGTATTAAGCATTGGCAGGTCGACTACACCGGTAAGTGACCAGTCTGTCACTGGCCGCATAGGCTCAAGGAGGAGTCGGGTGGATTTCAGTCCAAACCCGGAACAGCAGGCTGTCGCCGATGTGGTGACCTCTGTGCTCGACCGGGACAATAGTTGGGATGCACTGGTTTCCGGTGGCGTGACCGCGCTCGCCGCACCTGAGCGGCTCGGTGGTGACGGTCTCGGGCTGCTCGAGGTGGCCACCGCGCTGACCGAGATCGGGCGGCACGGCACCATCAGCCCCGCGTTGGCGACCCTCGGTCTCGGGTTGGTGCCCCTGCTCGACCTCGCCTCGGCGGAGCAGCAGGACCGCTACCTGGCGGGCGTGGCCCAGGGGTCGGTGTTGTCGGCGGCGCTGAACGAGCAGGGCGTGTCGCTGCCGGAACGGCCTGCCACTGTGCTTTCCCCGTCGTCCGACGGCTATAAGCTCAATGGCACCAAAATCGGTGTGCCGTATGCCGAGTCGGCGCAATGGCTGCTCGTCACCACCGACAGTGCGGTAGTCGTCATCGCGCCGACGGCCGCGGGTGTGGCGCTCACCAAGACGCCGACCTCCAACGCGTCCGACGAGTACGTCGTGACGTTCACCGACGTGCAGGTGCCGGCGGTCGACGTCCTCGAGGGCGCCACCGTGGCACGGGTCAACCAGCTGGCGCTGGCGACGATGGGTGCGTTCGCGGCTGGTCTTGTCGCGGGCGCGCTGCGGTTGACCGCCGACTACGTGGCCACCCGCGAGCAGTTCGGTCGACCGCTCTCCACCTTCCAGACCGTTGCCGCACAGCTGTCCGAGATCTATATCGCCTCGCGCACCATCGATCTGCTCTCCACGTCCGCGGTCTGGCGGCTCGCGGAGGATCTGGACGCCGCCGAAGATCTGGCCATCCTGGGCTACTGGCTGACCTCGCAGGCCTCGCCCGCCATGCGTCTGAGTCACCATCTGCATGGCGGTATGGGCATGGACATCACCTATCCGATGGATCGGTACTACTCCTCGATCAAGGACCTCACCCGGCTGCTCGGGGGTCCGACGTATCGCCTGGATCTGGTGGGAGCCTGAATGGGCGAGCGAAGCGACGGGAAGCGCGGCCGGACGAGCGAGGCGACGGGAAATTGAGTATGTACATCGATCTGACCCCGGAGCAGCGCAAGCTGCAATCCGAACTGCGAGAATATTTTTCGACTCTCGTTACGCCCGAAGAAGCACAGGCGATGGAGAGCGACCGGCACAACGAGGCCTACCGCGCGGTGATCAAGCGGATGGGCACGGACGGCAAGCTCGGCGTCGGCTGGCCCAAGGAGTACGGCGGCCTGGGCTTCGGCCCGATCGAGCAGCAGATCTTCATCAACGAGGCGAACCGCGCCGACATCCCGCTGCCGATGGTGACGCTGCAGACCGTCGGCCCGACCCTGCAGGTGCTGGGCACCGAGGAACAGAAGAAGAAGTTCCTGCCGGGAATCCTCTCCGGTGACGTACATTTCGCGATCGGCTACTCAGAACCGGATGCCGGCACCGACCTGGCGTCGCTGCGCACCACCGCGGTGCGCCACGGTGACGAGTACATCGTGAACGGCCAGAAGATGTGGACGACGGGCGCACACGACGCCGACTACATCTGGCTGGCCTGCCGCACCGATCCCGAAGCCGCCAAGCACAAGGGCATCTCGATCCTCATCGTCGACACCAAGGATCCGGGGTATTCGTGGACCCCGATCATCTTGTCCGACGGCGCACATCACACCAACGCGTCCTACTACAACGACGTCCGGGTGCCCGCCGACATGCTGGTCGGCGAGGAGCACGGCGGCTGGAAACTGATCACCACCCAGCTCAACCACGAGCGGGTCGGCCTCGGTCCGGCCGGTCGGGTCGCCGGGATCTACGAACACGTGCGGGCATGGGCCGAGAAGCCGGCCGCCGACGGTGTGGCCCCGATCGAACACGATGACGCGAAGCACCTGCTCGGTCAGATCAAGGCCATCTGGCGGATCAACGAGCTGTTGAACTGGCAGGTCGCCGCGTCCGGCGAGACCATCGCCGTTGCCGATGCCGCTGCGACCAAAGTCTTCTCCACCGAACGCATTCAAGAGGTGGGCAGGCTGGCCGAGGAGCTCGTCGGCCGATTCGGCAACCCGGCCGATCCGGACACCGCCCATCTGCAGGACTGGCTGGACAAGATGACCAAGCGAAACCTGGTCATCACGTTCGGCGGCGGGGTCAACGAGGTGATGCGCGAGATGATCGCCGCGTCCGGGTTGAAGGTGCCGAGGGTTCCCCGGTGACCGGCACGAACGATCTGCAGGCCGGTATCGACGCCATCATCGCGTCGGGACGCGGTGAGCCGACGGTCGGCCGGGATCCGGTGAACCTGCCCATGATTCACCACTGGACCGATGCAATCGGCGATACCAACCCGATCTACGTCGACGATGCCGCGGCCCGGGCGGCCGGGCACGACGGCATTGTTGCGCCGCCCGCCATGATCCAGGTATGGACCATGATGGGGCTGGGACGCGCGCGCTCGGAGGACGATCCGCTGGCGCGGGCCATGAAACTGTTCGACGATGCCGGATACGTCGGCGTCGTCGCCACCAACTGCGACCAGACCTATCACCGCTACCTGAAGCCGGGTGAGCAGGTGGCCATGAGCGCCGAGATCGTCAGCATCATCGGGCCCAAGCAGACTGCGCTGGGTGAGGGCTACTTCATCAATCAGAAGATCCGCTGGCACGTTGCTCGTGAAGACGGGGCTGACGAGGAAGTCGCCGATATGGACTGGCGCATCATGAAGTTCCTGCCGAGAGCGACGCCTGGCCAGGAAGATTCAGCCGAAACCGCGTCGCTGCCTGAGGATCTCGACCCAGACAAGCTGATGCGGCCGTCCTCGTCGCGTGACACCAAGTTCTTCTGGGATGGTGTCAACGCGCACGAGTTGCGTATCCAGCGCCGTCCGGACGGCACGCTGCAGCATCCGCCGGTGCCGGCGGTGTGGGCCGACAAGGACGCGCCGACGGATTATGTCGTCGCCTCCGGCAAGGGATCGGTGTTCAGCTACGTCGTGCACCATGCGCCGAAGGTGCCCGGCCGCAGCTTGCCGTTCGTCATCGCCCTGGTCGAGCTCGAGGAGGGCGTCCGCATGCTCGGCGAGCTGCGCGGAATCGAACCCGAGCAGGTGAAGATCGGATTGCCGGTGCGTGCAACGTATCTCGACTTCCCCGACAGTGAAGTCAGCCCGGCCTGGTCGCTGTATGCATGGGAGCCGCAAGCATGAGTGTGACGGCCGAGGTCGGGACCAAGTTGCCCGAACTGCAGATCTACGGTGACCCGACGTTCATCGTGTCGACCGCCATCGCGACCCGCGATTACCAGGACGTGCACCACGACCGGGACAAGGCACAGGCCAAGGGGTCCAAGGACATCTTCGTCAACATCCTGACCGACACCGGTCTGGTGGGTCGCTATGTCACCGACTGGGCCGGTCCGAACGCGATCGTCACGTCGATCAAGCTGCGCCTCGGTGTGCCCTGGTATGCCTATGACACCATCACGTTCCGTGGTGAGGTGACCGCGGTCGAGGGTGACCTGGTGACGCTGAAGGTAGTGGGTAGCAACAGCCTTGGCGACCATGTCATCGCCACGTCCACGCTGACATTGGGGGACAAGTGACGCTGTCGAGCAAGGCCGGGTTGTCCGGAAAGGCGGCGATCGCCGGTATCGGCGCCACCGACTTCTCCAAGAACTCCGGCCGCAGCGAGCTGCGACTGGCCGCCGAGGCGGTTCTCGACGCCTTGGCCGACGCCGGCCTCGAACCGTCAGATGTCGACGGGCTCGTGACCTTCACCATGGACTCGAACCTGGAGACCGCCGTCGCGCGGTCGACCGGAATCGGGGACCTGAAGTTCTTCAGTCAGATCGGCTACGGAGGCGGCGCCGCCGCGGCGACCGTGCAGCAGGCGGCTCTCGCGGTCGCTACGGGGGTCGCGGAAGTCGTGGTGGCGTACCGGGCCTTCAACGAGCGCTCGGAGTTCCGCTTCGGTCAGGTGATGACCGGTCTGACGATCAATGCCGACTCCCGCGGTGTGGAGTACAGCTGGTCCTACCCGCATGGATTGAGCACACCGGCCGCCTCGGTCGCAATGGTCGCCCAGCGATACATGCACGAATACGGCGCCACCAGTGCGGATTTCGGTGTCGTGTCGGTGGCGGACCGCAAGCATGCGGCCAACAACCCGAAGGCGCACTTCTACGGTAAGCCGATCACCATCGAGGACCACCAGAACTCGCGGTGGATCGCCGAACCACTGCGTTTGCTGGATTGCTGCCAGGAAACCGACGGCGGGGTGGCCATCGTCGTGACCACCCCCGAGCGGGCCAAGGACCTCAAGCATCGGCCCGCGATCATCGAGGCCGCCGCCCAGGGCGCGGGAGCCGATCAGTTCACCATGTACTCCTATTACCGCGATGAGCTCGGGCTGCCTGAGATGGGTCTGGTGGGTCGGCAACTGTGGGAGCAGAGCGGACTGACGCCGACCGATATCCAGACGGCGATCCTGTATGACCACTTCACCCCGTACACGCTGATCCAGCTCGAGGAGCTGGGCTTCTGCGGTAAGGGTGAGGCCAAGGATTTCATCGCCGGCGGGGCCATCGAACTCGGCGGACGACTGCCGATCAACACCCACGGCGGTCAGCTCGGTGAGGCCTATATCCACGGGATGAACGGGATCGCCGAGGGCGTGCGTCAGCTGCGTGGGACGTCGGTCAATCAGGTCGACAACGTCGAGCATGTTCTCGTCACCGCCGGTACCGGTGTGCCCACATCGGGTCTGATCCTGGGCTGACGGATCGGGGCGCCGGCGGCGCCTGGTGCGTTTTGAAATCGTCATAGCAAATTTAGTAGTCCAGCTAGTAGTATCCGTCTGGATCGCTGCGGTTACGTCTGGATCGCACTTGTCCGGAGCCTCGGATTTCGTTCGATGGACTATCTGGTGGTCGCGAGCGTGCGGAATCCGGACTGCTGTGGGTGGCCTTTGAACAAAAGGTCGACTTACTAAAACTATGACCAGGCATTCTGCCACTCGGTAGTGGCAGAATGCCTAAGAACCTGTACTTAGCTGGGTGGATGTGCTATGCGGTGACTTACGTCAAGGCGGTCTGCTCAGCGAGACTACTTGCACTCGCAAGGCTTGCCCGACCGTTATTTACGTGCACGTTGACCGTAATTATGGCAAATGCCTACAATCTGCCCATCGCAGGTGTGGGGCCTGCTGGCGGTAAAGGGTCACGGGGGTGGGACCATTGACAGTCCAACGAATGTCACGAACGGTGGTGTTGACCAGGCAGCATGTCGTGCCGAGTCGGATGTCCTATCCGGCGCCCGACAAGTCGAGCCAGTGAAATGGACTCAAGCACTGGTGATCTGACCGTTAAGGCACCACACGTAGCGATTGCACCAGGCGACGCCACTGACGATCTCGCCGAGGCGTCGCGAGGTCATTCGTCGGGAAACGGCCGTCGATCAGCTAACCCGAGATCATTTCCGGTCCGTCGTGACGAACCGCTCGGGTGGGATCTGGCGCCGAACGGCCGGTGGGCAGAGACCCGCCAGGAGCTGGCCGACGGGCTGACGTTGCTTCATGACGTGCGGGTGTTGATCGTTGATGACTGCACCCTGTACCGCGACTATCTGTACGGCGTCCTTGCCGCACATGGTGCGGTGGCGCCGGGAGTGGCCTGGGATCTGCCGTCGCTGGTCGCCGCATTCGACTCGACACTGCCGCGGGTGATTCTGCTGAACATGGCGTCGCGAGACAGCGCGACGCTGTTGCGTCATGCGCTGGCCTTGGGTCCGCATCTGCGCGTGGTGGTGCTGGGGGTCTCGGAGGATGACGAATCGGAGATCGTCGCCTGCGCCGAGGCGGGTGTGGCCGGCTATCACCTCCGAACCGAATCGCTCGACGATCTCATCGATTTGATCCGCAAAGTTGCTGCGGGAGAATCGCTTTGTTCGCCGAGGGTCTCGGCCATCCTCCTCCGTCGGCTGTCAGCACTGGCCTCGCAGCGACCGCCGGCCTCCAAGGAACTAGTCCTGACCGCTCGCGAGATCCAGATCTTGCGGATGCTGGAACTGGGTCTTGCGAATCGGCAGATTGCCGAAGAACTCTGCATTGCCATCCACACCGTCAAAAATCACGTGCACAGCTTGTTGACCAAGCTCGGCGTGAGTACCCGGGCGCAGGCCGCGGTGGTCGCCCGCACCCTCCTGCAGCCCGAGGATCCCCCCGGGTACCAATCCGGGATCTAGTCCCCGATTCAATCTGGAATTCGCTCTGATGGTCCATGTACCAACGCCTTTCGGCACCCGATAGTGAAGTGGTGTTTGGGGGATTAACTCAGGAGGCCGCCGAATGGTCGCTGGTGGCACTCGATCAGAGGTGCGCAGAATCCGATCGCGGGGCCCGATGATGTGCGGCATCATCGCATGCCGGACGGAAGGCTCTGCCGTCGAATATCTTCGGGTGGGGCTGCGCCGGCTCGAGTACCGCGGATACGACTCGGTCGGCATGGCGCTGCGGACGACCGGCGGCGATATCGCCCGACTTCGAACGACCGGCCGCATCGGAGCCCTGGAAGCTCTGCTCGACGATTGGGCGGGCCCCCGGTTCGACGGGGCCGGGATCGGCCATACGCGGTGGGCGACCCATGGCGCGGTGACCGAAGGCAATGCCCACCCACATGTCGACTGCGCCGGACAGATCAGCTTGGTGCACAACGGGATCGTGGAGAACGCGGCCAGCCTGCGTGCTGAACTGGATCGTGCCGGACACACTTTCGTCACCACGGTGGACAGCGAAGTTCTGTGCCATCTGATCGAGGACGAGCGGCGGCGCGGCACTGATCTGGTCCGGGCGCTGCAGAACGCGCTGGCCCGCGTGCACGGCTCATGGGCGCTTGCGGTGTTGGAGCAGGGCAGCGGCCGAATCATCGTCGCCGCCAAGGGTTCCCCACTGGTGGTCGGACACACGGCAGAAGGTGACTTCGCCGCGAGCGATATTGCGGCGATCGCGGATTGGGTCGACGAATACCGGGTGCTCGGTGACGGCGATATCGTCGAACTCGCACGCCCTGACAGTTGGCGTCGCGGTGGGATCGTCATACCGCCGCCCGCACTCACCCGCTGCCCATGGCGCGGCCGGGATGTCGAGTTGAACGGTTACACGGACTACATGGCCAAGGAGATCGACGAACAACCCGAGGCGGCAGCCCGGGTGCTCGACGAACTTGCGGACGGCATCGCCAACGGTGCGCTCTGGGAGCAGCTGAACCTGCCACCGTTCGAGCGGCTGCGGGTGATCGGTTGCGGGACGTCCCTGAATGCCGGGAATGTGCTCGCCAACCTGGCACGCCGGCTCGGCGGGGTTCCCACGACCACGGTCAGCGGAAGCGAAGCGGCACAAGAAGTCCCGGATACAGCGCAGCTGGTTGTAGCCATGAGTCAGTCCGGTGAGACGGCTGATGTGTTGCGGGGCGTGCAGACCGGCGCGGTCGGTATCTCGCCCGTGCTCGCACTCACCAACAACCCGCAGTCCACGCTGGCCCGGTTGGCGGACGCCGTCGTCGGAAGCTCAGCCGGGCCCGAGATCGGTGTGGCCGCCACCAAGACTTTCATCTGCCAGGTCATCTCCGCTGCGGCGCTGATGATCTCGGCTCTGGTAGGGATGAATCGGGTCTCGGCCCGGTCGGCCGCGGCACTCGTCGACGATCTCCGTCGTGTGCCGGACCAGCTGGCCGCCGCGAGTGCCGTCGCCAAATGCGTCATCCCGCCGCTCGTCGACCAATTCGCAGCCGAGGCCGGATTCATCTTCATCGGACGGGGACTGGGGCTGCCGTACGCGGCCGAAGGTGCGCTCAAACTCAAGGAACTCACCTACAGGTGGGCCGAGCACTATCCGGCCGGAGAACTCAAGCACGGACCGCTCGCTCTGGTCGGTGTGGGCACGCCCGTGATCGTCATCGACAACGGCGACCCGAAGCTCGCCGGTAACGTCGCGGAGGTTCGAGCCCGCGGTGGTCATGTCATCACGGTCGGGTGCGCTGGTGGCGCCATACCGGTCGTCGATGATCCCGCCGCGCCGTGGGGCCCGATCGCGGCGACGGTACCGCTGCAGATACTGGCCCGCACGATGGCGCTGGCCCTGGGGCGCGACGTGGACAAACCGCGGAATCTCGCCAAATCCGTGACGGTCGAGTGAGTCGGGAGCAGTGCCATGAATTCGATCGGGGCAGCCACCGTGACAGGCTCGTCGACCACGTGGCGCGACGTGGTCGACGACTTCGCCGCCGCGGCCCGTGACTGGCCGGAACGCACTGCCATCGTGCACAACGGGACAACGATCAGCTACCAGCAGCTCGCAGAACGCATTCGGGAGACGGCAACGTGCTATCGCGCCGGCGGAGCCGGGAGTTCGTCTCGTCCTGTCGGTGCTCTGGTCACTCATACGCCCGCGATGGTGGAGCACCTGATCGGGATATTGCAGGCCGGCGCAGCGTACAGCCCGATCGCTGCCGCCCTCCCGGACGCCCGGATACAGAGTCTGGCTGCGGTGCTCGGTATCGAGCATCTGTATGCCACCGTCCCCGGCATGTGCGGAACGGCGGAACTGCAGGTCAAAATCCTTGACAAGAAGATTGCGGCAGCGGATACCGGATCACCACAGCCGATCTGTCGGCCGGCCGACGCGGCCTACGTGCTCTGCACCTCGGGTTCCACCGGAGTGCCGAAACCCGTTGTCGTATCACGATATGCGCTGTCGGTCACGGTGCGGGCGTTGCGCCGGCTCTTCGATCTCACGCCTGACGACCGTGTGCTCCAATTCGCCTCGCTGGGTTGGGATACCTGCCTGGAGGAGATACTGCCCGCGCTGACATCCGGCGCGGCACTGGTTTTCGACGATATCGCACACTCCGGTTCATTCCCTGCCTTCGTGCGCATGCTGGCCGAGCTCGGTATCACCGTGCTCGACCTACCGACGGCATTCTGGCACGAGCTGGTGTACTTCCTACACGAAGAACACGCGACGCTACCGGCTTGCGTCCGGCTGGTCGTGATCGGCGGTGAGCGGGTCGATCCGACCCGGCTGCGGCAGTGGCGCGAACTCGGCATCGGTCACGTCACACTGCTGAACACCTACGGTTGCACCGAGACGACAATGATCACCCATGCCGTCCAGCTGGCCGGTCCCGGGACCGAGCCGGAAGTCGCGGCCGAGGCTGCCGAGGCGCCGCTCGGCCGCAGGCTGCCGCATGTGCGCGACCATGTGACCGACGAAGGTGAGTTGCTGGTGGCGGGCCCCAGCCTGGCAGACGGATACCTCGGGTCTCCGGAACTCACCGCGGCCGCATTCCCGCTCGCCGATCGCGACTGCGGACCGCAACGGTGGTTCCGCACCGGGGATCTGGTCGCCCGGGGGGAGAACGGTCTGCTGTATCCGCGCGGCCGCATCGACGAACAGGTGAAAGTCTCTGGTGTGCGGGTACATCCGGCCGAGATCGAGACGCAGTTGATCACGCACCCCGCTGTCGGAGGCGCGGTCGTCGTCGGTGAACGGGTACTGGGCCGCACCTCGTTGGCGGC
Source organism: Mycolicibacterium fluoranthenivorans (assembly GCF_011758805.1). Lineage (NCBI taxonomy): Bacteria > Bacillati > Actinomycetota > Actinomycetes > Mycobacteriales > Mycobacteriaceae > Mycobacterium > Mycolicibacterium fluoranthenivorans. Next base: position 183,726 of record NZ_JAANOW010000003.1, on the reverse strand, counting down.
GTACGTGGTCGCGGTCGCGCCGACCACCTCGGGTGAGCTCAAGCATTACCTACGTCAACGCCTGCCGAGCCAATTCGTGCCCAGCAGAATCTCATTCGTCACCTCGATGAAGTACACCACGAGCGGAAAAGTCGATCGAGCGGCAACGCAGCGGGCCGCCGAGGATCACCGAAGCCAAGGAGCAGAGCGATGAGCGCAGACCATATCGTCGAGATCTTCCGTAGGGTGCTCAACACCCGCGAGGTGGGCCCGCACTCCGACTTCTTCGAACTCGGCGGTGATTCACTGTTGGCCACCCGGGTGCTCAGCGCGATCGCGCGGGACTTCGGGGTGGAGTTGTCATGGGACGATTTCAGCGAAAGCCCTTCGGCGGAAGGGCTGTTCACCAAAGTGATCGCGGTGGCGCAATGAACGCAGCGGCCGGCATGCGCGTTCTGGTCGTCGGTGCTGGTCTGGCGGGATTGACGGCGGCTCTCGATCTGGTGGCCGCGGGCGCGGAGGTGACCGTGCTGGAGGCACGGGACCGGGTGGGTGGTCGCATCCACGGCGTCTCGATGCCCGGCGGTGTCACGGCCGACGGGGGCGCTGCGTATCTCGGCGCACGGCACACCGAACTGCTGGCACTGGTGGGCGAGCACGGGCTCAGACTGGTTCCGGCCACGATGACCGGGGACAGCACATTCCTGCTGTCGGGCCGCCGGACCACCAGCGCCAGCCGGATGCCCCCGCTGGACGCGGTTGCGCTCGGTGGCATGTTCGATCGCCTCGACGAACTCGTGGCCGATGTCCGCCCGGATGCGCCGTGGCAGAGCGCCGACGCGGGCGTGCTCGATCGCCTGTCTGCGGCAAGCTGGCTGGCCCGCGAGATTCGCCATCCGGACGCGCGCACCTTCTTCCCGTTGTTTCTCGGCGAGATGATGGCGGCCGATCCGGCCGCGATCTCCGTCCTGCACATGGCTTTCTATCTGAGGTCCGGCGGGGGTATCCGCTATCTCAACGCCTTCGAGGGTGGGGCGCAGGAATGGCGGATCGACGGCGGCGCGCAGTTGCTGTGCCAGGCACTCGCCGAACGGCTCGGCGCACGGGTTCGGATGGGGCAGCCGGTGTGCGCAATCGAGCAGAGCGCCGGCGACGTGGTGGTCCAATGTGATGGGGCGTCCGGTGCCCGTTCTCGGTATCGAGCGGACCGGGTGGTGCTCGCCGTGCCACCGCTGTTGGCGCAGCGAATCGAGTTCCGGCCCGCTCTGCGTGCGCTGCGCGCGACGGCGGTCACCGGTCGCGGTTGCGCGGTCAAGGTGCAACTGGGCTATCCGGCCCCGCTGTGGCGTGAGTTCGGCTTGTCCGGATGGTCGGTGAGTACGAACGGGCCCTTGCTGTCCACGGTCGACGACTCTCCGCCGGATGGCTCAGCCGGTGTGCTGACCGGTTTTGTCACCGGCGCGGCGGCAACCGCATTCTCCGCGCTGTCGGCGACAGCACAACGGGATGCGGCCCTGGCGCACATCGGCCGGATCTTCCCGCAGTTGCCGGCGCCGACGCAGTGCACCGTGACGGACTGGCTTGCCGAGAAGTACAGCAGGGGATGCTATGCCGCCCTGTTCGGTCCGGGCGACTGGTTGAACCTGGGGCCGACGCTGACCGATCCGCACGGCCACGTGCACTGGTGTGGCACCGAAACCAGTCTGGAGTTCTTCGGGTTGATGGAGGGTGCGATCAGATCGGGCCGGCGGGTCGCGGCCGAGCTGATCCACGGCGACGAACGGACACCTGTCTCGGAGAAGGTGCTGTCCAGATGACGTCACTGACCGAAGCCATCGAACCCGAGCGGGCCGGATTCGCCGCGGCGGTAGATCAGCCGTATACCTATGTACGCAGGAATCTTTCAGAGCCGGACTGGCGGCGCTACCCGGGCTGGGCACTGGTCACCGAGGCGCAGTGGCACGATCCGCAATGGCAGCGGGCGCACTCCGTCAAGACCATCGACCAGCTACGCGCCGTGGTGGGCGACCTGCTCGACGATGGGTTCTACGCCGATCTGGCCGCCGATCAGCAACAGCGGGCGACCATGTCGATGCTGGTGCCGCCGCAGATGCTCAACACCATGGCCGCGCACTGTGCGCCGGAGCGCCGTTGGTTGACGGAGGCCTTCTACACCGATCCGGTCCGGCGTTACATGTTGCCAGTCCTCAGCGACCGAGAGCCGGTGTGGGAATCGCACCCCTACGCCGAACGGGATTCGCTACACGAAAGCGATATGTGGGTGGTGGAGGGACTGACCCACCGGTACCCGACCAAGGTACTCGCCGAGCTGCTGTCGACCTGCCCGCAGTACTGCGGGCATTGCACCCGGATGGATCTGGTCGGCAACTCCACACCCACGGTCAGCAAGGCCAGGCTGACGCTCAGTCCGGCGGAACGGCAGGGCCGAATGCTGGATTACCTGCGAGCCACACCGTCCGTGCGTGATGTCGTGGTATCCGGCGGAGACGTGGCCAATGTGCCCTGGCCGCGGCTGGAATCGTTTGTCGCGCAGCTACTCGACATCGACACCATCCGTGATATCCGGCTGGCGAGCAAGGCGTTGGCCGCGCTGCCCCAGCATTGGCTTCAGCCGAAGGTCGTCGACGGCGTGGGTCGCGTCGCTCAGCTGGCCGCCGCCCGTGGCGTCAACCTCGCGCTGCACACCCATATCAACCACGTGCGGTCGGTGACTCCGCTGGTTGCCGCGGCGGCGCGGGCCCTGCTCGGCGCGGGGCTGCGAGATGTGCGCAACCAGGGCGTGCTGATGCGCGGCGTGAATGACACTGCTGACGATCTGCTGGACCTGTGCTTCGCTCTACAGGGCGAAGCGGCAATCCTGCCGTACTACTTCTACATGTGCGACATGGTGCCCAGTGCGGAGCACTGGCGGACCCCGCTGTGGCAAGCGCAGCAGTTGCAGTTGTCGATCATGGGCTATCTGCCGGGTTTCGCGACACCGCGAATCGTCTGCGATGTGCCGTATGTCGGTAAGCGGTGGGTGCATCAGGCGGTCCGCTACGACCGCGACCTGGGGATCTCCTACTGGACCAAGAACTACCGCACCGGTTTGGACGCTGCGGATGTCGGTGCCCTGAACCGTGTCTACCCGTTCTACGACCCAGTGGGCAGTCTGCCGGAATCCGGGCAGGCATGGTGGCGGGACAATGACTCACCGCACGTTCGGCCGGTGACGTCAACGGTGTGCGGGGACCGATGACAGCCGAGGTGAGTCCGATCACGGACGCCGACATCGCGGTGGCCGCGGAGTTCCTTCGGACCAATCACAATGACCGGACTCCTTGGACCGCATCGTGTTCGGCTCCGTGGGAGGATAAGGCCCCCAATCACGGATTCATGCTCCGTGACGGGGAGCGCGTCGTGGGCGTCCTGCTGGCTCTGTACTCCGAGCGGTTGGTGGCGGGCCGGCTGGAACGGTTCTGCAACATGGGCTCGTGGTGCGTGTTGCCCGAATACCGCGGCGAGAGCATGTCTCTGCTCAACGCGATGTTGGCGCAGGAGGGCTTTCACTTCACCAGTCTGTCCCCGAAAGAGGGGCCTCGGGAGATTCTGGCCTGGTTGAAGTTTCGCTATCTGGACACCTCGGCCGCTCTCATTCCCAATCTGCCGTGGCCGACCTTCCGGTGTGGCACGAGGATCAGTGCCGATCCGGACGTGATCGAACGGTCACTGGTCGGATCGGGGCTGGCACTCTACCGCGACCATGCACAGGCGCTCGCCGCCCGGCACCTCGTCCTGACCCGTGGTCAGGAGTCCGGCCACGTCATGTACCGCGAGTTCCGGTACATGGGCGCACTGGGCTACGCGATGATCCTGCATGTCAGCAACCTTGACCTGTTCCACCGTTCGTTAATCCCGCTGACCCGCCACTTGTTGGTCAGGCGGGGACTGGTGGCGACCCTCGCTGAATTGCGCACCATCGAACACCGGCCCCTGCTGTCCTTCAGCCTGAACAACAGGCCGAAGATGTACTCCAGCCCGAGTCTGGAACCGAAGCAGATCGACTACCTCTACAGCGAGCTGGCGTGCGTTCCGTGGTAGCCGGTCGGCCAATTCGCCGGTGCTGAGGGGTGATTGCCATGGTGGGAATTGTCATGGGTGCGGTAGCGGTTGTCGGCATCGCCACCGTGGGCGTGTTCGGGATTCTGATAGCGATCAATATCGCACTGCTGTTGCGTCTTCGATCGAGAATCCCGCAGTGCCGGCTGTGGGAGTCCACCGATTCGTGGTGAAAGGTACGTCAGGCCGGGCTACTTCGGCGACGCGGTGTTGCCGAGATGCGGCATTGCTGAGCGTTGATGCGGCTGTTCGCCGTTGAGCGGGAACGCAACTCATCGCACCGCTGATCTGATTGTCGTCGTGCGGGTCGACGGTCCGCGAGGATCTAGTTCGCATCGCCCGAAGGACCAGGTCTCGGGCGGGTGCGATCCGGATCCGTCGGCGATCCCGTACCGGGATCGGATCCCGTTCGCGTCCTGCGGATCTGACGCCCCGCACCTCGGTGTTCCGGTCATCCGGTGCAATGCCTGATGACGTGCGTTCACCTGGCGTGATACCCACCGTGTCCATACGTGCGCCGGCGACGGGTTAGGCTTTGCTCGTCGGAGTCTGAATATGTTTTGCTGCAATCACTTCCGTGCCCCCCGATGTACTACGGCTAGTCCCTGGAACTAGATCGGGATTCAACCGAAAGATCGCTCCGACGGTCCATGTACGGGACCGGTGGGGGACCCGATAGTTAAGGGGTGCGTGACGAATTAGCTGTTGATGGCGGTGGGGGATCGCCGGCGTGGCCCACCGCGGTGCCGGGGACGGACGTGCCATGCGGTCTCTAGTCACCGGCGCGGCCGGATTCATCGGCTCCACGCTCGTCGACCGTCTGTTGGCCGACGGCCACCAGGTCATCGGAGTCGACAACTTCACGGCGGGCAGCGTCGCGAACCTGAAGGACGCGATGAGGTGGAACGAGCGCAGGCCCGGACAGTTCAGGCTGATCTGCCTCGATGTTCAGGCGCCGGAGCTCGCGGGTGTGATCGCGGGGGCCAACCCGGACATCATCTTTCATCTGGCGGCGCAGATGGATCCGCAGGTATCGGTCATGGATCCGCAATTCGACGCGCGCAGTAACGTACTCGGCACGATCAATCTCTGTGAGGCGAGCCGCCGGTCCGGGGTTCGGCGAATCGTGTACGCGGGCTGTCGGGACGCCCGGTACGGCATCGGTGCGGGACGGCCGCCTGAGGGGAGCGGCCGGACCAATCCGGTCTCACTACATGGGGTCGCCAAGATCGCCGCCGAGATGTATCTGTGCGCCTACGCCGAGATGTACGATCTGGCCCCGCTGTGCCTCGCCTTGGGCAGCGTCTACGGCCCGCGTCAGAATCACCGTGGCCCGGGCAACGCCATCGCGGATCTGGCGAGTGCCATGATCGCCGGCGGTTCGCAGATCAGGGGCTGGGACAACATTCGTGCCAGTGACTACGTGTACGTCGATGACGCGGTGGACGCACTCGTACGTGCCGGTCATGCGCCCGTGCAGATCACCGGCACGTGCGATATCGGCACCGGCACTCCTACCCGGTGCCCTCTGGAGTGGACTCCCCTGGTTGATCTCCCGGACGGGATCGCCCGGACGGTCCGTTGGCTGACTGACCTCACGGCGACCGATCCCGCTTCGGAACGCGAAGAAGTGTCACGGAGAATTATTTCTGCAGAGCGTATTTCGCACGGCGTGGATCTGGTGGGCTGACCATGGCACACCTCAACACGGTCAGTCAGGATCCCGGCAAGCGAGCGATCGCCGCACCAGCCCGACGGGCGGAGCCGGCGGCCCGACGAGTTGTCATACCGCTCAGCGAAGTCGGCACCCCGCCGGCCGCCGTTATCGAGCGCTTACGTTGGCAACGGCAGTACGTCACTCGGCTACGCGTGGCCGATACCGCGGTGGTCGCCGGCGCCGTGATGCTGGCGCAGTATGTGCGATTCGGCAGTACCGTCACCTCACCCGGACCAGTGAGTCACCTTGTGACCGCCTTCTCGATCGTGATCGCCGCGCTGTGGTTGTCGATGCTGGCGGGCTTCCATACCCGGTCCGCCAAGGTGGTCGGTGCAGGAGCCGAGGAGTATCGGCGAGTCGTCAACGCGTCCCTGGCGACCTTCGGGGCCATGGCGATCGCCGAACTGGTGGTCAAGCTGGAGCTTTCCCGCGGTTACCTGGTGGTGGCGCTTCCGGTCGGGACGTTTGGTCTGTTGCTGGGCAGGTGGGCCTGCCGGAAAGTCGTTGTCCGCGAACGGGGCAAGGGCCGATGCCGGACGGCGGTTCTGGCGGTCGGCGAACGGGATGCGGTGGCGCACCTGGTTGACGAGTTGGTCGACAATCCGTCGGACGGCTATCACGTCGTCGGGGTGTGCATCCCGGGATACCGGGGCGCGCAGGGTGCGGTCCTCACAGTCGCAGGCCTGGACATCCCGGTCGTGGGTGACGAGAACTGCGCTGTGCAGGCGATCAGGGCATGCGGTGCGGACACGGTCGCAGTGGCGGGTACCGGACACTTCGGCGTCCATCGACTCCAGCGGCTGATCTGGGAACTCGAGCCGATGGGTGTCGACCTGATGGTGTCGCCCGGGGTCGTCGACGTGGCATTGTCGCGTCTGGCGATGCGGCCGATGTCAGGTCTACCGCTGTTGCAGATCGAGAAGCCGCAATATCGCGGCGCCAAGTGTTTCCAGAAGCGTGCGTTCGACTTCTGCTTTGCCTTGGCCGCGCTCACGGCGACACTGCCCATCCTCGTCGTCGCGGCCACGGCCATCAAGCTCACCAGCCGAGGACCCGTCTTCTACGCTGCGGAGCGCATCGGCATCAACGGGAAGCCGTTCTCGATGCTGAAGTTCCGCAGCATGGTGGTGGGTGCCGATCAACAGCTCGCGAGCCTGTCGACGATGAACGAGAGTGACGGCCTGCTGTTCAAGATCCGCGATGATCCTCGGGTCACCCCGGTCGGCCGCATCCTGCGCCGATTCAGCATCGACGAGCTGCCGCAGTTCATCAATGTGTTGCGGCAGGAGATGAGTGTCGTCGGCCCACGACCACCGTTGCGGCCGGAAGTCGAGTCCTACGACTGCGATGTGCTGCGCAGGCTCCTGGTCAAACCCGGTATCACCGGGTTGTGGCAAGTCAGCGGGCGATCCGATCTGTCCTGGGACAGGTCTGTTCGTCTCGACCTCTCCTACGTCGACAACTGGTCGATGGTGGGCGATGTCCTGATCATCGCGAAGACCCTGCGAGCTGTCTTGGCTCGCACGGGTGCCTACTGAGGGGGGCGACGTGACGTTCGAGATCGTGAAACCCACACGCGTGGACGGAAAAGGAGAGTGACGGGAATGCGGACACTCGTCACCGGCGCAGCCGGCTTCATCGGTTCGACCCTGGTCGACCGGCTGCTCGACGAGGGGCACCAGGTCGTCGCCATCGACAACCTCAGCACCGGCGTCACCGCCAACCTCGACCACGCCCGGAGCCGCTTCGAGTCGGCCGGGGACCGGTTCACCTTCCGGCAGCTCGACATTCGCGCACCGGAGTTGATCGAGATCATGGCGGCGGCCAGACCCGACGTGGTGTTTCACCTCGCAGCCCAGGTCGACCTCCGCGCCTCGGTCGCCGACCCCCTGCACGACGCCGGCTGCAATGTGCTCGGGACGATCGGGGTGCTGGAGGCCTGCCGGCATGCCGGTGTCGATCGAATCGTCTACGCCGCGTCGGGCGGATCCCGCTATGGGGCGCCGACCGCTCTTCCGGTGCGCGAATCCACGCCTGCCGATCCTCGATCACCCTATGCCGCTGCGAAATTCGCCGGTGAAGTCTATCTGTCCTGTTATGCCGAGCTGTACGGTATGTCGGCAATCCGGCTGGCCTTGGCCAACGTCTACGGACCTCGACAGAACCCGCGGGGTGAGGCCGGGGTGATCGCCGTCTTCGGCAGCAGGATGCTCGGCGGCCGACCGGTCACCGTGTTCGGGGACGGGACAGCCACCCGTGACTACGTGTATGTCGACGATGTCGTCGACGCGTTCGTTCGCGCCGGCCGGGCACCATCGACAACTCGGGGAATCTTCAATATCGGGACCGGGCGGCAGACGACCACCAACGAGGTGCATCGGCTGATCTCCTCGGCACTGGGTGCGACGGCACGACCCCGTTACGCACCGGCCCCGCCGGCAGAAGTACAGGCCATCGCGCTCGACGTACGCAGGGCCGAGGAGGAACTCGGCTGGGTGCCGGCCGTCGCCGTCGAGGAGGGGATTCGCCGCACCCTCCAGTGGCTGCGTGCCGGTTCGAAGCCCGAGCTGGTCGAGGCGTAGAGGTGGGAGGGCCGGCACCGATGACGAACACGGCCGCGCGACGTGCACTGTGGGTCTCCACCAGCACCGCGACCAGGGGCGGTATCGCCTCCTATGTACGGGCCATGCAGCAGACACCGTTGTGGAGTGAGTGGGAGGTCCGCCACGTTGTCACGCACCGCGATGGCTCGACCACGCAGAAGATCGCGACGTTCGCGCTCGGGGTGGTGCGGTTCGTCATCGAACTGATCCGGTTCCGGCCGAACGTGATCCACCTGCATTCCAGCGCCCGTGGCAGCTTCGCCCGGAAATCCCTCCTGCTGTGGATCAGCAGGCCGGCCCGGGTGCCCGTCGTCCTGCACATGCATGGTTCGGCTTTCCAAGCGGACTGTGAGCAGTCGCCGCGACTCGTCCGGGCGGCGATCGGGGCGACCCTGCGCCGGGCCGACGCCTTCGTCGCGCTCGGCGACCTGTGGGCAGCCCGGATGCAGATGACCGCTCCGTCCGCGCGGATAGTCGCGATTCCCAACGCCGTGCGTCTGGCGGACTGCAACGTCCAGCCGCCGCCGGGTGCGCCCGTCAGCGTGGCCTTCCTGGGCCGCATCGGCGATCACAAGGGGACGTTCAGACTGCTCGAGGCCTGGGCCAAGCTGGTGTGTGAACCGGGTTTCAGCACGCCGCACGGATACCTGGCGACCTTGACGATCGCCGGAGACGGCGAGGTGGAGAAGGCTCGTCGGTACACCCGCGAGCTCTGCCTGGAAGACACCGTCGACGTGCACGACTGGCTGTCGGAGCGGGAGACCGGTGAGCTGCTCGACCGTGCTCAGGTGTTGGTGCTGCCCTCACGAAACGAGGGGCAGCCGATGGCGGTGCTGGAGGCGATGGCCCGCGGTGTGTGTGTCGTGGCCACCGACGTCGGTGGACTACCGGAGATGATCGGCGGGGAATGCGGTCTGCTCATCCCGCCGGAGGACACCGAGGCGATCGCCGTGGCGCTGCGCACGGTCGTCTACGACCATGACCTGCGTGCCCGCTATGGGGCGGCCGCCCATGCCAGGGTCCGGGATCACTTCGACACCTCCCGCATCGCGAGTCGGATCGACGCGCTCTACCGGCAGGTGTGCCGATGAACGGTCGACCGATCCGGGCATTGTTCGTCGTTCCTCTATTGGGAGCGGGCGGAGCCGAACGACATCTGACCACCGTGCTGCCACGGATGGATCCGGCGCGGTTCACCCCGTCGGTGGTCTGCATCGGTGGCGAGGGCGATCTGTTCGCCGATCTGGGCGCCGCCGGCATCGCGGCGACGGCACTGCACCTGCGAAAGTGGCAAGCCGCTCGTGCACTGCGCGCACTGATTTCGATCATCCGGCGGGACCGGCCCGACCTCGTGGTGGTGTCGGGTTACAACGCAGAGACTCTCGGCCGCATCGCCGCCCGCATCGCCGGGGTCCGGCACACGATCATGTGGGTGCACAACGCGAGTGAGATCACCCCCCGCGGAGTTCTTCATCGCGCCGTGGACCGCGGCCTGATCCGCTGGACGAGCGGCTATTTCGGTGTCGCCAAGGTGCAGCGAGAATTTCTGGTCCAGGAGCGCGGGTACCCCGCGGGGAAGATCCGCACCATCCACAACGGCGTGGATCCGGCGCTGTTCGACACCGCCACCGACCGCGGCGTCCTCACCGAATTCGGGGTGGATCAGGACGACCCGGTGGTGGGCATCCTGGGCTCGCTGCGGCCGGAGAAGGACCACGAGACGTTCCTGCGGGCCGCGCGCATCGTGATCGACGAGGTACCTCGGGCGAGGTTCCTGGTGGTCGGCGACGGCGTGTGCCGTTCCCGGCTCGAAACATTGTGCAGTGCACTGGGGATCGCGGCGAACGTGCATTTCGTCGGTGCCCGTGCCGATGTGGGCCGAATGCTCTGCGCGATGGACGTCTTCGCGCTGACCTCCACCACCGAGTGTCTCCCGATGGCCCTGCTGGAGGCCATGGCATGTGCCCGTCCGGCGGTCTGCACCGCCGTCGGCGGAGTCGTCGAGGTGGTCGAGGACGGAACGACGGGATTCCTGGTACCGAAACAAGACCCAGCGCAGCTGGCGGCCAAGATCGTCGGCCTGCTGTCGGACCCGCACCGGGCGCGCCGCATGGGGAGGGCGGGGCGCCGCCGCGTTGAGACCGAATTCGGTTTGGACCGCAGCGTCGAAGCGGCCCAACGGGAGATCGAGGGTCTGCTCAGTGCCGAGTACACACAAGTAGGGGGAGTCCACGCATGAAGAAGCGACACATACTGATCCTCGTCGAGAACCTATCGGTGCCCTTCGACAGGCGCGTCTGGCAGGAAGCCCGGGCCCTGACGCGGGCGGGGTTCAAGGTCAGCGTCATTTGTCCCAAAGGGGACAACCAGGACACCGAGCCGGAGGAGACGATCGAGGGTGTCCGTATTCTGCGTTACCCGCTGCGGGCGGCGACCGGCGGCCCGGCGGGGTATCTGCGCGAGTACCTCCTCGCCCTGTGGCACACCTTGCGGCTGGCGATCAAAGTCCGCCGGACTGCGCGTATCGACATCGTTCACGCGTGCAACCCGCCGGATCTGCTGTTCCTGATCGCCGTGGCTCTGCGCCCCGGCGGCGCCCGCTTCGTCTTCGACCAGCACGACTTGGTGCCGGAACTGTTCCTCTCGCGCTTCCCGAGCGGTGGACGGCTGCTCTACCGGTTGACCCGCTACGTCGAGCGGATGACCTATGCCGCAGCGGATGCCGTCATCTCGACCAACGAAAGCTATCGGCGGGTGGCGATCGAGCGCGGTGGCATGTCACCGGACCGGGTCACGGTGGTGCGCAGCGCACCGGACCTGAACCGTTTCAACCTCCGGTCCCCGGACACCAGCCTGCGCAGGGACAAGCGCCATCTGCTGGCGTACCTGGGCGTGATGGGACCTCAGGACGGTGTCGACTATGCGCTTCGGGCCGTGCAGCGGCTGCGCGACGAGATCGGGCGCGACGACTTCCGCTGTATCTTCATGGGCGCCGGCGATGTGTACGGTGACATGGTCTCGCTGAGTGCAGAACTCGGCGTCGACGATATCGTCGAGTTTCCCGGCCGGGTGCCCGATGCCTATGTCGAGCGCTGCCTTTCCACCGCCGATGTGTGTCTGTCGCCGGATCCGTTGAATCCTCTCAACGATGTGTCGACGATGAACAAGGTGCTCGAATACATGGCGATGGGGCGCCCCATCGTCTCCTTCGACCTCGCCGAGGCGCGGGTATCTGCCGGTGACGCAGCGGTATACGTGCCGGGTAACGATGAACTGTCCTTTGCCCGAGCAGTCGATGCACTGTTGCGCAATCCCGAGCAGTGTCGACAGATGGGGGAGCTGGGCCGCCGCAGGGTCGAAGAGGAGCTGTCCTGGGAGGTATCGAGTCGGGCGCTGGTCCGGTTCTACGCCGAGCTGTTGGGTGTCCAGCAGCCCAGCGAAGAGCCCGCCATCGTCGATCTGCGGCCCGCCGTGACGCCGATTCCGCTTCACCGGAACAGGATTCCCGTACAACGGGTCGGTGCGCGGGTGCCTGTACTGCGCGCCGGAGCGGCGTTGGAGGAATCGACAGGTGTCTAAGCTCGCCTGGTATGCCGGCCGCGCGACGGCGATGTCGCCCCGCGAGGTGGTCTGGCGCGCCCGGCGCGTGGTCGACACCCTGACCAACCGGGATGGATTGCGTGAGTACGCCGACTCCAGGATGTTGACAAATCTCGGCTCCGACTGGACCGCGTTGCTGCAGGATTTCCGCGACGGTATCGGCAGGCCGGTTCTTCTCGATCAGGAGCGGGCCGGCGAGGTGCAGAGCCAGCACCTCGCGCAGGTCGGCCGGCTCCTGGTCGAGGCCGACCGTGTACTCGCCGGCGATCGCACCTATTTCGGTCACCGCACGGTCAATGTCGGGCGTGCCGTCGATTGGAACCATGACCCGATAGCCGATTATCACTGGCCGGCTGTCGCAGGCAGCAGGATCGACCATCGGGCCGGCCGGCGCGACCCGAAATGGATCTGGGAACTCAATCGCCTACAGCATCTTCCGCTGTTGGCGCAGGCATGGCTCTACACCGACGAATTGCGTTACAGCGAAGCGGCCTTCGCGCACCTCGATTCGTGGCTGGACCAGAACCCGATCGGCTGCGGCATCGCCTGGCGGGGCGCTTTCGAAGTCGGCGTCCGGGCGATCTCGGTGGCGCTCGGCGTACAGGGACTCCGCAACGCACCGGCAATGACGACATCGAGATACCGCCGTATCGTCCGGATGCTCGATGCCAGTGCACGGCACTGCTGGCACGCGCGCTCGCGGTTCAGTTCGGCCAACAACCATGTGGTCGGCGAACTGGCCGGATTGGTGACCGTGCATCTGCTCTTCCCCGAACTGTCCGCTCCCGCAGCGTTGTACGGGCGTGCGTTGGACACCCTCACCGAGGAAGCGGACCGACTGATCCTGCCCGACGGCGCCGGCGCCGAGCAGTCGGTCGCGTATCAGATCTTCACCGCGGAATTGCTGGCCGTGGTCGTGGCACTGCTGCAGCTCAGTGGTGAAAGGGTGCCGGTCCGGTTGACCGAGGCGCTCAACCGCGGCGCGGCATACCTGGTATCCCTGGTCGGTACCGAAGATCCGGATCCCCGGTACGGGGATGACGACGATAGTTTTGCAGTGCGGCTGGGTGCCGAACACAAACGCACGGTCCGCGAGCATCTCGGGATCGTCGGGGCGGTCACCGCACATGCGACCGCTGCCAGATACGGACACCGCACCCTCACCTCCGCCTGGTTGGGCAACGCGTTGTGCACATCCGCCGGCCGGCCGGGTGTGGGTGGCGACGATCCGACGCCCAGCGCCTATGCGCCGAACGGTGGGCTGGTGGTGCTGCGACACGGCCGCCGGCGACTCACGATGGATGTGGGCCCCCTCGGCTATCCGGCGACGGCGGCGCACGGGCACGCCGACGCGCTCGGCATCACGCTCAGCGTCGAGGGGCGCGAGTTGGTCACCGATCCCGGGACGGCCAGCTTCTACGGGGACCCTGCCGTGCGCGATATGCACCGCGGTACCCGCACCCACGCGACGGTGTGCATCGACAACGTCGACCAATCGTTGATCGGCGGACCGTTCTATTGGCGGAGCCGGGCCCGCACGACCGTGCATTCGGTCGATCTCGACCGCGGCGTCGTCGACGCCGAGCATGACGGATACTGCCGGCTCGACGACCCGGTGGTGCACCGGCGCTGGCTCATCGCGCCGGCCGAGGATCCGGTGGTGATCGTCGTCGACCTGATCTGCGGGCTGTCCGATCATGACGTCGCGGTGTCGTGGCCGCTGCACCCCGATCTGGTGTCGACACCCACGCGGACGGGCCAGCGGATCACCCGTGACGGTGAGCCGGTGCTCGAACTCTGTTACGCCGCAACGACGACGATCTGGCCGGAACAGGTACGGGCGGACGGCGCGTCGAATCTGGGGTGGTGGTCGGACCGGCTCGAGGCCAGGAGACCGGCCTGGCTGGTCGGAGCCCGTTGCCGATCCGGCGCGCCGGTGGCGATCCTGTCGGTGCTTCATGTCGGCGACCCCGGGGTGACGGCCGCACCCCGCATAGTCCGAGAGGGCTCGGCGCTCAAGGTCAGCTGGTACCAACAGGACGGCCAGCACGGATTGACGATCGATGCCGGCCGGCGAGGTGCGGTGTCCGGTGTGTCCCTGTCACCGTTGATGGGATTGGTGGGTAAACGATGAGCGATACCTTGTCGCATTCGGTCAGTGTGTTCGGGCTCGGCTACGTCGGGTGCATCAGTGCGGCCTGCCTGGCCTGGCTGGGGCATCGGGTGATCGGAGTGGATGTCAACCCGGACAAGACGGAGGCGCTCCGCCGGGGGGTGTCGCCGGTGGTCGAGGAACGAATAGGCGAACTCATCGCCGAGGTCGTCGGCTCGGGGGATCTCAGTGTGAGCACTGATCCGGTCGCCGCCGTCGCGAGTACGGACCTCTCACTCGTCTGCGTCGGTACGCCCTCTGCCCACGGCGGGGGGTTGTCGACCGCGTACCTGGAACAGGTCACCGACGAGATCGGTGCGGCGCTGGCGGTGAAGCAAGGGTGGCACGTCGTCGTCTACCGCAGCACGATGGTGTCGGGTACCTGCGAGGACGTCCTCATCCCCCGGCTGGAGGCGGCCTCGGGCAAGCGGGCGGGACGGGACTTCGGAGTGTGCGTGAATCCCGAGTTCCTGCGCGAGGGCACGAGCGTACGCGACTTTCTGGATCCACCGAAAACCGTTGTGGGGGCCACTGATACCCGAGGCGCGGAGATGGTCTTGGGTCTGTACGCCGGGCTGCCGGGCCCGCGGTTCCAGGTCCCGATACCGGTGGCTGAGATGACGAAATACGTCGACAACAGCTTCCACGCCCTCAAGGTCGGCTTCGCCAACGAGATCGGCGCCATCTGTTCCTCCCTGGCGTTGGACTCGCATGCGGTGATGGACATCTTCCTGGCCGACACCAAACTGAACATCAGTACCGCCTATCTGCGACCGGGATTCGCGTTCGGCGGCTCCTGTCTGCCGAAGGACGTCCGTGCACTCACGCACGCCGCGCGCCGAAACGATCTCGATGTTCCGCTGCTGGCGAATCTCCTGACATCCAACGAGAGTCACATGAGACGGGCCGTCGATCTGGTGCTCGCCAACGGACGGCACAAGGTGGGGATCTTCGGATTGTCCTTCAAACCGGGAACCGACGATCTTCGCGACAGTCCGATGGTCGAGCTCACCGAACGGCTGATAGGCAAGGGATTTCACGTCAAGATCTACGATGCGACCGTCATGCTGTCCCGGTTGACCGGA
Organism: Mycolicibacterium fluoranthenivorans; assembly: GCF_011758805.1. NCBI lineage: Bacteria > Bacillati > Actinomycetota > Actinomycetes > Mycobacteriales > Mycobacteriaceae > Mycobacterium > Mycolicibacterium fluoranthenivorans. The sequence goes on along the minus strand of NZ_JAANOW010000003.1, from coordinate 168,471 downwards.
GCGAACCGCACGTATATCCGCCAGCAACTGCCTCACCTCGGCGAGCTGCTGACCGACGATGTCGACGCGGTCCTCGACCACGGCGAGGTGCTGATCATCGGGTCGCGGGAGCCCCGGGTTGTCGAGGCGATCGCACGGGCCGGGGCGGACCGGCTCATCATCGACCTGGTGCGGCTGCCCGATGCCGGGCAACTGCGGGGTGCGCCGAACTATCAGGGGATCGGCTGGTGACCGAGGTGCCGTCGGTGGTGCGCGCCGTGCCGGACAGCAGCACGAGGCCGGGACTGAAGATCGTCATGATAGGGCCGTATCCGCTCGAACCCGGGCTGGTGCGCGGTGGGATCGAGTCGGTGACAAGCACACTCGTCCCGGCCCTGGCGGAGCGCGACGATGTGGACAGTGTGACGGTGCTGCGCTTCCACGATGGTGACGCGCCGGCTGAATATCGGCGTGAGGGCCCCAAGGTCGAGATCCACTGCGTGCGCGGGCAACGCCGACTGCGGGCGATCACCAGATCGTTCCTGGACGTGCGCAAGGCGCGCAGGCTGGTGGCGCAGGTGAACCCCGACGTGGTGCACGGACAGGAGATCGGACTGTACGGCGATATCGCTCAGCGATGCCGCACGGACGCCGTGATCACCGTGCACGGTGTGACGTTCACCGACACATCGCCGGACACCCTCGACGACGGAAGCCTGCAAGGCAGGTTGCGGGACAGACTGATCCGCCGGTTGGAAAGGCGGGTGCTCGGCCGCGCCAAGGTCGCCATCTCCATCTCGAACTGGGACTCCCAGGTGCTGGATGCACCGATCCGGGGTACCCGTGTGAGCATTCCGAATCCCGCCGGCGCGGAGTTCTTCGCCTTGGCGCCGCCGAAACCGACGCAGCCGCACCTGCTTTTCGCCGGAGTGTTCACGCCCCGTAAGAACCCGGTCGGTCTGGTCAGCGCGTTCGCACGCGTGCGGAGGTCCGTACCGCAGGCCCGTCTCACTCTCGTCGGCCCGCAGCCCGACCCGGCTTACGCGAAACTCGTCGAGGACCGGGTGCGCGACTTCGGTCTCGAAGACTGTGTCGACATCGTCGATCTGGTCGGCACCGAACGCATGCGGTGCGAGATCTCCAGCGCCCGCGCGGTCGTGTTGTTCTCTCGCCAAGAGACCGCACCGACGATCCTCGCGCAGGCGATGGCGGCGGGCAAACCGGTCGTGGCGAGCCGGGTCGGCGGGGTGCCGGAAATGGTGCGGGACGGGGAGACCGGATTTCTGGTTGACCCCGACGATGAGGTGACACTCGCCGACCGAATGGTGAAACTTCTTGCCGACCAGGAGCTGTCGCTCGAGATGGGGAGACGCGCACACGACGTTGCGGTGCAACGCTACACCGCGGCTGCGGTCGCCGAGATGACCGTCGACGCCTACCGGAAAGCCATGGCATAGGAGCATGACGATGACCAGAACGAGGGATGTGGCGGCACGGCTGCTGTGCGCGCTCGGAGTGCCGAGGTTCGCGCGGTGGCGGCACTCGCGCCAACTGGCGATTCTCATGTTCCACGGGGTGCAGGACGAGCCGCTGTGGCCGCCCTGCGACTGGGTGATCGACACTGCGGCGCTGCGCCGTCACCTGGGTTACGTTCGCCGGCACTTCACTGTTCTCCCGCTGGAGGAGGCGTTGGAGCGACTGCGGGACGGGACGCTGCCCCACCGGGCGGCGGCGGTGACCTTCGACGACGGCACACGTAACCTGCTGACCAACGCCGCGCCGGTGTTGCGTGATCTCGAGTTGCCCGCGGCGGTGTTTCTGGCGACCGGTCCGATGGGGACGGCCGAACTGCTGTGGCCGGACCGGCTGTGGCACGCCTTTGCGCAGACGGCCAGGACGGAGATCGACCTGACGGCGCAGGGGCTGGGCATTCGATCGCTGCGCACCGACGGCGACCGCACCCGGACTCGTGAGGAGATCACCCAGCGTGTGAAAGAGGTGTCCGATGCCCGACGCCTGGTGGAGGTGGAGTCTCTGGTCGCCGCCCTGGGAGAGGAACCCGATGGCTACGGCGGGCCGTTCGAGCTGCTCTCCTGGAACGAGGCGCGTGCGTTGACAAGTGACGCGCCGGTCACTCTGTACCCGCACTCCGTAACCCACCCGATCCTGTCACGCTGCGATGACGCCAAGGTGGATCAGGAGATCTCGGAATCGTGCCGGGCGGTCGAGATCAACTCCGGCCGGGCGCCGAGGATCTTCGCCTACCCCAACGGCCGGACGCAGGACTTCGACGACCGCGCGAAAGCGGCGCTGCGCCGCAACGGTATCCAATGGGCGTTGGCGACCACCGACGGATTCGCCGATGCCGATTCGGACCCGTTGGCGCTGCCCCGCATGGGGTTTGCGGCACATCAGTCGTTCGCGGTGTTCAAGCTGAAGGTGTCCGGCTTCGCGCCGCGACCGCGCCGGCGCAGTTCTGTCGGTGCGCGACCGCCGCAGGACAAGGTGAGTACCGATGTCGGCGTCTGACGGTCACGGGTCGGCACTGCGCATGGGCGCAGAGGTCGAGCCCACCGTGGAACTGGGGCCGATCACCGTCGCGGATCTGCCGGAGGTGGCCCAGTTCCTGCATGATCAGCTCGACCCGCGGGTACCCGTGGAGTGCTGGTCCGCGCAGATCATTCCGACGTGGGCGGTGGACCAGCCCAACCACGGTTTCCTGCTTCGGTGCGGCGCCGAGGTGGTCGGCGCCCATCTGGCCTTCTACTCCGACCGGCGGATCGACGGCAGAACAGAGCGTTTCTGCAATCTGGCGGCATGGTGTGTGGCGCAGCCGTACCGATCGCACGGTGTGCGTCTGCTGCGCGCACTGCTGCGCCAGCAGGGGTATCACTTCACCGACCTGTCCCCGTCAATCGATGTGCAGGCGCTGAACACCCGGCTCGGTTTCGTTGCGCTGGACACGTCCACGGTGATGGTGCCCAACGTGCCGTGGCCCGTCCGCTCGGACGGTGTCCGGGTGTTGTCGCACTTCCAAGACATCAAGAAGAGCCTTCGCGCAGAGGATCTCTCGGTGTATCTCGACCATGCCGGCGCGGCCGCCGTGGAGCATGCCGTCATCGTGCGCGGAGCGCAGACCTGTCACGTGATGTTCCGGCGTGTCCGGCGGAAGAACCTGCCGTTGTTCGCGGCACTCGTTCATGTCGGCAACCAGAGGTTGTTCCGGGAAACCGGCCGCCACCTGTTCGGCCATCTCCTCCTGCACCATGGCCTACCGGCAACGCTCATCGAATCGCATGTCGTCGATGCGCGCTTCACCGGGTCGGTGCAGGTGTCGCCCAGGGCGAAGATGTACCGCAGCGACACCCTGCGGGCGGACCAAATCGATTATCTCTACAGCGAACTCACGAGTATGCGGTGGTGACTGATGCGAACCAATGTGCACCATCTGATCGAACACCGTGCCCGATCACATCCCGCGGCGCCGGCGCTGACGGTCAAGAATCAGACCATCGGCTACGGCGAGTTGTGGACCTCGATCCGAGGTGCGGCCGCCGGATTGTCATCCCTCGGTGTGACTGCCGAGCAACGGGTGGCCGTCTATCTCGACAAGCGAGTCGAGACCGTGGCTGCGGTGTTCGGGGCGTCCGCGGCGGGTGGCGTGTTCGTACCGGTGAATCCGCTGCTGCGATCCGCGCAAGTGCGGCACATCCTGGTCGACTGCGCTGTCACGGTGCTGGTGACCTCACCGGAACGGTGGGCGCTGCTTCGGGGCGACCTGGAGACATGCCCGGACCTGGAGCACGTCGTGGTGGTCGGTGCGCTGCCGGACGACCCGCCGCCCTGCCGGTATGCGGTGCACCCGTGGGAGGGCCTGTGCACACCGCGGGGCGGCCTACCGCGCGCCGCGGCGATCGATCTCGACATGGCCGCGATCTTCTACACGTCGGGGAGTACCGGAAGGCCGAAAGGTGTGGTGCTGAGCCATCGCAACCTGATCGCCGGTGCCGAGAGCGTCGCACAATACCTGGGCAATTCGGCCGATGACGTGATTCTCGCCGTGTTGCCGTTGAGTTTCGACGCCGGCTTCAGCCAGTTGACGACCGCATTCAGTGCGGGCGCCCACGTCGTGTTGATGGACTACCTGCTCCCCGGCGATGTGCCGCGGTTGTGTGCGCAGCACGGCGTCACCGGGCTCACCTGTGTCCCGCCGCTGTGGGTACAGATCGCCGAGCAGAAGTGGCCGCCGCACGCCGTCCGCTCCCTGCGGTACTTCGCCAACACCGGCGGCCGGCTGCCCAAGCCCACCCTGGATACGCTGCGCGCGGTCTTCCCCGATGCGCGGCCCTACCTCATGTACGGCCTGACCGAGGCGTTCCGGTCGACGTACCTCGATCCGGCCGAACTGGATCGGCGGCCCGGCTCCATCGGTAAAGCCATCCCCGGTGCGCAGATACTGGTTGTCCGGCCGGACGGCTCGTTGTGCGACCCGGGCGAGGAAGGTGAGCTGGTGCACCGGGGTGCACTCGTCGCACTCGGTTACTGGAACGACCCGGCGCGCTCCGCGGAACGGTTCCGTCCGGTACCACGGCAGGAAATGCCCTGGCGGGCACCAGAGCTGGCGGTGTGGTCGGGGGACAACGTGATCGCCGACGAGGACGGCTTCCTGTATTTCGTCGGGCGCCGGGACGAGATGATCAAGACGTCCGGCTATCGTGTGAGTCCGACCGAGATCGAAGATGTCGTGTATGAGACGGGCCGGGTCCGGGACGCCGTCGCCCTCGGTGTCGACGATGAGGACCTGGGCCAGCGGATCCAGCTGGTGGTGACCCCGGCGACGGCCGGCCGGTTCGATACGGGTGCGCTGATCGGCGAATTGAGCAAGCGGGTTCCGCGATACATGGTGCCCTCGTCGGTCTCGGTGCGGGCGGAGATCCCGCGCTCACCCAACGGCAAGTTCGACCGTGCGCGACTGCGTGAGGAACTCGGGCCGTGACCGAGCACCCGACCATCGCCACCTTCGGCACCGCCGACGGTCAGTTGAGCCTCGGCGGAATGACGTTGCAGCGATTGGCCGCCCGAGTGGGAACCACGCCGTTCTTCGCCTATGACCGGGCCCTGCTCACCGCGCGGGTCGAGCGGCTGCGCGCGGCGCTACCGAAGGCGATCCACCTGAGTTACGCCGTCAAGGCCAACCCGATGCCCGCCGTCGTCCAGCACCTGGCCGGCCTGGTGGACGCGATGGACGTGGCGTCGACGGGGGAGATGGCGACGGTCCTGGATACCGTCCTGCCGGCGGAACGGGTGAGCTTCGCCGGGCCCGGCAAGACCGAGGCCGAGATCGAGAAGGCGGTCGCCGCCGGCGTCACCATCGAGATGGAGTCGGCGACCGAAGTCGATCGGGTGGTGAAAATCGGTGACCGACTGGGCTTTCGCCCGAGGGTCGCATTGCGGGTCAATCCGGACTTCCGGGTGAAGGGATCGGGTATGCGCATGGGTGGCGGCCCGCAGCAGTTCGGTGTCGACGTGGAACAGGTGCCGCACCTGCTGGCCCGCCTGGTCGCGGCCGATGTGGACTTCCTCGGCTTCCACGTCTTCGCCGGATCCCAGAACCTCGACGCGGCGATTCTGGGTGAGGCCCAGCGCCGGACCGTCGATCTCATCGTGGCGCTGGCCGAGCGGCTTCCCTCGCCCATCCGCTACGTCAACCTCGGCGGCGGTTTCGGTATCCCGTACTTCGCCAAGGACATCCCCGTCGACCTGGACGCAATCGGAGCGAATCTGGCCGAACTGATGGCAACCCGGATCGCCGCGTGCCTGCCGGAGGCAGCGGTCGTGGTCGAGCTCGGCCGCTACCTCGTCGGAGAATGCGGGGTCTACGTGACCCGCGTGGTCGACCGCAAGCATTCGCGTGGACGCGACTACCTGGTGGTGGACGGTGGGATGCACCACCAGTTGGCGGCATCGGGAAATTTCGGTCAGGTGATCCGCAGGAACTACCCGATCGCCGTCGGTAACCGGATGGACGAGCCGGCAGCGGGCCCCGTCACCGTCGTCGGCTGCCTGTGTACCCCGTTGGACCTGCTCGGCGACGAGGTCGCGCTCCCACCTGCCGATATCGGCGACCTGATCGTGCTGTTCCAGGCCGGAGCGTATGGCCTGACCGCAAGTCCGACAGCGTTTCTCGGCCACCCGCATCCGGCTGAGGTGCTCGTCTAGCCACCACAGAGCGATGAAAAGGAGAACAGGATGGAGTACAGCTCGGCGACCCTCGACAGCGTCACCGCGGTCATCGTCAGCACACTGGGCATCCAGGACCGGGCCGACACGCTGACGGCGTCCACGCCGCTGTTCGGCGGTATGCCCGAACTCGATTCGATGGCCGTGGTCGCGTTGGCCGTTGCGCTGGAACGGGAGTTCGGGTTCGAGATCGACGACGAGGACTTCAGGGGTGAGGTGTTCGAGACGATCGGCACGCTCGCCGGCTTCGTCGAGGAACAGGCCCGGAACCCCGCGCAGCTGCCCTCGGCGGGAGCGAGGTAGGTCGTCGTGACAACCCTGGTGCTTGCCTCGACGCGGGTGGACACGCTGCACAGCGGCTACGACCTGCGGGTGGCACAGCTGTGCGCGCTGGTTCCCGACGAGCGGCACCTGGTGGTCGCACCGCATTACCCGCTGCCGGCCCGCACACCCACGATGGACAACTCGGCATTGTTCGCCAGCGTGACCGAGTGCCCGCCGATTCTCACCGGGTCGCAGGCTCTGCGCAGGCACCTGCGGCTGGACAATCAGCGCTACCTACGCATGAGCAGGCCGCGCGAGGCCGCCGCTACGCGCCGCCTGCTGTCGGCCGTGGTGGCCGAACGCGACGTCCGCCGGGTGATCGTATTCGGCGAGAGCCTCGTCGAACTGGTGCGCGATATTCCGTCCTGCTCGATGGTGCTCGACGTCTGTGACAGCACCGCGCTGACACAGAGCCGTGCCTTCGCACACGCGGGTGGCTTTCGTGGTGGCCGCAACTGGCGAGACGCCCTCGACCTGTACCGGGCCCGTCGCACCGAAGCCCGGCTGCCCGCGCTGTTCGACGCGGTGACCACGGTGGGTGACGTGGACACCGCCGAGATCGTCAAGCGCAGCGGTACCGCAGCCAACGTGTTCACGGTGCCCAACGGTGTCGACGACGCCTTCCTCGCACCCATGCCCCCACCGGCGCAGCGGCGGGGGGTGGTGTTCTGGGGCAACCTGGATTTCGAGCCGAACGCACACGCGCTGAGCTACTTCTTCGACGAGGTGTGGTTTCCCGCGCTGCGAGCCGCCGGGGTGGAGGTCGCGGTGATGGGCCGAAACGCGCCGGCGTGGCTGGCCGCGCTGGCCGAACGGGAGCCACTGGTCCGGGTGACGGGTTTCGTGGCCGATCTGCGCGCGGAAGCGTCCCGGTATCCGGTGATGGTCAATCCGATGCAGACCGGGAGTGGGCTCAAGAACAAGGTGCTGGAGGCATTCGGGCTGGGGATCGCGGTCGTGTCGACGGCACGTGGCGTCGAAGCGCTGCCCGGTGTGCGCCACCGCGAACACCTGGTCGTCGCGGACGGCGGTGCCGAGTTCGTGACCGCGGTGCTGGGTCTGCTCGATGATCCGACCCGACGGCTGAGGTTGCGCGCGAATGCCAACGCATTGCTGCACGAGCACTATCCCTGGCACGTCACCGGTCGTCCGTGGCAGGCCCTGTTCGGGGAGCCCGAGGCAAGCACGACAGTCGTTGCCGGACAGGGGGAGAGTGCCTAGCCCGGCCGGCGCGGACACCGGCGCACCCGTGGCGGGCGTGCCGGGCTCATCGGTGGGTCCACTGTCGGGCACACTGCGTCGCGGAGCCGCCATCGCGACCGGGATGCTGGTCTTCACCCAGTTGGTATCGCTGGTGCAGACCCTGGTGCTGGCGCGACTGCTCGCACCGGCCGAGGTCGGGTGGTTCGCCGCCGGCACGGTGCTGTCAGGCTTCCTCACCACGTTCGCCGAGGCCGGTATGTCCAACGCGCTGGTGCAGCGCGAAGGCCGGATCGCCGATGTCGCCACCACCGTCTTCTGGGCGACGCTGCTCGCCGGCGTGGGTTGGGCGGCGGTGGCCTTGGCGAGTGCCCCTCTGATCGCGTGGATCTTCTCCAGTGACATCGTGGGGGCGATCGCCGCGGTGTCGGCGGGAACGATCGTCCTGCACGCGCTCACCTATGTGCCGGACGCGCTCATGCAGCGCCGCTTCGACTTCCGGGAACGGCTGATCGTCCGTCCCGTCGTGGCGCTGACTTTCGCCGGCACGTCGATCATTCTGTGCATCAACGGTTTCGGGGTGTGGGGGCTGGTCATCGGAACCTACTGCTCGACGGTGGCGTGGCTGGTCACCGCGTGGACGCTGGCCGGCTGGCGCCCAGGTGCGGACGGCGGTAAGCCGTCGTTCGCGCTGTGGCGGGAACTGGCCAGGTTCTCCCTGCCCCTGGTGGTCTGGACCGTCGTCAATCGGGCCCGCGACCTGTTGGAGACGGCGGTGGTCGGCGGCGCGCTGAGCGCTACCGCGCTCGGGTACTACCGCTACGGCCGGCGACTCGGATCGCTGCCGGAGACGGCCGTCATCGACGCCGGCTCATATGTGTTGTTCCCGGCCTTCTCCCGGTTGGCCGGAGATCCCGAGCGGTTCCGGTCGGCGTTCCTGCGTGCCCTCGGGCTGTTGTGGGGCCTGATGGTCCCGGTGGCGGGTTTCGTCATCGCTGCGGGTGAACCGGGGGTGACGGTGCTGCTCGGCGAGAAGTGGCGAGGGGCGGGCGTGATGCTGGTGGCCCTCGCGGGAATCGGGCCGGGGGTGGCGCTGATGGCCGTCGGAATGGAGTCGATCAAGGGGACGGGCCGGACCCACCTACTCAACTGGGTGACGCTGTTCACCAGCGTACTGGGGATCTGCCTGCTGTTCGCGCTGTTGCCCCTCGGGCTGACAGGAGTCGGTCTGGCGCTGTCGTTGTCGTCCGTGGTCGCCGGCGTGCTCAGCCTGCTGCTCGCCCGGCCTCTGGCTGGGGTGACCTTCGGTGAGTTGACCAGCCGACTGGGGCCGCCGGTCCTGGTGGCAGCGCCTGCGGCCATCGCGCTCGGCCTTCTCGAGCACCTGGTGAGCCACTCCGATCAACGGGGCTTCCTGGCGGGTGTGGCGGTTCTGTTGGGCGAGGGTGTCGGGTACCTGATGCTCTACGCGGCCGGCCTGGCGTTGTTCGCACCCGCGGCGTGGCGTGAACTATCGGCCGTGGTGCGGCAGGTGCGCCATGCCGGGTGAACCGTGCGCACAGCCTGGGGGCGGAGGTGCACTTCAGTTGGGATGACAAAAGGCGATGCCACGGAACGATATTCATCGAGCGGATCCGTTCGGATGTCTCTTCTTGGTGCCGCTATTCTGTGAATAGCATTGGTGTCGTGGGGAATTCGTCCGTACTCAGCGTCAGCGGGATTCATTGACACCGGCGTCTACTGAGAACTAGCCTGAATAGATAAGCAATTCAGGCGATTCCGAGGGGTGATCGCATATGCAAGCCAGAAGAGAACTCATTCGTTCGCGCTCGGCGGGTCGCAGGGAGATCGCGGGGTTGCTCGTCTTCGGTGTCGGGGTCTCGACGTGGGCGCTGTTTCCTTCGACGGTCGAGTCCGGGCTCGCGATCCAGCTCCCCGATCGTTCGGCATCACCCGCCGGTATCACCACGATGCGCGGGGTGGTCCTCGAGGACACGTTCGATGCCTCGCGGACAGGCGAATTCAGGTTGATGAATGCCGGGTTGTCGTCGTGGCAGCCGGCCGCGGACGAATCGGAGGCGCAGTCCTATCCGAGTGCGGTGGTCGATGTCGGACCCCTTCCGGTGCGGGCGAAGCTGCAAGCCCTGCTGGTGCTGTTGAGTTTCCACTCGGCCGATGCGGAACAAGCGCTGCTGGAGACGAAACTCCAAGCCCTGTTGGCCATGCCGGACTCCGTGCTGGAGCAGGTGATGGGCCACCCGGATTTGGCGGACCTGAACAGGATGCTCGACGGCGTGTTCGTGGGCACCTCGGACCTCTCCGACGTCACGACGGAGTTGGACAAGATCGTCGTGACCCCGGTGCCGGCGCCGTCGGGGAAGGTCGAGGTGATCGAAATCAACGGTGCCGCCGCATTCGTCGTGCACACGACCGCCGCGCGGATGCGCACCCAGGACGGTCTTGATCCGCCGGCCCCCGAGGCCGCGCCGTCGGCCGCTGCGGTGACGGTGGTGGTGTTGGCCCCGGTGCCGCAACCTCCGACAGCCCCGGTCATGTCAGCCTTCATGGCAGCACCCGCGATCCCACCCCTCCCGGCACCCGCGCCACCGGAGCCCATCACCCCCACGATCTCCGCCATGGAGATGGTATTGCCGACCAGTGAAATGACGCCGTCACCGCAGGTTTCGGAGCAGGTGCCGGCACTCACGGCGGCGACGGTGGCCCCGGAGCCGCCGTCGGTCGCACCGACCAGCGCGACACAGCCAGCACAGAACGTCATGTCGACGGGCAACAAGTTCGAACCGGGCGATACGGTGGCCGGCTCGTCGAGTGCCGGCGGTTCCGCGACCGAGCAGGACCAGCCTTCGGCCACTGCCACTGCGGCGCCCGAGCCGAGCGCAACCCAAACCGGTGGGGCGACCAGCACGCAAGGACCGGCAGACCCGGTCGGCCAGCCGTCTACTGCCCAGGTGGACAACGACGGCACCGGGTCCTCGGGGGAGACAAGCCCCTGACTCATCCATCGACCCACGGAGGCGTCATGCGCTTATTCGTTTCGTCCGTTGTCCTCGGGCTGGCACTGTGGTCGGCGCCGGATGCACTCGCGGCGGGGCCGCTGTTTACCGGCGACTACGCCACCGGGGACTTCGCCCAGTGGCCCACGGTGCAGGTGCGCGGTTACAACGGTCCCGGAAAAGACTACATACCAGGGTATTCGGCGCGCATCGTCGACGATCCCACCAAGGGGAGGGTGGCTCGCTTCGAGGTCCGTCCCGGGGACGTACCCCCGTTCGGCGGTGGAGAACGCGCCGAGGTGCAGGGCGATACCCCCGATGCCGGCGGTTCGGAAGGGCAGACCCGCTGGTATCGATTCTCGACCAAGTTCGACCAGACGTTCCCGATGAATCACGGCGACCTTGGCTGGGGGGTGACCAATCAGTGGCACCAAGACGGTGGTGCGGGCAGCCCGCCGATCAGTTGGACGGTGGACTCGCGGAACGGCTTCTGGTCGCTGACGATCGAGGATCAATCCGCGCCGGGCGTCTGGTTGGGCACGTTCTCGATCTTCGACACCCCGCTCGACGTCGGGCAGTGGCATGACGTGACGATGCAGATAAATTGGTCGGCATCGGATGACAAAGGCTGGATCAGGTTATGGCACAACGGAATAAGGGAGACGTTCGTCAACGGTGCCGATACCTATTTCGTCCGCACGCTGATACCTGGTGACGCCGCCGTGTATTACAAGGAGGGGATGTATCGCAAGCCCACCACCTCCACCGATATCGTCTACCACACCGGCTTCCGGGCGGCCGACAGTGCAGACGGCCTGTAGCGGCGCGGCCCGGGCTGCCGCCTCGCCGCAGCTGGTACCGCGGCGCCGCCGGTGGCGCGGCATGGCCCGGGCCCTCCCCGCGCTGGCGTATCTGCCGGCGGCGATCGTCGTCGCCGGACTGCCGGTATACGTGCACCCGCAGATCGATCGATTGCGCACCGCGGATGCGATTCTCGTGCTGGGCGGGTATGGGGCGCAGCGGTATGCCTACGGCCGTGAGCTTCAGGCACAAGGATGGGCACCGACCCTGGTGGTGTCCAGCCCGGATGATGCCGATGACGACACGATGCATCGCTGCGGGGCCGCGATCGAGGGACCGAGGGTGTTGTGCTTCGATCCGGATCCGGGCACCACCAAGGGCGAAGGGCGGGAGCTGCGCCGGTTGGCAGCGCAATACGGTTGGCACACCGTCATCGTGGTGACCTTCCGCCCCCACATCTCGCGGGCCCGGTTCATTCTCGAGCAGTGCTTCGGCGGTGACCTCGTGATGGTGGACAGCCCGGCCCGGCTCTCCGTGCCGAGGTGGGCATTCGAGTACGCCTACCAGAGCGCGGGATACGCCCGCGCGGTCCTGCAGCCTGGTTGTTGAGCAGGCGACGTGCGGGACAAGGTGTTCAGGCGGGTCGCCCGATCGACCAGATCGGAGCTCGCCGCGACATTCGCCGCGGATGCGTACGAGACACTGCTCTCCGCCGGATTCGCCGCCAAGAAGTTCATGCGGGGATCGGGGGACGCCGGAGCCGTCCTCGATCCGGAGAGCTGCATTTCGACAGTCCGCCCTCGTGCGGTACCGAGGTGCCACCCTGACCTGGTACCGGGACCCGACGACCTGGATGCGTCGATCATCGTCCCCGCGTACAACGCCGAATCGCACGTGAAGGAATGCCTGGACTCCGCCGTGGCTCAAGCCACGAACTATCGTTACGAGATTCTGGTGGTCGACGACGGCTCCGGGGACGGCACCCCCGCAATCGTGGATGGCTATCGGGATCACAAAGATGTCACCGTCATTCGCACGGTGAACGCAGGGGTGGCAACCGCCAGAAACCATGCCATCGCCGTGGCCCGGGGCAAGTACCTGTTGTTCCTCGACAGTGACGATCGGCTCGCGACGAACAGTGTCGAGCTACTCGTGGGCGCGGCGGAACGCGAGCAGGCCGATATCGTCCAGGGTGGTTACGACGTCATCGACACCGCTGGAGGCGTGATCGAACACGTTCGGTACGAAGCCTGCAGCCAGCCGAGACTCGACGAACGTACGACGCGTACCTCGGGTTACCCGTGGGGTAAGGCGATCCGGAGAACTCTGTTCGAGAAGGTTCGGTTTCCAGACGGCATGGACTTCGAGGACACGATCTTCGCGCTGGTGATCTTTCCGCTGTGCGGACGCTATGTGGCGCTGAGCGAGTCTGTGTACGACTATCGCGACAATCCGTGCGGAATCACGCGGAAACTCGTGGGCCGACAATCTGCGCTGGATGCGTACTGGCTTGTTCCCCTCCTGCTCGAACAACGTGAACGTCTGGCGATGCCGGTCGACGCGAACCTGTTCAACAAAGTGCAGAACCAGTTCGGGCAACTGCTCTGGGCACGATTGTCGGGCCAGGATTCCCGAATCAAACAGGCGACGTTTCTTGCGGCATGTGCCGTCGTCAACGACTTGAGAAGCCGGGTCGAGATGACCTCGGAGGCGCTGGAGTACCCGAATCTCGATTTCATCTTTCGTGAGTACCGCTATGACCTGTGGTCATACGCGGGGAGGTGTGGGTTGCAGTAGGACCGGGTCACCGATCGAACGTGAGGCTCGCGGGTTCGGCGCCGTCGAGAAATAGCCTTGCCCAGACATCGAGCGTGAGCACGCTCCACAGTTCTTTCCCGAAGTCGTAGTGACCGGACCGGTGCAGGGCGAGAGCACGCCGAACCCGCTCTGGATCCACCAGTGGGTCGGGTCGCGCTTGCGGGCCGAAAGTCAATCGCTGCAGTGCGTCTCCGAGACTCCCTCGGAACCACGGTGCCACCGGGACCGCGAAGCCGATCTTCTTGCGGGACAGAAGTGTCGCGGGAAGCCGCCGGCGGGCGATCTCACGGATGACGATCTTGGTACTTCTCGGCGTGACCTTGAGAGCGGCAGGTAGCCGGGCCGCGTACTCGGCCAGCTGGTGATCGAGGAGCGGCATCCGGCCTTCGACCGATGCCGCCATCGTCATCTTGTCCCCGCGAATGAGCAGATTGTCGGCCAGATAGGTGTGGACGTCGAGCGCGAGCATCCGGTCCAAAGGGCCCAGCCCGGTGTCGATTTCGGACAAAGTCGAGTCGAGTGGTCGCAGGTCCGCTGAGTGCAGGCCGGCCGAGGGGTCGGCGCCGAACCAGGCTGGCCAGCGCTGCGCAGGCGCCGCAGTTGCCAGGGCTTGGATGCCCAATCTGGTCCGTCGAGGCAGCCGGTGCCAGCCGGCCAGACGGTGCAGCTGCCGCGCACCTATGACTGCGCGTGCGGGTCGACCGGCCCGGTCCAGGAGTGCGTCGACCCGGTACTTCGGATACCCACCGAACAACTCGTCGCCGCCCTCCCCCGAGAGCACCACCGTGACGTGTTCGCGTGCCATCCGCGACAGCGCCATCAGGGGGATCTCCGAAGGCTCGGCGAGCGGTTCGTCACGGTGCCAGACCGCCGCAGGCAGGAGCCGGAGGAACTCATCGGGGCCGAGACGGGTCTCGTGATGAACGGTGTGGAAGGCATGTGCCGTGGCGCGGGCGGCCGCCAGTTCATCGCCGGCCCAGCTCTCGTCGAATCCGACGGAGAAGGTGCGCACGGGTTCATTCGAGAGCTCGGACATGAACGACAGCACGGTGGACGAGTCGAGGCCGCCGGACAGGAAACAGCCCAGGGGCACGTCACTCACGAGGCGTCGCGCGACGGCGGTGCGCATCAGGCCTTCGACCTCGTCGGCTGCTTGGACAAGGGTGATCGCCGGCTTGGGCTCATAGCGCAACTGCCACCAGCGCTCGATGGCGAATCCGTCATCGCCGACGACGAACTTGTGCCCCGGGGGGAGCTGGCGGACCGACCGAAAGAGGGTGCGGGGGGCCGGGACATAGCGCAGGGCCAGGTAGTCCTGCAGGGCGGCGTCGTCGACATCCGCCGAGACGCCCGCGGCCAGCAGCGCCTTGATCTCAGATCCGAACACCACCTCGCCTGCCTCGCGTGAGTAGTAGAGCGGCTTCTTGCCGAAGCGATCCCGGGCGACCAGCAGCCGGCGGCGGTTCTCGTCCCAGAGTGCCAAGGCGAACATGCCGACGAGGCGGTGCAGGACTCCGTCGCCCCATTGTTCGTAGCCGTGCACGAGCACCTCGGTGTCGCAACGGGTGGCGAAATGATGTCCGTGGCGTTCCAGCTCGGCGCGCAGCTCGCGGAAGTTGTAGATCTCGCCGTTGAACACGACCGCAACCGAGCCGTCCTCGTTGAAGATCGGTTGGTCACCGCCGGCGAGGTCGATGACGGCCAGTCGTCGCATCCCGAGTACGAGTCCCGGCCGCTGCAGGCGGCCTTCGCCGTCGGGGCCGCGGTGCACGATCGCATCCAGCATCCGGTCCAGGCGTGCGGACGCCCGATCGGAGGTACTGCTGATGCCGCAGATGCCGCACATCACCGCACCGTTCCGGCATCACGTGACATCGTGATTCCTGTTCTCCGGCAGTACCACCCGTGCCACGCCGGCGTGTGCGCTCGGCACCGTCAGCAGCACGGTGCCTGGCGGCATCGCGTCGCCGCCGAATCCCACCAGGACGATCTTGTCCTTCGCCGGCGGCGGCGCGGAGGAGCCGCGCAGCGCGCGCATGTACATGGCCAGATCCTCGTCGGTGGTGGGCGGCCGGAACGTCCGGTCGACGGAGTCGGAGGCGTCCTTGGGGTTGCGCACCGCACGAACGAACCGCAGTGTGTACCCGGAGTAGTCCGATGACGCCAGCCATTGGGCGATCTGCTCCATTTGGAAGGTCTTCTCCTGCTCGGCGATCAAGGGCTGTGCCAGGTGTGTCGCGACCGGTAGGTCCACCCCGACACGCAGAAGCACCAGCAGTGCCGTGGCGACGGCAACGGCGGCGACCGCTGCCCTTCGGGCCGGCATACGAAGCCGTTCTTCCCACGCTGAGTTCCCGTAGGGAAGAATGGCCGTGCAGATCATCAGGGCGAAGATCGCATAGGTGGGCGAGCCCGTGGCGGTCGGCGCGGGAAACAAGGTGGCGCAGCCCAATACGAGGGCCATCCACCATTTCCGCATCAGCAGTGTCTTGGCGAGGCAGACGGCGATCCAGATCAGGAGCACGGGTAGGCCCGCATGGATGAACAACAATCCCGCGATGCCTGACCCGATGGCCACGATCCTGCGCGGTCTGACACCGACAGGCAGGCTCAACGCGGTGACGATGGCAAGACACAGGGCGACCAGCGAGGCGATCAGGTTGATCTCGGCAAATCGGTACGAGGCGAGCAATCCGTCGAGCATCTCACCGGCGGTGAGGACGTTCTTGTTGGACTGGGTGGCGAGCAGTGCCACGAACAGCAGTACCGCCGCCGCGAGGCCGGCGACCATGGCCCTGCGACCGGCCAGGGTTCGCCATCGCTCGACCGCCATGCCGCCGACGCCGGCGAGATAGACCAGCAGCGAATAGGGATGGAACAACGCGGCCACGAGTGTGCAGAGGGTGAGGGCGACGAAACGGTTGCGGGTGAAGTCCCGGTCCAGCCAGAACAGCATCGCCGTCACGAACAGCAGTGGGCTGTAGAACACCCCGTGCAGGTGAAAGAGGTAGATGTACCCGGTGAAGAACACCCCGCCGGTGATCAATGCCGTGACCGCAAACAGCTTCCGTTCCCGGGAGGACATGAACAGGAGTACCCAGGCGGCCACGGCGACAACATAATTGAAGATCTCGACGGGGTAGATCGCGCCCGCGGACCGATAGCCGAGCCAGGCGAGCGCCTGGCCGAGAGGCCGGTAGTTCGCCACGGGCTCGACGACGCTGGTGAGCGCGCGCATCATCCCGATCTCTTTGAGCTGTGCGACGATCGCGAAGGACTCGTTGTGGTTGGCGTACGGAAAACCGAGCAGGAACCAGAAGGAGAATCCGGCGAGCGTCAGTGTGGCGAAGACGGTCTCATCACGGGTGGGCAGCCGAGACGGCATGGGTCACCGCCTTGTCCCGGCTCGCCGCTTGCCCCCGCTTGTGCCGGTCGCACCACCCGACGGCGATTCCGACGAGCAAGAAGACTGCGGCGGTGGGGAAGTCGAGGAACCGGAGATCCACGGTGGATCCGGTGCACAGCAGCGTCGCCAATGCGATGATCCCGATCACGGCAAGAGGTTTGCCGCAGATATCGCCGTCGGGCAGCGTTCGGTAGGCGTCCCACAACCGGTGGGCGATGAGTGCCAGCACGCCGATCCAGAGAGCCAGCCCGATCAGCCCCAGTTCGGCAAGGATGCCGAGTTCATTCATGTGCGAGGGCATTCCGTAGCCGTTGCGCCACGGCACCTCTGGCGCCCATTGCTGGTGGTGGAAGGTGTTGACCGCTCTGAACCGGTTGATTCCCCAGCCTTCGATGGGCTTTTGGCCGAAAGCCCACAGCGCGGTGCGGATCATGTTGAGCCGGTCCCACACCTCGCTTTGTGAGCCCACCCCGCCGGCCGCCCGGTCGGAGCTGATGAACACCGACCAGTTGAGTGCGACGACTGCGGCGATGAGTCCGAGTGCCGCGGTGAATCCGGAACGGTAGCCCTTGGCCAGCAGTGCCCCGAGGACGAGCATGACCAGGCCGCTGAGCCAGGCGGCCCTGGTGTGCGTCAGGTAGAGCCCGTATCCGCATGCCACCGCGACCACGAGCAGCAGGCACCGGCGCCACATCGGCTCGCCGTGCCGGCTCATCAACGTGATGGCGATGGCGAAGCCCAAGATCAGGATCAAACCGTTGACCACCGGCTGATTGACGACACCCACCGCGCGGCCGACCCAGGTCTGATCGGCGGGTAGTGACCCGTCGACGATGGAACGGGGCCACACCCAACTCGCCGGGCCGGTGAACTCGAGGATGCTCACCCAGGCCGAGTACGCCGCCAACGCCAGGACGGTCCACAGCGCCAGCCGGACCGCCGCCGGCCGGTCGAAAGCGTAGCGACCCACGACGTACATGAGGAACGGGATCACCGTGCCGGTCATGATGAACCGGGCGGGCGGGTAGTCCAAGCCGTCCAGCGGTACCACCGTCGAGTACTCGTGTGGAGCGATCACCGAGTAGGCGTTCCACATCAGGTACAGCGCCATCGCCCATTCCACCGCTCCGACACCGCGCAACCTGGTGGGCGATACGTCCATCCACAACACGGTGGCGCCGATGACCAGAGCTATCAGTATCGCGAAGGTGTTGCCGGGGAGGTCGTCCGCGAGCGGCGAATGCAGAAACGTCGCCACCAGGAGCAGCAGGGCGGCGAGGATCGGGGCGGTCGTCCACGCCGTGTGCCGGCCGTCCCCGAGTCGGTGTCCCGCCTGGTGCGGCGAACCGGTCATCAGAGGCGTCGATTCACGCGTGATCTTGTTCGGGCACCGACCACGAATGTGGTCTGATATCGGCGGTGTGCACCGGCGAGCGGTGGTCATGGGCCGGCCGCTGTCCCAACCCGATCACGTCCGACCGGTCCACGGCCGCTGAGTGCATGGAGATCTGGGTGGCGTCGATCAGCACCGCCCCGAGGACGGCCGCGTGTGCGCGTTCCAGTGCCTCGGCGGCCGCGCTGATATCACCGGCGCGCGACCCCACAGCGACGACGAGAATCGCGGCATCTGCTGCGGCACAGAGCAGCGACGCGTCACCTCCGTCTGATATCGCCGGGGCGGCGACGAGGACGATGTCGCCGTGCGAGCGGAGTTCGTCAAGGACGGCGAGGATTCTCGCGCGGGTCGCCAGCGGGTACCGATCGGCGAGATGCGCACCCACAGCGAGGACTTTCAGCGAGGGGATGTCGCCGTCCCTCAACAGATCGGGTATCCGGCTCGGGTCGGCGAGTGCCTCGTTGAAACCGGCCTCACCGCGGGCCTGCGCCGGTTCGTTGTCCGCGTAGACCAGCACGGCCCGTTCGCCTCGTCGGGCCGACAGCTCGGCGAGCTCGGCGGCGATGTTCCGGGATCCCCAGGTGCCGTGGCCGGCGGTCAGTGCGATGACGGTCGGCTTGGGAAGATCCTCAAGGCTGATGAGATTGGTCAAGGCGCGCAACCGATCTCGGCGCACTCCGGGCGACTCACCGGACCGGGGGCCGGGCAGTTCCACCAACGGCTCGACCCCGGTCTTCTCCCGCAGGTCGTCCTCGCTGGACACGCGTGACGACAGGGCCGCCAGACCCAACGCGGCGAGGATGCCGAGAACCAGACCTCCGATCGCGGCCCGGCCGAGGGCCGACGTGATGTTGGGTGCGACCTTGGCGACGCCCGCCTCGGGCTGCAGGGCGGTCAGCTGGTCGGCCAGGTTGGCCCGGGCCGCATCGATGCGTTCCTGCAGCGACGCGTAGTACGGGTTCGTCGCACCGTTGGGATCCACCCGGGGTATCTGTCCCAGCTGACGCTCCAGGTCGGTGACGTTGTCCTGGATGCCTTCCTTCTGGACCGCGTTGATGTCATCGCTGAACGCCACCCCCATGGCCGTGGCCGCGCTCTGCGCGGTCCCGGGGTCGCTTGCGGTCGCTTCGATGGTCAGAATCGGACTCGCTGCGACGGTCTGGGCGTCGAAGGTGACATCGGCGGGGATGGACGTCCCGGCGCGCAACCGGGGGATCGTCGCCGGCTCCCGGAAGATGGTCAGGTAGCCCACCATCATCACCGCGTCCTGTTCGGGGGTGCGCCCCGACAACACCAGCGTCGACTTCCCCACATAGGTGGTGGGTGTGGTCAACGCAGATAACGCCCCGCCGGCCAGGGCGAGCACGGTGACCGCGGCAACGACCCACCACCGCCTCCGAACCTGCTCGATGCGGCGCTTCCATGTGGAATTCATCTGCCCTCCCCGCTCAGACGTGCACGTCGAACCGTTCCGGTCGATACCGGTACCGGTCACCCTCGTGTTCGGGTGCAGTCGGGCGGGAAGGGGCATGATCCGCTGCCGCGTCAACGGCTCGTCGAAGCTCAGCCCTCTCGTCCACGCCCGTCCGCTCCCGTCCCCGTTGCGGGGCGGCGCCCGTCTCCGTACGCGAATCTGCGAGGCCGAAAGATCGCTGAAATTGGTTCCCCCGAACCTGAACGGAATGAACTCCAGCTCTTCGCGGCGTCGCATATCCCCTATCGAGGGCCCCCCACTTGCGATCACTGCTGCGTCAATTTTAGGAGAGAGTGCCGGGTTTCGTCGCGAAATCGCACCGAATCATCCCTTCGGCGGACGCGGGCCGACCGGCAGCGCGCGCGGCAATGCCGAGTACTGGCGGTCCTGGCTCGATTATTTGCTGTTATCGGATACCGGCGACAGGTATGAGTGGCTGCGAGGCTCAGCCCACGGGACGCGGCGGTCCGACCGCCACTGGGACGTGCAGCCGTTCAGGCGTCTCGTCCGACAAGTGTTCGGCCGCCTGCCCGGCGCACGGTAACCTCGAGACTGCTGTTCATATGCGCTCGAGGGGGGCCTTGGCATGGGCATACAGCCCGATATGAGCCCGTTTGGTTCGCAGACGGTCACCGGACCGGGCTGGCCGAACGTCGATGAGGACGCGCTTGGTGCCGCGGCCGCACAGTACGAGGCACTGGCGGCCAAGATCACCGGCACCGTGGTGCCTCGGCAATCAGGTCAGCTGATGAAGCTCGCCGACGTGTGGCAGGGTGGCTCGGCGGTCGCCGCGGCAGGCGAGGCCACCACGATCATCGGCGGTCATGAGTCCAACGGTGCCCAGGCCGCCGCCATCGCCGCGAAGCTGCGCAGCATGGAGGCCGCCGTCGTGGCCACCAAGACGCTGGTCAACACGATGGCCGAAGAGACGAACGCGGAGTGCATGGCACTGCAGTCCATGCCTTACAGCAACGCCCAGGAGCTGGTGCAGGCCCGGATCAAACTGGGGTTGTCGCAGAACACCGCGACCGTGACCGCCAATGCCACCGAGCTGGCCAACACCATCGGGGCGCCGCCCAGTGTGCCGGCCTCGGGTCCGCCCGCGGTGGGCCCGCAGCAGTTGGCCGGTCAGGACCCACAGCAGGCGATGCAGATGCTCAGCCAGATGGGATCCATGCTCACCCAACTGCCACAGCAGCTCGGCCAGGCGCTCGGGCAGGCCCCCCAGCAGCTGATGCAGCCATTGCAGCAGATGACCCAGCCGCTGCAGCAGCTCACCTCGATGCTCGGTAAGGGCGGCTCGCCCAGCGGTGCCGGGATGGGGCCCTCGCCGTTCTCGGCGTTCTCCAACCATCCGCTGGCGGGTGGCTCCGGCGCGGGTGGCGGCGCGGGCATGGTGCGTGCAGCGGGGCTGCCGGGCGCCGGTGGTGGGTCGCCGCAGACCCCGTTGATGGCGAGCCTGGTCGGCAAGACGCTGCCCGTCTCGGTGGCGCCGGCCGAGGCCGCAGCCGGTGCAGTCGTCGGTGGCGTCGCGCCCGTCGCGGCTGGTGGCGGCGGCATGGGTGGCATGGGTGGCGGGATGATGGGCCACCGCGGAACCGAGGGTGTCGGCACTAAACAGGGTCTGGCGCTACCGCCATCCCTGGACTACGGGGAGGACGAGGTCGATGACGATGAATGGTGACCGCCGATGACGAGTCCGCTGGAGAAACCCGAAGGACTCACCTGGGATGCCGCGTCGGTCGAACTGCCGCCGATGCCGACGATCCCGCCCGGCGCCGACGCGATGAGTATGACCATCGCGTCGGTACTGCCCGCCCTGGAAGCATCCCTGACGGCCAATGTCACCGCGTTGTCGGCGAAAGAGAACCAGTTCTCCGGCAAGGTCGGCGCGGCGCAGTCGGCCTATCAGAACGCCGATGAGCAGGGTGGCCAGTCCGTCGGGCAGCTGGGCGGCATGCTCGGCCAGATGGGGCAGATGATGCAGGCGCCGATGCAGGCGGCCGGCGGCCTGGGCGGGCAGACCGGCAGCTTCGGCTCGATGATGCAGCAGGCCATGGGAAGTGCCGGCCAGGGCGGTGGCTCGGGTTCGGGCGCTGGGGGCGGCGCGGGCGGGCTGGGTTCGCTCGGGTCGCTCGGCTCGCAGCTGGCCGGACAGATACCCACGGACCAGGGCCGCCCGGACGATCGTCAGCAGCAGGACGAGCGTGAGCAGCAGCAGAACGAGCGCCAGACTCAGCAGGATCAGCGCCAGGCCGAACAAGACCACCGCGAACACCGGCAGGACCAGCGGCAGGCCGCTCAGGACGCACGCGATGCGGCGGCGCCGCAGCACGGTGCGGCGGGCCCGGCGCCGGGCACGGCGGCGCCGGCTCCGGTCTCACCGCACGAACACGGCAGGCCTACCGCCGGAGACGACGCGGCCCGCCGCGTGTGATCAAGCGGGGATGAGTTCCACTCCGGACAGTACGACCGCGTTGTCCCGGCTCGGTGCGGTCAGCACACCGAGGAACTTGCCGTCCTGCTTCCAGATATTGGCCTGCAACGTCTCACCCGGGATGACGGTGCCGGCGAACCGGGCACCGTAGGAAGCCACCTGCGACACATCGCTGTCGAGGAAGTGATCGACGATGGCCTTGGCGCCGATACCGTAGGTGCACAACCCGTGCAGGATCGGCCGATCGAACCCGGCGGCCTTGGCGAACGCCGGATCCGAATGCAGCGGATTGCGGTCACCGCACAACCGGTACAGCAGCGCCTGCTGCGGCAGCGTCGGCAGGGCGATCTCGGCGTCGGGGGCCCGGTCGGGCAGCTCCGCCGACGTCGACGGTCCACGCTCCCCGCCGAATCCGCCCTCGCCGCGGGCGAAGATGGAGCGCCTCGTGGTCCACAGCACCGCGCCGGATTCGTCGGTCACGGTCGACTCGCTGACGATGACGGCGGCCTTGCCCTTGTCCCAGATCTCGGTGAAGCGCTGCTTGGACCAGGCCTTACCGCTGGTGGGGATGGGACCCGGCACCGTGACGCCCTCGCTGGCGTGCAACACCTTGGACAGCTCGATGTCGATCCCCGGGAACTGCACCGTCGGGGCCTCGGTCATGTGAAAGCTGACCGCGACATTGCCGAAGGTGGGCAGCACCTGCGGGGTGTTGTCCGTCAGGTAGCGCAGCTCGCGCTCGTCCATCGGGTCCGCACCCGCACCGAGTCCCAGGTGATACAGCTGGATATCGCTACTGGTCCAGGAGAATTCGATGGGCTCCAGGTCGGCGGCGAGCGCCTTTTCGACATCGATGGGCATTAACCAACCCTTCCTGACTCTGATGTCGCCGCCGGGGCGGCTCCGGCTACGGCGAGGGCGGCCAGGTATCCGAAGGTCATGGCGGGTCCGATGGTCCCACCCGGGCCGGGATAGGTGTGGCCCATCACCGGTGAGCTGGCATTGCCTGCGGCGTAGAGCCCCTCGATGATCGAGCCGTCGTCGCGCAAGGCCCGGCCGTGCACATCGGTGCGGATGCCGCCCTTGGTGCCGAGGTCACCCGGCACCATCTTGGCCGCGTAGAACGGGCCGTTCTTGATCTCACCCAGGTTCGGATTGGGCTTGTTGGTCGGATCCCCGTAGTAGCGGTCGTACGCGCTCTCGCCGCGATGGAAATCCTCATCCACACCGGTCCGGGCGAACCCGTTGAAGCGCTCGACGGTGGCGGCCAAGGCCTCGCCGGAAAGGCCGGTCTTCTCGGCCAGCTCGGCCAGTGTGTCGGCCTTGACGACCACGCCGGACTCCAGCCACTTCTTCGGAATCCGTTGTCCCGGCTGAAGTCCCGCGAAGATGTAGCGGTCCCGGTACTGCTGGTCGAAGATCAGCCAGGCCGGCACGTTCTCGCCCGGGCCCGAACCCTGACCGTACTGACCGCCGTACATGTGATGGCAGGCCTCGACGTAGGGCATGGACTCGTTCATGAACCTCTGGGCCTTGAGGTTGACGATGATCGACCCGGGAGAGTTGCGTTCGGACAGGGCGAACCACGGCGCGTCGACCAGCGGGACCGTCGGGCCCCACCACGAGTCCTCCATGAGTTCCAATGCCGCACCGAGCTTCTCGGCGGCCAGAATGCCGTCGCCGGTATTGGCCTTGGCGCCGACCGTCCACTCGGTGGTGATGGGTGCGCGCTGGTACTTCACCCGCATCTGCTCGTTGTGCTCGAAGCCTCCGGAGCCCAGGATGACCCCCTTGCGGGCCCGGATCAGTTGCGGCTCAGCAGATTCCGGTGCGCCGTCGGCCCGTACGTAGATCCCGCGGACCACGCCGTCCTCGACGTAGAGATCGGTCAGCGCGGTGTTCAGCAACACCGGAACCCCGGCGTTGCGCAGGCCGATACGCAGCGGTGCGATGAGTGCGCGGCCCATGCCGACGAGGTTCTTGCCGGTCGCGTTGGCCCAGACCGAACGCACGCCCACCTTGATGCTGCGCAGCACACCACGCGGGTGGCGCTTGAGCTGGTTGAGTCGGACGTAGTCCTGCTGCAGCACCACCATGTTCAGCGGCACCTTGCCGTACGGCGGCTCCAGGCCGGACTCGTCGGGCCCGAGCTTCTTGGCGTTGAACGGCTTGGGCTCCACCGACCGTCCAGTGGCCTTGCCGCCTGCGGTCTCCGGGTAGTAGTCGGAGTACCCCGGCACCCAGCACAGCTTCAGCGGGGAGTTCGCGAGGACGAACGACAGCATCTCCGGACCGCGGTCCAGGTAGGTGTCGATCTTCTCCGCGGGCACCACGTCGCCGATGATCGTGTGCAGGTATTTCCGGGCCGCCTCGGCGGTGTCTTTGACCCCGTCACGCTTGAGGATCTCGTTGTTCGGGATCCACACGCCGCCGCCTGACCGCGCAGTGGAACCACCGTAGTGCGGAGCCTTCTCAACGACTACTGTCGAGAGGCCCTGGTGAGCAGCGGTAAGTGCGGCGACCATGCCGGCAGCCCCGCTGCCGACCACGACAACGTCGTACTCCTGTCCAGTCATGTAGAACACGTTATAGAATTGCAGCGCCTTTCGACAACAGGCCCGTAACTGTGCCGGTCGAGGGCTTAACGAGGTTATGAGGGGAATTCACCTAGATGCTGAGTGCGCAGGTACGCGATGAACTCGCGGCGGATCTCGCCCAGGCTGAGCGCAGCCGGACGCCCACCACTCCGTTGACCGACCGTTACGCCGATATCGACGTCGTGGACGCGTATGAGATCCAGCTGATCAACATCCGGCAGCGGGTTGCCGAAGGCGCCCGGGTGATCGGGCACAAGGTGGGTCTGTCGTCGGAGGCCATGCAGAAGATGATGGGCGTGGATGAGCCCGATTACGGTCATCTGCTGGCCGATATGGAGGTCTTCGAGGACCGCCCGGTCCAGACGGCGAAGTACCTCTATCCGCGAGTCGAGGTCGAGGTGGGCTTCATCCTGGCCGACGATCTGCCGGGGGCCGGTTGCACCGAGGACGATGTGCTGGCCGCGACGGCGGCGTTCGCCCCGTCGATCGAGTTGATCGACACGCGTATCACCGACTGGAAGATCAAGTTGTGTGACACCATCGCCGACAACGCGTCGTCGGCCGGTTGGGTGCTGGGGCCGGAACGGGTGTCGCCCAAGGATATTGACATTAAGAACATCAGCGCCGTGCTTAAACGCAACGGTGAGGTGGTGGCGGAGGGCCGCAGCGACGCCGTGCTGGGCAATCCCGTCACGTCGGTGGCCTGGCTGGCCCGCAAGGTCGACCAGTTCGGGGTGCGGTTGAAGGCCGGCGACATCGTGCTGCCGGGGGCGTGCATGCGTGCGATAGATGCACGTCCGGGTGACGATTTCGTAGCAGATTTCGACGGACTAGGTTCAGTCCGACTGAGTTTCGAATAGGGAGAGCCGTTCTTATGGCTGATAAGGCGTCAGTGGCGATTGTCGGGTCGGGCAATATCAGTACCGATCTGCTGTACAAGTTGTTGCGGTCGGAGTGGTTGGAACCACGCTGGATGATCGGGATCGACCCGGAGTCTGAGGGTTTGGCCCGGGCCCGCAAACTGGGCCTGGAAACCAGTCATGAGGGTGTGGATTGGCTTCTGGGGCGCAGTGAATTGCCGGATCTGGTGTTCGAGGCGACCAGTGCGTATGTGCATCGTGCTGCCGCGCCGCGGTATGAGGCGGCCGGGATCCGGGCGATCGATCTGACCCCGGCGGCGGTCGGGCCCGGGGTGATCCCACCGGCGAATCTGCGTGCGCATCTGGATGCGCCGAACGTGAACATGGTGACCTGCGGTGGGCAGGCGACCATCCCGATGGTGTACGCCGTGTCCCGGGTGGTGGATGTGCCCTATGCCGAGATCGTGGCGTCGGTGTCCTCGGCGTCGGCCGGTCCCGGGACGCGGGCCAATATCGATGAGTTCACCAAGACCACCAGCGCCGGGGTGCGTGATATCGGTGGGGCCGCCAAGGGGAAGGCGATCATCATCTTGAACCCGGCCGAGCCGCCGATGATCATGCGGGACACCATTTTCTGTGCCATTCCCGAGGACGCTGATCAGGCGGCGATCACCGCGTCGATCAAGGAGGTCGTGGCGCAGGTGCAGACCTATGTGCCCGGGTATCGGTTGCTCAACGAACCGCAGTTCGACGAGCCGTCGGTGGTCAACGGCGGCAACCATGTGGTGACCGTGTTCGTCGAAGTCGAAGGTGCCGGGGATTATCTTCCGCCCTACGCGGGAAATCTGGACATCATGACCGCCGCGGCCACCAAGGTCGGCGAGGAAATCGCCAAGGAACGCGTCGCGGCTACCGCTGGAGGTCAGGCATGAGCACCGCCGATATTTTCTTCAACCCGATCTGGGATGTCCGGATGACCGACACGTCGCTGCGCGACGGGTCCCATCACAAGCGCCATCAGTTCACCACAGACGAAGTGCAGGCGATCGTCGCCGCACTCGACAACGCGGGCGTCCCGGTCATCGAGGTCACCCACGGTGACGGGCTGGGCGGCTCGTCGTTCAATTACGGGTTCTCCAAAACCCCGGAGCAGGAGTTGATCAAACTCGCCGCCCAGACCGCCAAAGAGGCCAAGATCGCGTTCCTGATGCTGCCCGGGGTGGGCACCAAGGAAGACATCAAGGAGGCGCAGAACAACGGTGGGTCGATCTGCCGGATCGCCACCCACTGCACCGAGGCCGACGTCTCGATCCAGCATTTCGGGCTGGCCCGTGAACTCGGGTTGGAGACGGTCGGGTTCTTGATGATGAGCCACACCATCGCCCCGGAGAAACTGGCCGCCCAAGCCCGCATCATGGCCGATGCCGGCTGCCAGTGCGTCTACGTCGTCGATTCCGCCGGTGCGCTGGTGCTCGATCAGGTCGCCGACCGGGTCGCGGCGCTGGTCGCCGAACTCGGCGATGACGCGCAGGTCGGATTTCACGGTCATGAGAACCTCGGCCTCGGCGTCGCCAACTCGGTCGAGGCCGTGCGCGCCGGCGCCAAACAGATCGACGGGTCGTGTCGCCGGTTCGGCGCCGGTGCCGGTAACGCGCCGGTGGAGGCGCTGGTCGGGGTGTTCGACAAGATCGGCGTCAAGACCGGTATCGACTTCTTCGATATCGCCGACGCCGCCGAAGAGGTCGTCGCGCCGGCGATGCCCGCTGAGTGCCTGCTCGACCGCAACGCACTGATCATGGGCTACGCCGGGGTGTACTCCAGCTTCCTCAAGCACGCAGTTCGCCAGGGCGAACGTTATGGCGTGCCCGCCCATGAGTTGTTGCTCCGGGTCGGCCAGCGCAAGCTGATCGGTGGCCAGGAGGATCAGCTCATCGACATCGCGCTGGAGATCAAACGCGAGCAGGAAGCCTCCAACGCCTGACCCCCTATCCGCCCAATTGATCACACGGGCGGGAAAGGTCGAGAAGAACCGGCCAAAACGTCGATCTGGGTAACTGTCAGGAGGCCCGGGCAAGATAGGGGCCATGGCCACCACTGCGACAACGCGCCGCAGGGCGGGCTCGCTGGAGTTCCTGCTGGTCGGTCTCATCGTGCTGGCGCTGTCGGCGGGGACGGTCAGCGGCGTGTTGTCCACCCACCCGCGGCTGGCGGCCGCCGCCACCATCTTCTGCGGGGTGTTCGTTCAGGCGCTGCCCTTCCTGGTGCTGGGCGTCATCGTCAGCGGGCTGGTCGCCGCCTTTGTGACCGCTGAGCGGCTGCAGCGCTGGCTGCCGCGGCGCCCGGTGCTCGCGGTGGCCGCCGCCGGGGTGGGGGGAGCTGCCCTGCCGGGCTGTGAATGCGGCTCGGTCCCGGTGGCGCGCCGGTTGTTCAGCCCCGACACCGGCGGTGCCGCGCTGACGTTCATGCTCTCGGCGCCGGCCATCAACCCGGTGGTACTGGTCGCGACCGCGGTCGCGTTCCCCGGTCAGCCGCAGATGGTGGTGGCCCGTTGCGCCGCATCGCTTCTCACCGCGGTGACCATGGGTCTGCTGTGGCAACGCTGGGGCTGCGCCGCGTGGGTGACCCGCACCCTGCCGACCCCGCACGATGATTCGGCCCCGCGCTGGGCGGTGTTCACCGGTGCGGCCCGGCACGACTTCCTGCAGTCCGCCGGCTTCCTGGTGATCGGCGCGGCGGCGGTGGCACTGCTGCGGGCGTTCGTGCCCACATGGGTGTTCGAGCACGTGGCCGGAAATCTGGTGTTCGGCATCCTCGCGATGGCGATCTTGGCGGTGGTGCTGGCCCTCTGTTCGGAAGCCGACGCCTTCGTCGCGGCCGGATTCACCATGCTGCCGTTGTTGCCCCGGCTGGTGTTCCTGGTGGTCGGCCCGGCCATCGACGTGAAGTTGTTCGCCATGCAGGTCGGGATGTTCGGCCGGGCGTTCGCGGTCCGGTTCGCGCCGCTCACCCTGCTGGTGGCCACCACCATTGCCACCGCGGTCGGACTGTTGGTGCTGGGGACCGCGTCATGAGCCGGGTCGTGCAGAACACGCTGGTGCTGCTGATCGGGCTGAGTGCCGGATTGCTGGTGGTGAAAGGCACCTACCTCAACTTCGTCAAACCGGGTCTACTGCCGTGGCTGATCGCGGCCGCGGTGCTGCTGGTGGTGCTGGGGCTGGCCGGATTCCTGGCCGACGCGCGCCACGGTGCGGCCGAGCACCACCACCACGGCGGTACGGCCTGGCTGCTGCTGATCCCGGTGGCGCTCACCGCATTCGTGGCGGTACCGGCCATGGGCGTGGTCGGTGCGACTCCGGAGTCGCCGGCGGCCGCGCAGCCGCATCTGCGGCCGTTCCCGCCGCTACCTGCGGATGGCACGGTCTCCCTGCCCGAACTGCTGATGCGCGCTGCCGCCGACTCGACGAAGAGCCTGGACAACCAATCGATCAGCACCACCGGCTTCGTCATGGGCGATGACCTGGCCCGGGTGGTGATCATCTGCTGCGCCGCGGATGCGCAGCTTGCCCGGGTCCATCTGTCCGGCAACGTCTCCGGTCATCCCGATGACACCTGGCTACGCATCGAAGGGCGTGTCATCCCGGGGTCCTCGAATCCTTCCACCCATTTCATCCCGACCCTGGAGGTCACCCGTGCCACCCCGATCCCCAAGCCTGCCAACACCTACGCGTACTGACGCGCAGGCCATCCTGGAACAGCTCGCAGGCCAGGAGGCGGTACTGCGCGATGATCAATGGACGGCCATCGAAGCGTTGGTCGTCGGGCGCAGACGTGCGCTGGTGGTGCAACGCACCGGCTGGGGCAAATCGGCGGTGTACTTCATCGCCGCCAAGCTGCTTCGGGCCGCCGGGCGCGGGCCGACGGTCATCGTGTCGCCGCTGCTGGCGCTGATGCGCAACCAGGTGGCGGCGGCGCAGCGGGCCGGGGTGGCGGCGGCGACGATCAACTCCAGCAATGTGACCGAATGGCAGGACGTGCATCGACGGGTCACCGCGGGTGAACTCGATGTGTTGCTGGTCAGCCCGGAGCGGTTGAACAATCCGGACTTCCGGGACGCCGTGCTGCCCGCGCTGGCCGCCGACGCGGGGTTGGTGGTGGTCGACGAAGCGCACTGCGTCTCGGACTGGGGCCACGATTTCCGCCCCGACTACCGCCGGATCCGGACGCTGATCGCCGAATTGGGGTCCGATATACCCGTTCTGGCGACCACGGCAACAGCCAACGACCGAGTGGTCGACGATGTCGCCGCCCAGTTGGGCGTCGGGGGAGCGGACACCCTGGTGCTGCGCGGCGGACTGGACCGGGAGTCGTTGCGGTTGTCGGTGGTGCAGGCCGGGGGACCGGCTCAACGCGCGGCATGGGTTGCTGCGCAACTGGATTCGCTACCCGGGTCGGGGATCATCTACACGCTGACGGTGTCACAGGCCCACGATATCGCCGCGCTGCTGCGGGAACGCGGATTCCCGGTAGCGGCCTATACCGGGTCGACGGAGGCCGCCGAACGCGAGCAGTTGGAGGCCGACCTGCTGGCCAACCGGGTCAAGGCGCTGATCGCCACCTCGGCGCTGGGGATGGGTTTCGACAAACCCGATCTCGGGTTCGTCGTGCATCTGGGTGCGCCGTCCTCGCCGATCGCCTATTACCAACAGGTGGGCCGCGCCGGTCGTGCCACCGCCAGCGCAGAGGTGATCCTGCTACCCGGTCGCGAGGACGCCGACGTGTGGCGGTATTTCTCCTCGGTGGCGTTCCCGTCGGAAGCGATGGTGCGCAACGTGATCGGCGCGCTCGAGCCGGACCGGGCGCTGTCCACTGCCGCGCTGGAACCGCTGGTCGACCTCAACCGGTCGCGTCTGGAGATGGTGCTCAAGGTGCTCGACGTCGACGGCGCGGTGCGCCGGGTCAAGGGCGGCTGGATCAGCACCGGCCAGCCATGGGGCTACGACGAACCGCGGTACCGAAAGCTGGCGGAGGCCCGGCAGCGCGAGCAGCAGGCCATGCTCGACTACCAGTCGACATCCGGGTGCCGGATGGCATTCCTGCGGGGTCAGCTCGACGACCCCGACCTGGCGGCCGATCATCGGTGCGAGCGCTGTGACAACTGTGTCGGCTCCCGCTATCCGAACGCGGTCGACGTGTCGGCGGCCGAATCGGCCCGCGAGCAGCTGATGCGCCCCGGGGTGGAGATCGCCCCACGCCGCCAATGGCCCACCGGGCTGGCATCCCTGGGTGTCGACCTGTCGGGCCGCATCGGGGACGGCCCGGAACCTGGCCGGGTGATCGGACGGCTCACCGACCTGGGCTGGGGCACCCGGCTGCGGCGACTGCTGGACGAGCCCGACGGTGAGGTCCCCGATGACCTGGTGCAGGCCGCCATAGCGGTGCTCAAGGCGTGGGACTGGAAGACCAGGCCCACCGCGGTGCTGGCGCTGGACTCGGCGACCAGACCGCAGCTGATCCGCTCGACCGCGGCCCGGCTGGCCCAGCTCGGCAGGCTCACCGATCTCGGGGTGCTGAGGTACACACCCCAGCACCGGCCTGTCACCGCGGCGAACTCGGCTTACCGGGTGGCGGGACTGCGGGATGCGTGGGAGGTGCCGGTCCACGTGGATGCGGGACCGGTACTGCTCATCGACGATGTCACCGATACCGGGTGGACGCTGACCATGGCGGCACGGGTGGTGCGGGCGGCCGGTGCGTCAGCCGTCCTCCCGTTCGCGCTCGCCGGCGTGCGGTGAGAAGCCCAGCTGCGCGGCGACGGCCGGCACACCGGTCAGGTGAATATCGTTGCGGCGAATCGGGTTCCATGCGGCACGGCGCATCGTGAAGGCGAGCATGGTGTCGGTCCGGTCGCGGCGTTGTTCCTGCGCGGTGCCGGTCTGCGCGTAGGGCAGCGAGTGCGTGACACCCAGCGATGCGGCGTTGTCGTGCCACGCGCGGGTGGTGGCTTCGCCGGCGCCGAAGCCCGCGAAGATCAGATGCAAGGCGGCCTGGCGCATCTCCCGCCCGAGGCCGCGGCCCTGATGTGCGCGGCCCAGCCACGACCCCGTCGTCACCGATCGGCGGGCCGGGAACTGCTCGGCGTGCACCGTGCACACCCCGACGGGCCGCCCGCCGGCGAGCACGGCGAGCGGCAGGTCCCAGTGTTCGGGGGTCACCTCGGCGCGGCAGCGCCAGAAGTACTGCAGGCTGTTGCGTTCCAACTGGGGTGAGGGCACGTCGGTCCACGGCTCCGAGAACGGCATGGTGGCGGGATCGTGAATACCCCTGGCCGCCAGGCGCGCGAGATCGGTGGCCAGCTCGTCGGTGATGTAGCGCAGGCCCAGGGTCGGAGTGGTCACTTCCAAGTCCGCCAACGGCCAGATCGGGTCCGTCATGACTGCCATCGCAACACATCGCGCCGTGCGGACAGAAGTGAATTTCCGCCACGTGTGTAACAGCCGTGTTTGCCGAGGCGACGTGCTCTACAGGGCCGGGATGCCCCGGCCGATCCGCTGCAAAGGAGTACACACATGGCTCGTATCGCCACCTTCCGGCGCGCCACCTTCGGTCTCATCGCTGCCGGTGCCGCCGGCGCCATGCTGGGCATGCCGACCTCCTGGGCTGATCCGGAGGGCTCGGACAGCACGCCTGCCCCGGCGACTCCGACGACGTCGGCGCCTGCAGCCGGCGACTGCAACGCGGCTGGGCTGGCCGACACCATCAGTTCGGTCACCAAGGAGCTGTCGGCGTACTTCGCCGCGCATCCCGACGTGAACGCGGCGCTCATCGACTTCACCCGGCAGCCGGCATTCGTCGCGGTCGGTCAGTTCGACGGCTACTTCAAGGATCATCCGCAAGAGGCCGATGAGCTGCGTGCCATCCAGGCGCCGCTGACCGCCTACAAGGACCGATGCGGGTTGCAGGTGGCGCCGACCGACGCACTCGCGGTGCTGGCCGAGGTCTAGTTCTGGTCCGGTCTCGACCCGCCGAGCTGAGCGGTCAGCGCGGCCGCGCTGGCCATCACCTCGCGGGCTCGTTCGGTGATCTCGCTGTCGGTCAGGGCATGCCCGATCTGCAGTGAGACCACCATGACCTGGCGTCGGTGATGGTCGAAGACCGGCGCGGCGATGACGCTGATGTCGTGCCGGGTCCGTGTCCCCGACTCGCCACCGTCGGGCAGGTAGACGCGTTCGCCGATATCGGAGACCAATTCGCCCAGCAGCGCGCGTAATTCGTCGGGCAACGTGCTCGACATCCCGGCCATCAGGGCATAGAGCCGGCGGCCACCGGGAGTCAGCCGCTCCGCGAGGTAACCCGCGGCACGGCATTCGGCGATCACCCGGGCCAGGCGAGCGCTGTCGGTGCGCAGCGGGATGGTGGGTTCCTTGGCCAGCCACTCCCGGACGGCTCGTTCATCCCAGAGCACGAACATCAGACCGACCGGTGGGGCGAACGGATAGCTCTGGCCGACCCGCACCGCCGGCGGCGTACCCGTTGGGGCCACCAGTTCCAGCAGGGTGATGCGGTCGTCGACGACGCCCGAGAGTGCCGCGGTGGCATCGAACTTCTCACTGAGGCGTCCCAGCTCGGTACGCGCGGCCGGGCTGACCCGCATCGACTCCTGGGCGGTATGGCCGAGCGTGATCAGCGCCGGGCCCAGCCGGTAGGTCTTGTCCGAAGATTCGCGCACCAGGTAGCCGCTCTCGGCCAGGGTGGTGACGATCCCCAGGCAGGTGGGCTTGCTCAGCCCGACCCGGCGGGCCAGTTCGGACAGGCCGAACCGATCGTGCGGATGGCGTGCCAGGAAGTCCAGGATCGCGACCACGCGGGCGGTGGGTGGTGAGGCGCGCCCGGCCGGTTCCGCGAGTGTCATCGCTACTGACCCCCGATCGTTGACGCGAACTAGAACCCGTTCTAGTCTCAGGTCGGAAACTCTACCACTGCGGTCCAATATTGGAACGCGAAGAACGGATGAGGATGTACGCACAACCTTTTCTGGACGCCGTCGCCGAGGCCGAACGTCTCGTCACCGAAGCTCCGTTCATCGAATCCGAAGCCGATCTGCTCGAAGGGCTGCAGTATCTGGCCGGTTGCATCGCGGCCTGCACGCACGTTGCCTTCGATTACGACCGCGACCACCCGTTCCTGCACAGCGGAACCGGTCCGTTCACCAAGATGGGCCTCGACAATCCGGACACCATGTACTTCGGTACCCGGGTGCAGCCCGGCCATGAATATGTGGTGACCGGACGGCGCGGCACCACCACCGATGTCAGCTTCCAGTTGCTGGGCGGCGAGTACACCGAGGAGGTCGTGCCCGACAGTGAGACGGCCTTCGACGACCGCAAGCTCGACATTGCCGCCGACGGCACCTTCGAATGGCGCTTCACCCCGGACAAGCCGGCCCAATTGGTGATCCGCGAGGTCTACAACGACTGGGCGGCCCAGCGTGGCACGTTCGCCATCGCGCGGACCGACACCGCCGGCACCGCCCCGGCCGCGCTCACCAGGGAATTGGTGGAGAAGCGCTATGCGGTGGCGGGCAAGCAGCTCGTGCAGCGGGTGAAGACCTGGTTGCAGTTCCCGAAATGGTTCTACGACAACCTTCCGGTGAACACGCTGACCGCACCGCGGCTGACCCCGGGCGGGCTGGCCACCCAGTACTCCTCGGTGGGGCACTACGATCTTGCGCCGGATCAGGCCGTTGTCATCACGCTGCCGGTCACCGATGCGCCGTACGTGGGCTTCCAGCTGGGCAGCCTGTGGTACATCTCGCTGGACTACATCAACCATCAGACGTCGCTGAACGGCACTCAGGCGCAGGCGGATCCGGACGGCAAGGTCCGCATCGTGGTCTCCGATGCGAACCCCGGCGTGACGAACTGGTGTGAAACCCTGGGGCACGGCAAGGGATATCTACAGTTCCGCTGGCAGCGGGTGTCGCGTCAGCTGACCGAAGCGGACGGCCCGAGCGTGCAGATCGTCGACCTGGCCGACGTGGCGGGGGTGCTGCCGTACTACGACTCGAACAAGATCTCAGACGAGGACTGGCGGGCGCGGATCGCGCTGCGCCAGAAGCTGATCGGCGAAAGAATGGTGGGTTGACGATGGCTGGCGCGTTGGGTGGACTGCTGAAGGACAAGGTCGTGGTGATCAGCGGCGTCGGGCCCGCACTCGGCACCACGCTGGCGCGGAGATGTGCCGAGGAGGGGGCCGATCTGGTGCTGGCCGCCCGCACCGTCGAGCGGTTGGAAAGCGTCGCGAAAGAGGTGACCGGGCTGGGACGTCGGGCCGTCGCGATCGGCACCGACATCACCGATGACGCGCAGGTCGCCAATCTGGTCGACGAGTCGCTGCAGGCGTACGGCAAGATCGACGTGTTGATCAACAACGCCTTCCGGGTACCGTCGATGAAACCGTTCGCCGACACCACTTTCGAGCACATCCGGGAGACCATCGAGCTCACGGTGCTGGGCGCGCTGCGTCTGATCCAGGGGTTCACCCCGGCGCTGGCCGAGGCCAAGGGGTCGGTGGTCAACGTCAACTCGATGGTGGTCCGGCACTCCGATCCCAAGCAGGGCGCCTACAAGCTGGCCAAGTCGGCGCTGCTGGCCATGTCCCAGTCGCTGGCAAGTGAGTTGGGTGGCAGCGGTATTCGGGTGAACTCGGTACTTCCCGGCTATATCTGGGGCGGAACCCTGCAGGGTTACTTCGAACACCAGGCCGGCAAGTACGGCACCACCGTGGACGAGATCTACAAGGCGGCCGCGGCCAACAGCGATCTGAAGAAGCTGCCGACCGAGGACGAGGTCGCCTCGGCCATCCTGTTCATGGCCAGCGACCTGTCCAGCGGTATCACCGGGCAGACGTTGGATGTCAACTGCGGGGAGTACAAGTACTGATGACGCGCACCAATGTGGGGACCGTCGAGGATCTGCACGCCTCGGCCGTGAAGGCCTGCGGGCTGGATGATTTCGGCCCCGATGACGATAACTACAAAGAGGCGCTCGGCGTGCTGCTGGAGGCCTATCAACGCGATGCCGATCTCACCGAGCTCGGCAGCAAGATGCAGCGCTTCTTCGTGCGGAATGCCCTTGTCGCCCGTCTGGTCTCGGAGGCGGCGTTCAAGCAGTACCCGCAGCACACCGACGTGCCGATCGAGCGGCCGATCTTCGTGACCGGCCTGCCGCGCACCGGCACCACGGTGATCCATCGGCTGCTCACCGCGGACCCGCGGCACCAGGGTCTGGAACTGTGGCTCGCCGAGTTCCCGCAACCCCGCCCACCACGCGAAACCTGGTCGCAGAACCCGGTATTCGCCCAACTCGACGCGCAGTTCACCAAGGCGCACGAGGAGAACCCGGACTATACCGGCCTGCATTACATGACCGCTGACGAGGTCGAGGAGTGCTGGCAGCTGCTGCGTCAGTCGCTGCACTCGGTGTCCTACGAGACGCTGGCCCACATCCCGACCTACTCCCGGTGGCTGGCGCGGCAGGACTGGACCAAGTCCTATCAGCGGCACCGCCGTAATCTGCAGCTGATCGGGCTCAACGAACCGGAGAAGCGCTGGGTGCTCAAGAATCCCAGTCACCTGTTTGCGCTCGACGCCCTGTTCGCGACCTACCCTGACGCGCTGGTGGTGCAGTGCCACCGGCCCGCCGAGACCATCATGGCCTCGATGTGTTCACTGGCCCAGCACACCACCGAGGGGTGGTCGGACACGTTCCGCGGCGAGGTCATCGGTGCCGATTCGATGGAGACCTGGTCGCGCGGCCTGGAGCTCTTCGATGCCGAACGCGCCAAACATGATCCAGCTCAGTTCTGCGATGTGGACTACTTCGAGTTCATCAAGGATCCGATCGGCGCGGTGGAGGGTATCTACCGGACGTTCGGCATCGACTTCACCGATGCCGCTCGCCAGGCCATGGTCGACTCCCACGAGGCGAGCAAGAAGGGCCCGCGCGCACCCAAGCACACCTACTCGCTGAGTGATTACGGGCTCACCGCCGAGCAGGTCAAGGAGCGGTTCCAGGGACTCTAGGATCAGGGCAGGATCGCGGTGGCCTCCACCTCGACCAGCACGTCCGGTTCGAAGAGCGCCTCGACGCCGATGAGTGAGGCGGGCGGTATGGGCGAGGGCAGTCCGATATCGGTGGCCACCAGATTGACGCCGGCCATGAAGGCGTCCATCCGCTCCGGAACCCACTGGGTGACATAGAAGGTCAGTCGGACGACATCGCCGAAGCCGGCGCCTGCACCGGCCAGGGCGGTCGCGGTGTTTCGTAGTGCCTGGGCGACTTGGCCGGCGAGGTCGCCGGGAGCCACCGGGGTTCCGTCGGCGAGTCTGGCTATCTGACCGCTGACGTGGACGTGCCGGGTACCGGTTCCCACCGCAACATGGTGATAGGGGACGGGCTGCAGCAGGCCCTGCGGGCTGAACATGTGCACGGACATCGAATTCTCCTGCCGATCGGTGATGACGTGGTGCAGCATTGATACTTGGTATACGCAGGACACTTCAACGAGACCAGGTTTCATGACCGATACCGCACCCGATTTCGTGATCAGCGCTCAGCACCGCGAACTGCTGGATCAGGTGCTGGACAAATGGTCGTTGAGCGTCCTCAACGAGCTCTGCGAACGGCCTTGCCGTTTCAACGACCTCCGCCGCGCCCTCCCCGCCGTCACGCAGAAGTCGCTGACGGCGACGCTGCGCAAGCTGGAACGCAACGGCATTGTCGAGCGTGAATTGCTGAGCACACGACCGGTCGCCGTCCAATACCGGATCACACCGCTCGGTAAGACCCTGCGCCCACCTGTCGAGGTGCTGCTGGCCTGGGCCGCCACACACACGTCAGAGATCGAAAAGGCGCGCCGGCGCTTCGATACTGACGAGCCGCGGTAACCCTAGGCCTTCGTATTTGCCAGCGAATCGATGAGTGTGAGCGCATCACGGGCCAAGGCGCTCACGTCGTAGCCGCCGACCGATCCGCACGTGGTGATCTCGATCGCGGCGTTGTGGGCCGCGACGAAGGCGTTGTCGCATGCCCAGTCGGCGGCGCGGAACGACCAGATCACCGAATGCGGCGAACCCCGGCCGGCAACACCCATGCTGAAGTGGTACTCCCGGCCCTTCATATCGGTGACGGTGAACGGGGTGCGGCACGCCTCCAACGCGCTGCGGGCGCCGGTGATCGCCGACCGGGCGTCGAAATCAGCGGCGTACACCGCAACGATCTCCTCGACGTACACCGGCTGAGCCTCGGCGGCCACCCAGTGGCCACCGTCGGTGGCCTCGGGATGATGGTCGACGATGAACGGCGCATCCTTCTCCCGGGCCGCACCGGCGCAGGAATCTGGCACCACGGTGACGAACCGGTTGCCGTCCTTGTCGTCCTGGGCCCGCTTGCTGAGCAGATCACCCACCTGATCGGCGAGGATGGGACCGACCCGGGGGGCCGGGTGCGGGGTCGCGGTGTCGATGATCCGGGCGCAGCCACTCACCGCGAGACCGCCGGCAAGGGCGAGAACAAGGGCAACGGCGACGTCAGCCGTCGCCGGGCGGCGGCGCGCTCGACACCTCTTCCAGACAGCCTTCCGCGACGGCATGCCTGATGCTATCTGTCAGCTTCGGACAGGACCGCGCACGGGCGGGATCCCCGCCGGTGGCCCGAATCTCACTGAACACCGCGCACCGCTGCGTTGCCCCGCTACTCCATTGCACCGAGGTCTGTTCCGGGCCTAGCTTTTTGACCTGCACCGTGACATGGCAGAACCGGCAGTCCACCGACACCAGACCCGAGGTCAGATAACGCTCCCGGTCCCGCGCGGTGGCCTCCCGGATGGCAGCGGCGCGGTGTGGATCGCCGGCGAAATCCGGTGCCTTCGACCAAGATCCGGGTGCAGCAGAGTCTCGGGCCGGATGATCGTGCTCGTCATCGTGACCGAGCAACTCCAGCATCGACCGGGCCAGACGATCAACGTCCGGCGTCTGGGCCCGCTCGTCGTGGGTGGTCATCAGCTCGGCTGAACTGTTTCTTTCTGGGCCTTCTGACTTTCCTGGGCCTTGAGGTTCTCCGCCACCTCGACATGCCACTTCTCGTTGGCGGCCGTGGTGTCGACCTCCATCTCGAAACGGTCGGTCATGTCCGCGGTGACATCGGCGACGTCGACGTAGAACTGCTGGTACCAGCGGCGCATCTGGTAGACGGCACCGTCCTCCTCGACCAGCAGCGGATTGTCGATCCGGGTCTTGTGCTTCCAGATCTCGACATCCTGCAGAAAGCCCTTGCTGACGCCCTCGGTGAACACCCGAGCGAGCTTGTCGGTCGTCGCCTCGTCCAGGCCCTTGGGCTTTTCCACGATGACGCCCCACTGCAGCACGAACGAGTCCTGGCTGACGGGGTAGTGGCAGTTGATCAGGATCGACTCGGCCTTGAAGCCGCCGTAGTTGTTGTGCAGCCAGTTGATCATGAACGACGGGCCGAAGTACGACGCCTCGGAATCCAGCTGAGCCTCACCGTATGAGGTTCCCAGATCGTTCACGTCGGGTCTGCCCACGTTGTGCAGATACTGGGAGGCGATATGGCCCTCGAAAACGTTCTTGAAGTATGTCGGCAGACCGAAGTGGATGTAGAAGAAGTGCGCCATGTCGGTGACGTTGTCGATGATCTCGCGGCAGTTGGAGCCCTCGATGAGCATCGTGTTCCAGCGCCACTCGGTCCACTGGTCGTCGGCGGCCTCGGGGATCTCCGGGATGCGGACCTCGGGTGGCGGCGGATTGCCCTCCGCGTCGTGCCAGACGAACAGCAGGCCGCCGCGGACGTCGGTCTCCCAGGCGCGGGTGCGGGCCAGGCGCGGTGTGCGCTTGGCGTAGGGCACCAGCTTGCATTTGCCGTCCCCGCCCCAGCGCCAGTCGTGGAACGGGCACGCCACGGTGTCGCCCTTGATCTGGCCCTGCGCCAAGTTGCCGCCCATGTGGCGGCAGTAGCCATCGAGGATCTTGACCTCGCCGTTCGAGTCGGCGAACACGACGAGCATGGTGCCGAAGATCTCGACGCCGTGCGGTTTACCGTCGAGGAAATCCTTGACCGGACCAAGGCAATGCCAGCCGCGTGCGTAGCGGTCCGGCAGCGCTCCGGTGTCGATCTCCCTGACACCGACAGTGCCGGTGGATTCAGTAGTCACGGTGGGCCTCCCGTATCGGTCTTCTAACTAGAACACGTTACAGTTTTGGTCCTCGTTCGCGCAACGCATGCACGCCTACCTGCGGTATATGTGAACCATGCCTCTTTATGAATTCGAGGGCCGAACTCCCGTGGTGGACCCGACAGCGTTCGTCGCTCCGACCGCCACCCTCATCGGGGACGTGCACGTCGCGGCGGGTGCATCGGTCTGGTTCAACGCGGTGCTGAGGGCCGACTACGCGCCCGTCATCATCCGCGAGGGGGCGAACGTGCAGGACGGATCGGTTCTGCACGCACCGCCGGGGATTCCGGTGGACATCGGCCCGGGAGCCACCATCGCCCACGGCTGCGTCATTCACGGTGCCCACATCGGCAGCCACGCCCTCATCGCCAATCATGCGACGGTGCTCGACGGGGCGGTCATCGGTGCGCGGACTCTGGTCGCCGCCCACGCGCTGGTGGTCGGTGGCACCAAGATTCCCGACGAGGTACTCGTCACCGGGGTGCCGGCCAAGGTCAGGGGGCCGATCGCCGGTACCGGCGCGCAGGTCTGGATCGACACCAACGCCCAGGCCTACCAGGATCTGGCCCGCCGCTACCGCGAGGGCCTCAAGGCTGTGTAGCCAGGCCGGTCCGCAGGGCGATCGCCTGCATCTTGCCGACATTGGTGATGAATTGGTCGGTGGTGACGTCCCCGATCGCGCTCTGGAATTCCAGCCGTACCAGGGCCCGGTCCACCGTGAAGAACATCAGGGTGACCGATTTGTCCTCTGCGGGCTTGGCGCCTTTCACGACGACGCCGCCGTTGCCCACCGCGATGGGTTGCGGGGTGCCCCCGGCCACCAGCGAGGGCAGCGTCGCCTCCGCCTGCTTCAAGGTCGCCGCGGCGGTGGCAGCGTCCGGGTAGATCAACACCACGGTGCTGATCGCGCGGTCGTCCTTGTCGTTGACGAAGAACGCGCTGGCGCCGGGTTGGCCGTCGGGCTGTGACTGCGCGGACTGCTGGTGGAAAGTGTCCTGTTCGTCACTGAGGTCGTCGGCGGTGATCAACAGGCGCTCGTACTGCGGTGCGACCTTGCTCTTCGAGGAGGGCGTGGTGGTCGACGACGAGGGCTGTGCGGGAAAGCCGGGGAGACTGGTCGCAGCGGGTGTGCTGCCGTCGGTACCGGCGCAACCGCTGATCAGGAAGGCGGTGAGGGCTGAAAGGACGGTGGGGACGACGGTGGGGACAATGAAGCGGCGCAAGGTGGTCTGTTGACTCTTGGGAACTGGACGATGAATGTTCCCAACGGTACGCGAACCACTCAGATCTTGCGTGCGCCCGCGGTGGCCGCCGCCACCTCCCAGAAGGCGCGGAGCGCCGCGATCTTGCCGTCGGTGTTCACCCGGTAGGTGAACACCCCTTCGGCCTGCACGCGGTACCCGCCCGCGACGATCACGATGTGACCGACGTTGGCCTCCTC
The DNA here is from genome assembly GCF_011758805.1 of Mycolicibacterium fluoranthenivorans. Taxonomy (NCBI): domain Bacteria; kingdom Bacillati; phylum Actinomycetota; class Actinomycetes; order Mycobacteriales; family Mycobacteriaceae; genus Mycobacterium; species Mycolicibacterium fluoranthenivorans. The sequence continues at coordinate 127,237 of NZ_JAANOW010000003.1, read as the reverse complement.
GTTGCCGCAGACATAGGTCTTCTCGAAGTGGAATTCCAGCTGGCTCGGGGCGATCGCCTTGTCGAAGAACGCGGCGATCGCGGCTTTGCCGCGATGACCCGTGCCCTCGGGGTCGAAATGCGACGGACCGATCGGGTCCTCGACGATCGCGTCATCGGCGAACAGCGCGAGCCAAGCCTCCTTGTCGCGGGCGACGGCCGCTTCCCGCGACCGCCGCCCGGCAAGGGTCACCGGGGCCGTCATCAGGACTTACCCGCCGGTTTGTCGCTGGAGACCACCCACATGGAGAAGTACTGCGCACCGCCGCCGTAGGCGTGGCCGAGCGCCTTGCGCGCACCGGGCACCTGGTGGTCACCGGCCTTGCCCATCACCTGGATCGCGGACTCGGCGAACCGGATCATGCCCGAGGCGCCGATCGGGTTGGAGGACAGCACACCGCCGGAGGCATTGAACGGGATGCGGCCGCCGATCGCGGTCTCGCCGGCCTCGGTGAGTTTCCAGCCCTCGCCCTCGGGTGCGAAACCGAGACTCTCCAGCCACATCGGCTCGTACCAGGAGAACGGGACGTAGACCTCGGCGGCGTCGATCTCGTCGATGGGTGAGGTGATCCCGGCGTCACGCCACAGTGCGGCGGCGGCATCCCGGCTGGCCTGCGGGTTGACCTGATCGCGCCCGGCGTAGGCCAGCGGTTCGGTCCGCAGCGCGGTCGCGTGGATCCAGGCGACGGGATTCCCCTTGGCGAGATGGGCCTCGGCTGCTTCTTCGTTGCCGATCACCATGGCCGCCGCGCCGTCGGACGACGGGCAGGTCTCGTCGTAGCGGATCGGATCCCACAACATCGGGGAGGACATCACCTTCTCGACGGTGATATCCGGCTGGTGCAGATGCGCCAACGGATTCTTCGCGCCGTTGAGCCGGTCCTTGACCGCCACGATGGCACCGATGTGATTGGGGGCGCCGGAGCGCCGGATGTACGCGCGGATGTGGGGAGCGAAGTACCCGCCCGCGCCGGCGCCGACCGGTTTGGTGAACGGCACCGGAATGCTCAACGCCCACATGGCATTCGATTCCGACTGCTTCTCCCACGCCATGGTCAGCACGCGCTTGTACTTGCCGGATTGCACCAGGCTGGCCGCGACGATGGCGGTGGAGCCGCCCACCGAACCGGCGGTGTGTACCCGGATCAGCGGTTTGTTCGTCGCACCCGTGGCATCGGCCATGAACAGCTCGGGCATCATGACGCCCTCGAAGAAGTCGGGCGCCTTGCCGACCACCACGGCGTCGATATCGTCGAACGTCGATCCGGCGTCTGCCAGCGCCCGGTCGATGGCCTCACGCACCAGGCCGTTCATCGACACGTCGTGACGCTTGGCGACGTACTTCGTCTGCCCGGTCCCCAGAACCGCGGCGAGTTTCTTACCTGATTTCGGAGCCATCAGGCTTCTCCCTCCAGAACGGCAACCAGATTCTGTTGCAGCGCAGGGCCACTCGTGGCGTGCGCCAGTACGCGCTGCGCGGAACCGTTGAAGATGTGCTGCGCGGCGAAACCGATGCGCTCCAGCCCGGCCGAGAACATCGGGTTGGCCGCCAGCGCCCCACCCGAGGGGTTGATCTTGGTCGAGGCCGGTAGCCCGATCGCCTCGGTGAGGATCAGCTGCTGATGAGTGAACGGGGCGTAGATCTCGGCGATCTCGATCGAACCGGTATCACCACCGGTCGCCGCCCTCGCGGACGCCGCCGTGGACGGTGAGGTGGTCAGGTCACGGGCACCCAGGATCGGTGTCTCGATGCGGTGCTCGAAACCGGTGATCCAGGCCGGGTTTTCGCGCAGCTCGCGGGCCCGATCACCCGCGGCGAGCACGATCGCCGACGCACCGTCGGTGATCGGTGCGATGTCGTGGCGGCGCAGCGGGTCGGCGAAGTACGGCCGGGACAGCAGGTCGTCAATGCTGCCGGTGACCTCTTCTCTGTCGGTACGGCCCGCGGCGGCATAGGAATCGAGTGCCACCTGGGCCATCTGCTCGGCGGTCCATTTGCCGGCATCCAGGCCCGCCCGGGCCTGCAGTCCCGCCAGCGACACCGAATCCGGCCACAGCGGCGCGACCGTGTACGGGTCGGTCTGCAGCGACAGGACGCGCCGCAAGGTTCCGGCCGAGGACTTGCCGAAGCCGTACACCAGCGCGGTCTCCACCTGCCCGGTCAGCAGTTTGATGTAGGCCTCGTACAGCGCCCACGCCGCGTCCATCTCGACATGCGACTCGTTGATCGGCGGGATGGCGCCGATGGAGTCGATCGCGGAGATGAACGAGAAAGCGCGGCCGGCAAGGTAATCCGAGGATCCGGAGCACCAGAAGCCGATATCGGTCTGCTGGAGGCCGAGTTCCTCGTAGAGCTGGTGGAAGCACGGCATCAGCATCTCGACGCCGTTGGTGGTGCCGTCGGTGCGGCGGACGTGGGGCGCGTGTGCGAAGCCCACCACTGCGATTTCGGTCATCAGTTCGGGCCCTTTACAGGTGGTGCTTGTAGGAGTCGTAATCGGCATCCGGCTCGCCGGTGGGCTTGAAGTAGTCGATGTTGTCGATACCCAGACCCCATTCCTCGCGCGGCTTCCACACGGCCTGCACCCGCATGCCCATCCGGACATCCGCCGGGTCGATCTCCACGACCAGGTGCAGGAACGGGATATCGGCGCCGTCGAGCAGCACGTAGGCGGCCACGTAGGGCGGTTTGATCCGCTGCCCCGGGAACGGGATGTTGATGATCGCGAAGGTGGTGACGGTGCCCCGGTCCGGGAGCTCGATGAACTCGTCGAGCTCCAGACCCGTCGCGGGATCGGCTTCCTTCGGCGGGAAGTAGACCTTGCCCGGCTGTCCGTCCCGGCCGTGCCTGGTCCGGGCGCCGAGCAGCTTGCCTTCTTCGAGCGCCTTGAGGAACGTGGTCTCGGGCAGCGAGGCGGTGTGCTGGATCTCGATGAAGCTGGGTGTCACCTGCACGGTGACGGGGTCCCTGGGATCCTGCGCGTCGGGCGCGCCGTTGGGCTCGGAATCCTCGCCGGGCACGAAGTAGGCGATGTCGGTGATCGCGCCGACCGGCTCGTCGATCCAGTGCGCGTGCACCCGGTCGCCGCTCTTCAGGGTGCCCTCGGGGGCATCCACCGCGTGCAACAGGGCAGTGTCCGCGCCGTCGAGCTTGATCAGCGCCCAGGCGAACGGCCGGTCCAGCGGCTGCCCCGCCAACGGGGTCGACTGCCAGGTCCAGGACTGCACCGTGCCCACACTGCTGACGGGCACCACCTCGGTCAGGGCCGCGTAGGTGACCGGGTCATACTCAGCGGGCGGTACGTGTACCCGGCCATCCGACCCGCGAACGCCGACGATGCGTCGTCCGCGCAGGGCGGTGAAGAACTGGGACAGGAGTGGTCCGACTGAACGGGTGTAGTCGAATGCGAGCTTCAACGGCGCCGAGAGAGGCTGCTCATGCTTGTCGATCTGCACCGGGCTGCTTTGGCCTGTGGTCACGGCATCGAGTAGAACAGGTTCTAAGAATGGTTTCAACCATGGGTCGGAAGGTGGGCTAAATGAAACTGGGTTTGCAGCTTGGTTACTGGGGTGCGCAGCCGCCGACCAACCACGCCGAACTCGTCGCGGCGGCCGAGGAGGCGGACTTCGACACCGTCTTCACCGCCGAGGCGTGGGGCTCGGACGCCTACACGCCGCTGGCCTGGTGGGGACGTGAGACGACGAAGCTGCGGCTGGGCACCTCGGTGATCCAGCTGTCCGCGCGCACCCCGACGGCGTGCGCGATGGCCGCGCTGACGCTGGATCACCTCTCCGGTGGCCGGCACATCCTGGGTCTCGGCGTGTCCGGGCCGCAGGTGGTCGAGGGCTGGTACGGCGCGAAATTCCCCAAGCCGCTTGCCCGCACCCGCGAATACATCGACATCCTGCGCCAGGTGTGGGCGCGGCAGGCGCCCGTGCACAGCGACGGCCCGCACTACCCGCTGCCGCTGACCGGTGCGGGCACCACCGGGCTGGGCAAGAACCTCAAGCCGATCACCCACCCGCTGCGCGCCGACATCCCGGTGATGCTGGGCGCCGAAGGACCCAAGAACGTGGCACTGGCCGCCGAGATCGCCGATGGCTGGCTGCCGATCTTCTACTCGCCGCGGATCGCGGGTATGTACAACGAATGGCTCGACGAGGGCTTCGCCCGTCCCGGCGCGCGCCGGACCCGTGAGACGTTCGAGATCTGCGCGACCGCGCAGGTCGTCGTGACCGACGACCGCCCGGCCATCATGGAGCTGATGAAGCCGCATCTGGCGCTTTACATGGGCGGAATGGGCGCCGAGGACACCAACTTCCACGCCGACGTCTACCGCCGGATGGGCTATGCCGAGGTCGTCGACGACGTCACCAAACTGTTCCGCAACGATCGCAAGGACGAGGCGGCCAAGGCCATCCCGGACGAACTCGTCGACGATTCGGCGATCGTGGGCAACCTCGACTACGTCAAGGAGCAGATCAAGGCCTGGGAAGCGTCCGGCGTCACGATGATGGTGGTCGGCGCCCGGTCGGTCGAGCAGATCCGTGATCTCGCGGCACTGGTGTAGACACTTTCTTGCAGTTGTCTAGAACGCGTTCTAGATTTGGCGTGTGACGCAACACACCATCGCCGGCACCGTCCTGACGATGCCGGTGCGGGTACGCACCGCGCAGCAGCACATGGCCATGTTCTCGGTGAATGCCGATGCCGCCCAGCGGATGATCGACTACAGCGGCCTGCAGGTCTGCCGCCACCGGCCCGGCAAGGCCGTCGTCGTGCTGATGCTGATGCACTACCTCGACACCGACCTGGGCCAGTACCACGAGTACGGCACCAACGTGATGGTCAATCCGCCGGGGCAGCAGGCCTCGGGGTGGAAGGCGTTGCGGTCGGCCGGGGCGTTTATTCACCACCTGCCCGTCGATCAGGCCTTCACGCTGGAGGCCGGCCGGACCATCTGGGGTTACCCGAAGGTGATGGCGGACTTCAACATTGTCGACGGGAGGTCGTTCTCCTTCGACGTCAGCATCGACGGCACCCATGCCGTCGGCATGGATTTCAGCCCGGGACTGCCCGTGCCCGCGATGTTCACCTCGCGCACCCAGGTCCACCCCACGTACTCGCATCTGGACGGCGTCACCCGCGAGACCTCCGGCGAGATGCGGATGACGGGTGTGCGCTACCGGCCGGGCGGGGCGCGGGTGCGTCTCGGTGACCATCCCTACGCTCGGGAACTCGCCGAACTCGGCTTCCCCAAAGGGGCGATGTTCTCGGGATCCGTGCGGAACGTGGACATGACCTTCGGTGACGCCAAGGAGATCGCATGACGACCGTCGTCGCCAAACCCGATGTGGACCTGGCCGACGGCCGCTTCTACGCCGACGGACCCGCGGCACGCGAGGCCTACCGCTGGATGCGGGCCCACCAACCGGTGTTCCGGGATCGCAACGGGCTGGCCGCCGCCGCCAGCTATCAGGCGGTGCTCGACGCCGAACGCAACCCGGAACTGTTCTCCAGCGCCGGCGGCATCCGGCCCGACCAGCCGGGTATGCCGTACATGATCGATATGGACGATCCGGCGCATCTGGTGCGGCGCAAGCTCGTCAACGCCGGCTTCACCCGCAAACGGGTGATGGACAAATTGCCGGCCATCGAGCGGCTGTGCGACACCCTGATCGACGGTGTGTGCGAGCGCGGTGCGGCCGACTTCGTCCGCGAGATCGCGGCTCCGCTGCCGATGGCGGTCATCGGGGACATGCTCGGCGTGCTGCCGACCGAACGCGAGATGTTGCTGCAGTGGTCCGATGACCTGGTGTGCGGGTTGTCTTCGCATGTCGACGAATCGGCCGTCCAGAAGTTGATGGAGACCTTCGCCGCATACACGGCGTTCACCATGGACGTCATCGCCAAGCGGCGCGCCGATCCGACCGAGGATCTGTTCTCCGTGCTGGTGCACTCCGAGGTGGAGGGGCAGCGGATGAGCGACGACGAGATCGTCTTCGAGACGCTGCTGATCCTCATCGGAGGTGACGAGACCACCCGGCACACCCTGTCCGGCGGTACCGAGCAACTGCTGCGGCACCGGGACCAGTGGGAGGCACTGGTCGCCGATGAGTCGTTGCTCCCCGGCGCCATCGAGGAGATGCTGCGCTGGACCTCGCCGGTGAAGAACATGTGCCGCACGGTCACAGCGGACACCGCGTTCCACGGCACCGAGCTCAAAGCCGGCGAGAAGATCATGCTCATGTTCGAGTCCGCCAACTTCGACGAATCGGCGTTCGAGAACGCGCACGAGTTCCACATCGACCGAAACCCGAACAGCCACCTGGCCTTCGGCTTCGGCAGCCACTTCTGCCTGGGCAATCAGCTGGCCCGTCTGGAGCTCAAACTGATGACCCAGCGGGTGCTGCGCCGGCTACCGGATCTGCGGCTGGCCGACGGCGCCGAGGTTCCGCTGCGGCCGGCCAACTTCGTCAGCGGCCCCGAGGCCATGCCGGTGGTGTTCACCCCGACCCCGCGGATTCTGGACTAGATACCGGAAAGAACTCGGCGGCAAATCCGGCAGAGCCGGCACTGCGGGCACGTGCGACCGCTGAAGATGGGGTATGACCACATCGAGGGCGGACACCCGCCGCGCCGTCTGGAACACCATCAGGGGATCGTCGGGAAACCTGGTCGAGTGGTACGACGTCTACGTCTACACCGTCTTCGCGACGTACTTCGAGAAGCAGTTCTTCGATCCGGCAGACCAGAATTCGACGATCTACGTCTACGCGATCTTCGCGGTCACATTCCTGACCAGGCCGCTGGGCTCGTGGTTCTTCGGCAGGTTCGCCGACCGGCGGGGCCGGCGCGCCGCGCTGACCATCAGCGTCTCGCTGATGGCCCTGTGCTCACTGGTGATCGCGGTGGTGCCCGGCCGGGAGACCATCGGTGTCGCCGCTCCCATCGTGCTGATCCTGTGCCGGCTGGTACAGGGTTTCGCCACCGGTGGCGAGTACGGCACCTCGGCGACCTACATGTCGGAGGCCGCGACGCGGGAGCGGCGCGGCTTCTTCTCGTCCTTCCAGTACGTCACGCTGGTGGGCGGTCATGTGCTCGCCCAGTTCACCCTGCTGATCATCCTGACCACGTTGAGCACCGAGCAGGTGCACGAATTCGGTTGGCGCATCGGGTTCGCCGTCGGCGGTGCGGCCGCGATCGTGGTGTTCTGGCTGCGGCGCACCATGGATGAATCCCTGTCCGCCGAGCAACTGGCGGCGATCAGGGAGGGCAAGGACACGGGTGCGGGGTCCATCCGGGTACTGCTCACGCGCTACTGGCGGCCGCTGCTGCTGTGCTTCCTGATCACCCTCGGCGGCACCGTGGCGTTCTACGCCTACAGCGTGAATGCTCCGGCCATCGTCAAGGCCACCTACAAGAACGAGGCGATGACGGCCACCTGGATCAACCTGATCGGTCTGATCTTCCTGATGCTGCTGCAGCCGGTCGGCGGCATCATCAGCGACAGGGTGGGACGCAAGCCGCTGCTGCTGTTCTTCGGCTTCGGCGGGGTCGTGTACACCTACGTGCTGTACACCTATCTGCCGCAGACGCATTCACCGCTGCTGTCGTTTCTGCTGGTCGCCGTCGGCTACGTGATCCTCACCGGCTACACGTCGATCAACGCCCTGGTGAAATCCGAACTGTTCCCCGCCCACGTGCGGGCACTCGGCGTGGGAGTCGGATATGCACTGGCGAATTCGGCTTTCGGCGGCACCGCGCCGCTGATCTATCAGGCGCTCAAGGCCCGCGACCAGGTTCCCCTGTTCATCGGCTACGTCACGGTCTGCATCGCGTTGTCGCTGACGGTGTACCTGTTCTTCCTCAAGAACAAGGCCACCACCTACCTCGACCGGGAGCAGGGGGACGCGTTCCTGCCGGCAACCGCGGACCGGGTCAGCGCATCTTGAACTGAGGTGCCCGCTTCTCCTTGAACGCCAGCGGACCTTCCTTGGCGTCCTCGGACAGGAACACCGGGATGCCGTTGGCGGTATCGGGTTTGAAGGCATCCAGTTCGTGCATGCCCTCGGTGTCGCGGATCGTCTTGAGGATGGCCTGCACGGCCAGCGGCCCGTTGTTGTTGATCACCTCGGCGATCTCCAGGGCCTTGTCGAGTGCGGTGCCGTCGGGCACCACGTAACCGATCAGTCCGTAGTCCAGCGCCTGTTGGGCGGTGATGTGCCGTCCGGTCAACAGCATGTCGCACGCGATGGTGTACGGGATCTGGCGTACCAGGCGCACCGCCGAACCGCCCATCGGGTAGAGGCTCCACTTGGCCTCCGAGATCCCGAACTTGGCGCTCTCGCCGGCGACGCGGATATCGGTGCCCTGCAGAATCTCGGTGCCGCCCGCGATGGCTGGTCCTTCGACGGCGGCGATCAGCGGCTTGGTGAGCCGGCGGCCCTTGAGCAGACCGTCGATACGCGAGGGGTCGTAGCTGCCGTCCTTGAACGAGTCACCCGGCGGCTTCTTGGTGGCGCCTTTGAGGTCCATACCCGCGCAGAAGTAACCGCCCGCACCGGTCAGGATGCACGTGCGGATCTCCGGATCGCTGTCGACGCGGTCCCACGCCTCGACCATGATCGAGAGCATCTCGCCAGAAAGTGCATTGCGCGCCTCCGGGCGGTTGAGCGTCACGATCAAGGTGTGTCCGCGCTGCTCAATGAGGGCGTCAGGCCCCTTTTCGCTCTCCGTCACCCGTCCCAGCCTCTCTGCTCGACAACCCCAGACTTGTCACGAAATGTAACACGTTCTAGTTTAGGTTCCGTGGCCCTGAATATCGCCGATCTTGCCGAGCACGCCATCGACGCTGTGCCGGACCGTGTCGCCCTCATCAGTGCGGACGATCAACTCACCTACGCCCAGCTGGAGGAGAAGGCGAACCGCTTCGCCCACTACCTCCAGTCGCAGGGCATCCAGAAGGACGACAAGGTCGGCCTGTACTGCCGCAATCGCATCGAGATCGTCATCGCGATGCTCGGCATCGTCAAGGCCGGCGCGATCCTGGTGAACGTGAACTTCCGCTATGTCGAGGGTGAGCTGAAGTATCTGTTCGACAACTCCGACATGGTCGCGCTGGTACACGAGCGGCGCTACGCCGACCGGGTCGCCAACGTGCTCCCGGAGACACCGAACATCAAGACCGTGCTCGTCGTGGAAGATGGCACAGAAGGTCCAGCTGAGGACTTCCTCAGATATGGCGGTGTCGAGTTCTACTCCGCCATCGCCGAGCACTCCCCGGAGCGCGACTTCGGACCGCGCAGCGCGGACGACATCTACCTGCTCTACACCGGCGGCACCACCGGCTTCCCCAAGGGCGTGATGTGGCGCCACGAGGACATCTACCGAGTGCTGCTGGGCGGCACCGACTTCGCCACCGGTGAGCCCCTGGCCGACGAATACGACCTGTCCAAGCAGGCCGCCACCAGCGGTCCCATGGTGCGTTACCCGATTCCGCCGATGATCCACGGCGCCACCCAGTCCGCCACCTGGATGGCGCTGTTCTCCGGCGGCACCGTACTGCTGGTGCCGGAGTTCGACGCCGACGAGGTGTGGCGCGCCATCCACGAGCACAAGGTGAACCTGCTGTTCTTCACCGGTGACGCGATGGCGCGGCCGCTGCTGGATTCGCTGCTGGCGCACCAGGAGAAAGGCAACGAATTCGACCTGTCGAGTCTGTTCCTGTTGGCCAGCACCGCGGCCCTGTTCTCCACCAGCCTCAAGGAGAAGTTCCTGGAGCTGCTGCCCAACCGCGTCATCACCGACTCGATCGGCTCTTCGGAGACCGGCTTCGGCGGCACCAGCGTGGTGGCCAAGGGACAGTCTCACACCGGTGGACCGCGGGTCACCATCGACAAGAACACCGCGGTGCTCGACGAGGACGGCAACCCGGTGGTCCCCGGATCCGGGGTGCGCGGCATCCTCGCCAAGCGCGGTCACATCCCGGTCGGCTACTTCAAGGACGAGAAGAAGACCGCCGAGACGTTCCGGACCATCAACGGTGTGCGGTACGCGATCCCGGGTGACTACGCCACCGTCGAGGCCGACGGCAGCGTGACCATGCTGGGTCGCGGCTCGGTGTCGATCAACAGTGGTGGCGAGAAGATCTACCCCGAAGAGGTGGAGGCCGCGCTCAAGGGTCATCCGGATGTGTTCGACGCGCTGGTGGTCGGGGTGCCCGACGAGCGCTTCGGCAATCACGTGGCGGCCGTGGTGCAGCCGCGCGAGGGGACCCGGCCGACGCTGGCCTCGCTGGATGAGTTCGTCCGCAGTGAGATCGCGGGATACAAAGTGCCGCGCAGTCTTTGGCTGGTCGACGAGGTGAAGCGGTCCCCGGCGGGTAAGCCCGACTACCGGTGGGCCAAGGACACGACCGAAGAGCGCCCGGCCGACGAGGTGCACGCCAAACACGTAGGAGCGAAATGAGAACCGAACTCTGCGACAAGTTCGGGATCGAATACCCGATCTTCGTATTCACCCCGTCGGAGAAGGTGGCCGCGGCGGTCAGCAAGGCCGGCGGCCTGGGCGTGCTGGGCTGCGTGCGGTTCAACGACGCCGACGATCTCGAAGAAGTCCTGCAGTGGATGGACGCCAATACCGATGGCAAGCCGTACGGCGTGGACATCGTGATGCCGGCCAAGATCCCCACCGAGGGCACTGCCGTCGACATCAACAAGCTGATCCCGCAGAGCCACCGCGACTTCGTCGCGAAAACCCTTGCCGATCTGGGTGTTCCGCCGCTGCCCGAGGACGAGGAGAAGAACGAGGGTGTGCTGGGCTGGCTGCATTCGGTGGCGCGTAGCCATGTCGACGTGGCGCTCAAGCATCCGATCAAGCTGATCGCCAATGCGCTGGGCTCGCCACCCGTCGACGTCATCGAGCAGGCGCACGCGGCCGGCGTGCCGGTGGCCGCACTGGCCGGCAGCGCCAAGCACGCGTTGCGTCATGTCGAGAACGGTGTCGACATCGTCGTCGCGCAGGGGCACGAGGCCGGCGGGCATACCGGTGAGATCGGTTCGGTCGTGCTCTGGCCGGAAATCGTGGACGCACTCGACGGCAAGGCGCCGGTCCTGGCCGCCGGCGGTATCGGCACCGGCCGCCAGGTGGCGGCCGCGCTGGCGCTCGGCGCCCAGGGCGTGTGGATGGGCTCGGCCTTCCTGACTGCGGCCGAATACGACTTGGGTCACCGGTTGCCCGGCGGCACATCGACCATCCAGGACGCGCTGCTGCGCGCGACCACCGCTGACACGGTGCGCCGCAAGATCTACACGGGCAAGCCGGCCCGGTTGCTGAAGACCAAGTGGACCGATGCCTGGGATGCGCCGGACGCTCCGGAGCCGCTGCCGATGCCGCTGCAGAACATCCTGGTCAGCGAGGCACACCAGCGGATGAACGAGTCGGACAATCCGGACACGGTGTCCATGCCGGTGGGTCAGATCGTGGGCCGGATGAACGAGATCCGCCCCGTCGCCGACATCATCGCCGAGTTGGTGGCGGGATTCGAGCAGGCCACGAAGCGACTCGACGATATCGCAGGGTCCTGACCGCCGAGATCGACGCAATGGCCTGATCTACCCGCACTTCCGCGCCCAAACGTGCGTTTGGGCGCGGAAGGGGTCACCGGCCGGGCAGCTTCTGCACCGCCTGGATCATCGGGGTGAGTGCCCTCTGCCACCACGTCGACGGAATGCCCAGCGGCGGATCGAGATTGATCACCCGGGCGGTGGACACCGTTTGGGACTCGGTGTATTTGAGAATGCCGTCGGCGCCGTGCCTGCGCCCCACCCCGGAGGCCTTCATCCCGCCCATCGGCGCAGCGGTGCTGCCGAAGGCCAGGGCATAGCCCTCGTCGACGTTCACGGTGCCGGCCTGCAGCCGGGCCGCGATCGCCTCACCCTCGGCCTTGCTGCCCGCCCACACACTGGCATTCAGCCCGTATTCGGTGTCGTTGGCCTTGGCGATCGCCTCATCGACCGAGTCGACGGGGTAGATGGACACCAAGGGCCCGAAGGTCTCGTTGCGGCCGCACTCCATCTCGTCGTTGACATCGGTGAGCACGGTCGGCTCGAAGAACAGCGGGCCGATGTCGGGGCGGGCGTTGCCACCGGCGATCACCTTGGCGCCCTTGGCCAACGCGTCATCGACGTGTCCGGACACCGTCTTGATCTGGTCCTCCGAGATCAGGCTGCCCATATCTGCGCTGAAATCGTAGGCGGTGGAGAGCTTCATCGCCTTGACCTGCTTGGCGAACTTGGCGGCGAACTCGTCGGCGACGGATCGTTCGACATAGATCCGTTCGATCGAGATGCACAGCTGCCCGGCGTTGGAGAAACACGCCCGGGTGGCGGCCTTGGCGGCGACGTCGAGGTTGGCGCCCTTGGTCACGATCATCGGGTTCTTGCCGCCGAGCTCGGCGGAGAAGCCGATGAGCCGGCTGCCACACTGTTCGGCCAGCGTCCGGCCGGTGGAGGTGGAACCGGTGAACATCAGGTAGTCGCAGTGGGCCACGATCGCGGTGCCGACCACCGACCCGGGCCCGGGCACCACGGCGAACAGGTCGCGCGGTAGCCCGGCCTGGTACAGCAGTTCGGCGTTGGCCAGCGTGCAGTAGGGAGTCTGGCTGTCGGGTTTGACCACCACGGCGTTGCCCGCCAGCAACGCGGGGATCGAGTCGGAGATGGACAGTGCCATCGGGTAGTTCCACGGCGAGATGACGCCGATGACGCCCTTGGGGTGGTGGTTGACCACAGTTTTGACGAGGCCGGGCAACAGGCCCTGCACCCGCTTGGTGCCCAGCAGCTTGACCGCCTCCCGCGCGTAGTAACGCGCGTTGAGGATCATGTCGACGATCTCTTCCTGAGCGGCCGAGCGGGCCTTTCCGGTTTCGGCCTGCGCGACATCCATCAGGAAATCGCGGTTGGCGATCACCAGGTCGCGGAACCGTTCGATGACCGCGGACCGCTCAGCAACCGGGCGCTGGGCCCATTTGGCCTGCGCGGCACGGGCTTTGACGAACGCGGCGGCGACGTCGTCGGCATTGCCGACCGGGATGGTGGTGAGTTCCCTGCCGGTGAACACCTCGTCGATCGGCTTGGACGGGCGCGCGTCAACATCGTCGATGGCGACCAGCGTGCGCAGACGAGCGAAGTCCGCGGCGGATGGAGCGGGCATGGTCGACTCTCCCTTACTGGTGAGTAACTGAACGGCTAGGGCAAACCTACCCGGTACCTGCGGTATCGACCAGGGTGCCCGTCCGATTTGTTCACGATGCCGCCGCGGGGCATTCTGACCTGCGGCGATGAACATGACAACGCCTCCACGGGCGTACCCGTGGAGGCGTTCTCGTCGTTCAGGTCAGGGCGTGATGGTGGTTCCCGAGTCGATGGCGTCGGTCGCCGCGCCCACGATGTCCACCTGGTCCTCCAGACCGTCGGCATTGAGCTGCAGCACATAGAGGCCGTCGCTGCCGGGGATGACGACCGTCTTCTGCGCGACGATCTTCTTCTGGCCGTCCTGGACCCAGGTGCCGCCCAGCTGGAAGGCAGGGTATTCGCCGAGGGTGCTGGCCGCGCCCTCGTTGAGTGGCTCGTAACCGGCGAGGTTCTGCAGTTCGCCCGGAGCCAGATCGAGGATCTTCTGGGGATCGACGTTGCCCGTCAGCTTCGACACGATCGCGACGACGCTCGGGGTGTACTCGGCCGCCTCGGGGCCGGTGTAGACGATCGCTCCGTAGGCCCAGTCCGGGGTGTCGGTGCCGGCGGATTTCCAACCTTCGGGCAGCGGCAGGTCGATGGTCGGCGAGCCGGGATCGCCCCGGTGCACGGGGGTCTCCTGGATGTTGTTCGCCTTGATATAGCCGGCGATGGTCTCGTTCGGCCCGGTCGCGTCCTCGTCGCGCGGCGCCACCTTCGGCTTCTTGGTCGGGGTCTCGGACTTACTGGTCGACGTCTTCTCCGACGACGACGCGGTGGTCTTCTCGCTACTGCTCGTGGCGGTCTTGGTGTCGGAGCCGCAGCCGGAAAGGACCACGGCCAGGGCGGTGGCCGCGGCCGCCAAACCGGTGAGCGCAGATGCTCTCATGACATAACTCCTCGGAGGTCGAAGTCTTCCGGTGCAATTACGGCAAAGGTCGCCGCCATGCATTTCCGATCGGAAGCGTAGCTCAGCGCGGAGTTCGCCGTGCTGAGTAGAACTACTCGAATTCGAGGTGGAGAAAGTCCTCCCGCGGCCAGCAAATCCTCATACGATCATTGCCCGCAGTCAGCCCGGACCCAGCGTGTACGAACCGGTTTCAGGGTGCCGATACCAGCCACCGGCGGCGTGGGTGCCGCCGTCGACATGAATGGTCTGCCCCGTCACGTAGCTCGACAGTTCAGACGCCAGAAATACCGCGGCTCCAGCCATTTCGTCGACACTGCCGGGGCGCCCCAAAGGGACCATCCGTTCGGCATTTTCCAGGCGTTCCGGCGAAGCCATTCTGGCCAATCCTTCGGTCATGGTGAAATCAGGGGCCAGGGCATTGATCCGTATCCCGTGTTCGGCCAATTCCAGTGCCGCGGTCTGGGTGTACTTGATGACCCCTGCCTTCGCCGCGGCGTACGCGGCGTAGCCCGGAGCTGCGCGCACCCCCTCGATGGAGGTGATGGTGATGATGCTGCCGCCTTGGCCTGCGGCAGCCATCGCCCGGGCGACGCGTTGCGTGCACAACAACACATGGCGCAAATTGGCCCGGTACAGCGCGTCCCAGCCGTTCTCGGAGGTCTCCAGCAGCGGCGACGGGAAGGTACCCCCTGCGTTGTTCACCAGGATTCGGACGGGGCCGAGTTCATCGATCGTGCGGCGCAACGCCGCGTCGACGGCATCGCTGTCCCGCACGTCGACGACCAGACCCAGCGCCCCGATATCGGCAGCGGTGTCCGCGCACGTCTGCGGGTTGCGTTCCCAGATCGCCACCTTGGCGCCGAAGGCGCTCAGTCCCGCCGCGATGCCGCGGCCGATGCCCTCACCGGCGCCGGTGACCACTGCGACCCGATCGTGCAGCGACACGGTGGACGGGTCGATGGCCATGGCTGCACCCTAGCCGCGCAGCGCCGGCCGTTCGACGGTGTGCACCGGATCGGCGCAGTCGGTGGCCTCGGCCGAGAGTTCGCGCTTGAGCACCTTGAACGTCTCGGTACGCGGCAGCGCGGTGCTGACCCTGACGAAAGACGGCCATTGTTTGGGGCCGAGATCGGGTTGTTCGGCCAGGAACGTCGCGAACCCTTCGACATCGAACGCAGCGCCGGGGACCGGCACCACCGCGGCCATCACCTGGTCGCCCACCGTGGGGTCGGGGATCGGATAGACGGCCGCCTCGGCGATATCGGGGTGGCGCAGCAGGATCTGTTCGATCGGCGCGGTGCCCAGGTTCTCACCGTCCACTCGCATCCAATCGCCCAGGCGCCCCGCGAAGTACACGAAGTTCGCCTCGTCCCGGTAGGCGAGGTCCCCGGAGTGGTAGACCCCGCCCGCCATCCGTTCGGCCTGGGCCTCGGGTGAGTTGTAGTAGCCGCGAAACCAACCGGCACCAGTCGGATTCACGATTTCCCCGACCACTCCGGGCGAGCAGGGTTGCCCGGTTTCCACGTCGACGATGGCCACCTCATCGGTGAGCGGGCCCAGGGATCCGTCGGGGGTCTCCGGGGTGCGCGCGATCGCCACACCGCCTTCGGTGGAGCCGAATCCGTCGACCACCCGCACGCCGAACCGATCGGCGAAGCGCACCAGATCCCGCGGCGCACCCTCATTGCCGTACAGGAACTTCAGCGGATTGTCGGCATCGTCAGGCTGCGGTGGGGTGGTGAGGATATAGGACAGGGGCTTGCCGACGTAGTTGGCGTAGGTGGCGCCGTACCGACGGACATCAGGGAGGAACTGAGAGGCGGAGAACTTGCGCCGCAACGCGATCGAAGCCCCCGCCGCCACGGCGACCGACCAGCCGGCCATGATCGCGTTGGAATGGAACAACGGCATGGACAGGTAGCACGTGTCGGCGGGTCCCAGCCCGAACCGCTGTGCCAGCATCCTTCCGGGGAAAGCCACCTTGTCCTGGGTGACTCGAACGGCCTTGGGGTCACCGCTGGTCCCCGAGGTGAAGATCAGCATGAACAGGTCGTCCGGGGACAGCTCGGCGAAGGTCACCGCGGCGCCGGCGTGGCCGGCGAGTTCGGCGGCCCACTGCGCGGATTCGACGTCGATGAACTCGACCCCGTCCGGCACCTCGGCGCCCGAGTCGGCGAGCACCAGCTGACAGTCCGCGCGGGCGATGTCGCCGGCCAGTGCCGCCCCGCGCCGGGTCGGGTTGAGCCCGACCGGCACCAGCCCGGACAGCGCCGCCGCCACCAGCACACTGGAGAAGAACGGCGTATTGCCCAGCAGCACACCGATATGCGGCGGCCGGTCCGGGTCCAGTCGGGCCCGCAACGCGGCCGCCAGCGCAGCCCCGGCGCTGATGTGGTCCCGCCAGCTGGTGAACTCGTCGCCGTAGTGCACGCCGCGGTCGGTGACTCCGACCAATGGCGCCAATAAGGCGCCAACGGTGTCGGCCATCTAGACCGGGGTGTCGGCGAGTTCGCGGCCGATCCGCAGCAGCTGCCCGGTCGCGCCGCCGAGCGCGAACTCGGTCTGCTTGGCGGCCAGGAAGTAGCGGTGGATCGGGTGATCCATGTCGATGCCGACACCACCGTGCACGTGCACCGTGGTGTGTGCGACCCGGTGTCCCGCGTCGGCGGCCCAGAAGGCGGCGCTGGCCACGTCGATATCTGCGGGGAGGTCCTCGGAGAGCCGCCACGCGGCCTGGGTCAGCGTGGACCGCAGCGCCTTGACGTCGATGTAGCCGTCGGCCAACCGCGCGGACACGGCCTGGAAGCTGCCGATCGGCCGGTCGAACTGCTCACGTTCGCGCGCATAGACGGCGGTGAGCTCCAGTGCGCGCTCCAGCACCCCGAGCTGGAACGCGGCGCGGCCCAGCGCAGTGTGCACGGTCAGCCAGTCGAGGACCTCTCGGCCGCCGATGACACGGGAGACATCCACACCCGTGCCGTCGAGTTCCAGATGGCCCACGGCGCCGTGACCGGTGGTGTCCAATGTGCTCACCGTGACGCCGGGATCGGTGGCGGTGATCAGGAAGACCCCTACCCCGGAAGGCGTTTCAGCGGGCACCAGAAAGGCGTCGGCCACCGGGCCGTAGCTCACCTGGGTGCGCGTTCCGGTCAGCCGGAATCCGGGTCCGTCAGAGGTGGCCTGCACCGGGCCCTGCCCCATCTCACCGTCGAGGGCGACGGTGACGATCTTGGCGCCGTTGATGGCGGGTACCGACCAATCCTGTTGCAGCGTCTCGGACCCGAATCTGGCCAACGCACCCCCGGCGAGCACCGAGGATTCCAGATAGGGCACCGCTGCCAGTTGGCGGCCGAGCGCGGTCAGCACGGCGGTCTGTTCCAGCACACCGAATCCGCCGCCGCCCACCGACTCCGGCGCAGCGGTGGAGAGGATGTCGGCGTCGATCAGCTTGGCCCACAGGTCGCGGTCGAACCGCTGGTCGAGTCCGTCGAGGACTCGCTGGTGTTCGGGCGTGCACACCGATTCGGTGATGGTGCGGACCAGGCCACCCAGGTCGAGTGACGCCTCAGTAGGTGTGAAATCCATGTTCTTCCTTATCGATTCACTCGTGGGAGGCCGAGTGCGACCATGCCGATGATGTCGCGCTGGATCTCGTTGGTGCCACCGCCGAAGGTCAGGATGAGGCAGGAGCGGTGCAGCCGCTCCACCCGCCCGCGCAGTAGCGCCCCCGATGATCCGGTCCGCAGCGTCGCCGAGGTGCCGAGCACCTCCATGAGCAGCCGGTAGGCTTCGGTGGCCAGCTCGGTGCCGTACACCTTGGCCGCCGAGGCGTCGGCGGGGGAGGGGGCGACATCATCGGCGGAAGCGAGCTCCCAGTTGATCAGCTTGAGCACCTCGGCCTTGGCGTGCACGCGGGCCAGGTTCAGCTGCACCCACTCCGAGTCGATCAGCCGCTTGCCGTGCACATCTTTGGTGTTCTGCGCCCACTCGCGAACGCCGTTGAGCGCCACAAAGATCGGCTGCGCCGATACCAGGGCGACGCGTTCGTGGTTGAGCTGGTTGGTGACGAGCTTCCAGCCGGCGTTCTCCTCGCCGACGAGCGCCGTCTTGGGAACGCGGACGTCCTGGTAGTAGGTGGCGCTGGTGTCGACACCGGACATCGTGTGTACCGGTGTCCAGGAGAAGCCCTCGGCGGTGGTGGGGACGATCAGCATCGAGATCCCGCGGTGCTTCTTCGCCTCGGGGTTGGTGCGCACGGCCAGCCACACATAGTCGGCGTAGGCGATGAGGCTGGTCCACATCTTCTGGCCGTTGATGACGTAGTCGTCGCCGTCGTGCACGGCCGTGGTGCGCAGGGACGCCAGGTCGGTGCCCGCGCCCGGCTCGGAGTAGCCGATGGAGAAGTGCAGATCACCGGCGGCGATCTTGGGCAGGAAGAACTTCTTCTGCTCCTCGGTACCGAAGTGCATGATCGTCGGGGCGACGCTGTTGATGGTGAGGAACGGGACCGGGACATTGGCGATGGCGGCCTCGTCGTTGAAGATGAGGCTCTCCATCGGTGTCCGTGCCTGGCCCCCGTACTCCTTGGGCCAGTTCAGCGTCAGCCAGCCGTCCTTGCCCATCTGGGACACGGTTTCGCGATAGACGTTGCCGCGGCCCATCTCGCCGTCGCTGGCAGCCAGCGCCTCGGCTCGCTCGGGTGTCATCAGTTTGGTGAAGTACGACCGCAGTTCGCGGCGCAACTCCTCCTGCTCGGCGGTGTAACCGATCCGCATCTTGACATCCTCACTATCGGGCGGCGCTGGCATGCCGTGTTGTATCGAAGGTGCTCAACGGCACCTTTTTCCCAACCGGTTGTAACACGTTCTAGTCTCGAGGTCCAGGGCGGTATGGTTAGCCGGCACATTGGCGAAGTTGAGCCGAGCATGGATATGAAGAGCCCGAGGAGGTTGTCATGCGTGTGGAAGTCGACCGCGATCGTTGTGAAGGCAACGCGGTTTGCGTCGGTATCGCCCCCGACCTGTTTGATCTGGATGAGGACGACTATGCGGTGATCAAGGCCGACCCGGTGCCGGCCGACCAGGAGGACCTGGCCGAACAAGCCGTCGCCGAGTGCCCGCGCGCAGCCCTGATCCGAAAAGACTAGAGGTATTCATAAATTGGCCGAAACATCTTCGATATCCGCTGACAACACCGCCGCGCTCGACCTGTCCGGAAAGGTCGCCGTCGTGACCGGTGCCGCGGCCGGTCTGGGCCGCGCGGAAGCCGTGGGTCTGGCCCGTGCGGGCGCCACTGTCGTGGTCAACGACATCGCCGCCGCGCTGGACAAATCGGATGTGCTCGACGAGATCGCCGCGGCCGGCGCCAAGGGCGTGGCCGTTGCCGGTGACATCAGTGCCCGCAGCACCGCCGACGAACTGGTGTCGACTGCGGACGGCCTCGGCGGCTTGAGCATCGTCGTGAACAACGCCGGTATCACCCGGGACAAGATGCTGTTCAACATGTCCGACGAAGACTGGGACGCGGTGATCGCCGTGCACCTGCGCGGACACTTCCTGCTGACCCGGAACGCGGCCACGTACTGGCGGGCCAAGGCCAAGGACTCGGCGGACGGCCGGGTGTACGGGCGGATCGTCAACACCTCGTCAGAGGCCGGGCTGGCGGGCCCGGTGGGACAGGCCAACTACGGGGCCGCCAAGGCCGGCATCACGGCGCTGACCCTCACCGCCGCGCGTGGCCTGGGTCGCTATGGAGTGCGGGCCAACGCCATCGCGCCGCGGGCCCGGACGGCGATGACCGCCGATGTGTTCGGCGATGCTCCCGAGCTGTCCGACGGTCAGGTCGACGCGCTGTCGCCCGAGCACGTGGTGACGCTGGTGACCTATCTGTCCTCGCCGGCGTCCGATGCGGTGAACGGACAGCTGTTCATCGTCTACGGCCCGACGGTCACGTTGGTGGCCGCACCGACGGTCGCGCAGCGCTTCCAGGCCGACGGTGATGCCTGGGACCCGGCCGCGCTGAGCTCGGCGCTCGGTGGTTTCTTTGCTGAGAGGGATCCGGAAACGGGATTCTCGGCAACTGCACTAATGGGTTCTTGAATTCGAGAACACCATACTCATGGGGCCTGTGGGGATTAGAACACGTTCTAAAATGATCTCGGTCACACCGTCCTTGAACTGCGTAAATAAGAAGTTTTGGTGAAGATCGCGATTCTTTGACACTGTGAACGTGTTCTAGTTACTACGAGCCCGCTCACTAAGCCAAGCGTGCAGACCAGGGGTGGAAAGGCCGCCGGAGCGAACAGATTCCCGTTATATTCGGGCTCTTCGCCAACGCGGGTGTTTCTCGCCCCCCACCGAGAACGGAGCCGAGGTTGATCGAACAGCTTGCGGCTCCGGCGCGGGCCGTGGGTGGATTCTTCGAGATGACCATCGACACCTTCGTCAAGATGTTTCAGCGGCCGTTTCAGTTCCGCGAGTTCCTCGACCAGACCTGGATGATCGCTCGCGTCTCGCTCGTCCCGACGTTGTTGGTATCCATCCCGTTCACCGTGCTGGTGGCCTTCACGCTCAACATCCTGTTGCGTGAGATCGGCGCGGCCGATCTGTCCGGAGCCGGCACGGCGTTCGGCACCATCACCCAGCTCGGCCCGGTGGTGACGGTGCTCGTCGTCGCCGGTGCCGGCGCCACCGCGATCTGCGCAGATCTCGGTGCGCGCACCATCCGTGAAGAGATCGACGCCATGCGAGTGCTCGGTATCGATCCGATCCAGCGGCTGGTGGTCCCGCGGGTGCTGGCCTCCACCTTCGTGGCCTTGCTGCTCAACGGTCTGGTTTGCGCGATCGGCCTCGCGGGTGGCTACGTCTTCTCGGTATTCCTGCAGGGCGTGAATCCAGGAGCCTTCATCAACGGACTGACGATCCTGACCGGATTGGGTGAGTTGGTGCTCGCCATGTTCAAGGCCGTCCTGTTCGGTCTGATGGCCGGTCTGGTGGGCTGCTACCGCGGGCTCACCGTGCAGGGCGGACCCAAGGGTGTCGGCATCGCCGTCAACGAGACGGTCGTCTACGCCTTCATCTGCCTCTTTGTCATCAATGTCATCCTGACCGCCGTGGGCGTCCGGGTCCTGGAGCGGTGAGGCGGCCCACCGATGAGTTATGACGTGACCTTGCGCGTGCGCCGGTTCTTCCGCGGCGTGCCCAGAACTGTCGACAACATCGGCGAGCAGGCGTTGTTCTACGGCGAGACGATGCGTTACATCCCCAACGCACTGACCCGCTACCGCAAAGAGACCATCCGACTGGTCGCCGAGATGACCATGGGCGCAGGCGCTCTGGTGATGATCGGCGGCACCGTCGGCGTCGCGGCGTCGCGGCGTTCCTGACCCTGGCCTCCGGCGGCGTCATCGCCGTGCAGGGTTACTCCTCGCTGGGCAATATCGGTATCGAGGCGCTCACCGGCTTCCTGTCGGCCTTCCTGAATGTACGCATCGTGGCGCCGGTGATCGCCGGTATCGTCCTGGCCGCCACGATCGGCGCCGGCAGCACCGCGCAGTTGGGCGCGATGCGCGTCGCCGAGGAGATCGATGCGGTGGAAGCCATGGCGGTGCATGCCGTTTCGTATCTGGTGTCCACTCGGTTGATCGCCGGACTCATCGCCATTATCCCGTTGTATTCGCTGTCGGTGCTCGCCGCGTTCTTCGCCGCACGGTTCACCACGGTGTTCATCAACGGTCAGTCCGCGGGTCTGTACGACCACTACTTCAACACGTTCCTGATCCCGACCGACCTGCTGTGGTCCTTCCTGCAGGCGATCGTCATGTCGATCGCCGTGATGCTGGTGCACACGTACTACGGGTACAACGCCTCCGGTGGTCCGGTCGGTGTGGGTATCGCGGTGGGCCAGGCCGTGCGCACGTCGCTGATCGTCGTCGTGACCATCACCCTGTTCATCTCACTCGCCGTCTACGGCGCGTCCGGCAACTTCAACCTCTCCGGGTAGGCCGCCAGTGTCCTCCGGAAGTGCCAAGCGCAGTCATGTCAGGATCGCCGCTGCGATCCTCGCCGCGATCGTGGTCGCCGCGGTGGTGTTCACCTATCTCTCCTACACCGCCGCCTTCACCAAGACCGACACCGTCACCGTGACGTCACAGCGCGCCGGCCTGGTGATGGAGAACGACGCCAAGGTCAAGTATCGCGGCATTCAGATCGGTAAGGTCACCAATATCGCCTTCACCGGCGAGCAGGCCAAGCTGACCCTGGACATCGACCGCAACCAGATGCGTTTCATCCCGTCCAACGCGTTGGTGAAGATCGGCGGGACAACGGTTTTCGGTGCGAAGTCGGTCGAATTCCTGCCCCCGCAGGATCCGAAGAAGACGACCTTGCAGCCGGGTGCGAACATCGAGGCCAGCAGCGTGCAGCTGGAAGTCAAAACGCTGTTCCAGACCCTGACCGACCTGCTGCACAAGATCGACCCGATCAACCTGAACGCCACGCTGACAGCGCTGGGCGAGGGTCTGCGCGGCCATGGTGATGACCTGGGGGCCACCATGGCCGGGCTGAACTCCTATCTGGGGCAGATCAATCCGAAACTGCCGACGCTGCAGTCCGATATCGCCAAGGCGGGCGTGGTCGCCAACATCTACGGCGACACCGGCGCCGATCTGGCCACGGTCCTGGACAACGCGCCGAAGCTGTCCAAGACGATCGTCGACGAGAAGGACAATCTCAACGCCGCGCTGCTGGCCGCCACCGGATTCGCGGAAAACGGCACCGCAACGCTGGCACCGGCCGCCGACGACTACATCGCCGCCATCAACCGGTTGCGGGCGCCGCTCAAGGTACTCGGCGACTACTCACCCGAGTTCGGTTGCATGCTGCAAGGCATCGCGATCGACGTGGACCGGTTCGCCCCGATCATCGGCGGTATCCGGCCCGGGCTGTTTGTGTCGTCGAGCTTCCTGCCCGGCGCACCGGCCTACACCTACCCGGAGAGCCTGCCGATGGTGAACGCCTCCGGCGGGCCGAACTGCCGCGGACTGCCGGACCTGCCCATCAAGCAGTTCGGCGGATCGTGGTACCGCTCGCCGTTCTTGGTGACCGACAACGCCTATGTGCCGTACCAGCCGAACACCGAACTGCAATGGAATGCGCCGTCGACGCTGCAATTCCTGTTCAACGGTGCGTACGCGGAACGGGATGACTTCTGATGGGTAGTCAACGACGAACGTTGATCAACGTCATCGTGTTCACGGTGGCGATGGTGTTGGTCGCTGCCGGTCTGGTGGTGGTCTTCGGCCAATTCCGGTTCGCGTCCAGCAGTCCGTATCACGCCAACTTCGCCGAGGCCTCCCGGCTGAAGGCGGGCCAGGACGTCCGGATCTCCGGGGTGCCGGTGGGCAGCGTCAGTTCGGTGAAGCTCAACCCCGACAACAGCGTCGACGTGGCCTTCGAGGTCAACAAGCGATATCAGCTCTACACCTCGACCAGGGCCGTGGTGCGCTACGAGAACCTGGTCGGCGACCGCTATCTGGAGATCGCGTCAGGTCCCGGTGAACTGCGCAAGCTCCCGCCCGGAAGCACCATCGCGCGCGAGAACACCCAGCCAGCCCTGGATCTGGACGCGCTGTTGGGTGGACTGAAACCGGTGCTCAAGGGTCTCGACGGGACGAAGGTCAACGAGATCAGCAGTGCCGTCCTGGAACTGCTACAGGGCCAGGGCGGTGCCATCCAGAATCTGCTGGCCAACACCAGTTCGTTCAGCCAGAACCTGGCCAACCGGGACCAGCTCATCGGCGACGTGATCAACAATCTCAACACCGTGTTGGGAACCGTCGATGCGAAGGGTACCCAGTTCAACGCCAGTGTCGACGAACTTCAAAAGCTCATCTCCGGACTCGCCGAGGGCCGCGATCCCATCGCCGGTGCGATCGGACCGCTCGCCTCTGCCGAGAACGACTTGACCGAGATGCTGCAGGCGTCGAGGCGGCCGCTGCAGGGTGTCATCGAGAACTCGCGGCCGTTCCTGCAACGGATGGATGAGCGCAAGGCTGACGTCAATAAGGTGATCGAGCCACTGGCCGAGAACTACCTACGCCTGAACGCGCTCGGTGCGTACGGCGCGTACTTCAACATCTACTACTGCTCGATCAGGCTGAAGATCAACGGACCGGCCGGCAGCGACATCCTGATCCCATTCGGCGGTCCCGCCGATCCCACCAAGGGGAGGTGCTCGGACAATGGCTAGCCCCAAGGGCGATAACCCCTTACGGACCGGCATCCTCGGTATCTTCGTGGTGGCGTGTCTGGTGCTGATCTCCTTCGGGTACACCGGCCTGCCGTGGTGGCCGCAGGGTCGCAATTACGAGGCCTATTTCACCGACGCCGGTGGAATCTCGCCCGGCAACGACGTGGCGGTGTCCGGAATCAAGGTCGGCAAGGTCACCTCGGTGGCGCTGGCCGGTGACCAGGCGAAGGTCGGGTTCACCGTGGACCGCAACATCAAGGTCGGCAACCAGACCCTGGTCGCCATCAAAACCGATACCGTGCTCGGTCAGAAGTCCCTGTCGGTGACGCCCAAAGGCGGCGGTGATTCGACGGTGATCCCGGTGGGGCGCACCACGACTCCCTACACCTTGAACACCGCGCTGCAGGATCTCGGTGGCAATGTCAGTGCCCTCGACAAGCCGAAGTTCGAACAGGCGCTGCAGACGTTGACCGACACGCTGCACGACGCGACTCCGCAATTGCGCGGTGCCCTGGACGGGGTGGCGAGCCTGAGCCGCAGCCTGAACAAACGCGACGAGGCACTCGAAGAGTTACTGCGGCATGCGAAGAACGTGTCCGACACGCTGGCCCAGCGCGCCGATCAGGTGAACAAGTTGGTCACCGATGGCAACCTGCTGTTCGCCGCGCTCGATGAGCGTCGGCAGGCGCTGAGCTCCCTGATCGCCGGCATCGACGATGTCTCGCACCAGCTTTCGGGCCTCGTCGCCGACAACAAGCGTGAGTTCGAGCCGTTGCTGCGGCGGCTGAATGCAGTGATGGACAACCTGCTTGAGCGGCGCGAGCATATCGGTGAAGCGCTCAAGCGGCTGCCGCCCTATGCGACGGCGCTCGGCGAAGTGGTCGGAAACGGATCGGGCTTCAACATCAACCTGTACGGCCTGCCGCCGGCGACCATCTCCGAAGTGCTGCTGGACACGTACTTCCAGCCCGGCAAGCTGCCGGACAGCCTGGCCGACTACTTGCGTGGCCTGATCTCTGAGCGTCTGTTGGTGAGGCCCAAGTCGTCATGACCCAACCCGATTCGAAATCACGCCGCGAGAAGTGGCTGCGTGGCGGACTTGCCGTCACGCTGGTGGTGCTGCTCGCCGTAGGTGTGTATCTGGTCTGGCCGAACCGCGGCGGACAGAAGATCGTCGCCTACTTCACCACTGCTGTCGGCTTGTATCCCGGCGACGAGGTCCGCGTGGTGGGGGTGCCGATCGGCCGGATCGACTCGATCGAGCCGCGCGCCACCGATGTGAAGATCACCATGACGCTCGACGACGGCATCAAGGTGCCGACCGACGCGCGTGCCCTGATCATCGCGCCGAACCTGGTGTCCGCCAGGTTCATTCAGCTGACACCGGCCTACACCGGCGGCGATGCGCTCGCCGACAACGCCCAGATCGGGCTCGATCGCACCGGCGTTCCCGTCGAGTGGGACGAGGTCAAAGAGCAGCTCACCCAGCTGTCTGCCCAGTTGGGTCCCAAACAGGGCGGTGTGCAGGGACCGCTGGTGGCCGCGGTCAACCAGGCCGCCGACACGTTCGACGGCAACGGCGACTCGTTCCGGCAGGCACTGCGCGAACTGTCGCAGACCGCGGGCCGGCTCGGTGACTCGCGGACCGACCTGTTCGGCACGGTGCGTAATCTGCAGGTGCTGGTGAACGCGCTGGCCAACAGCAACGAGCAGATCGTGCAGTTCACGAATCATGTGGCCTCGGTGTCTCAGGTGCTGGCGGCCAGTTCTGCCGATCTGGACGCCACGCTCGGCGCGCTGAATCAGGCCCTCGGGGATGTCAAAGGGCTTCTGCATGATTCGAACAAGTCGCTGATCGACTCGGTGAGCAAATTGGCCGACTTCACCCAGATCCTCACGGATCACAGCGATGACATAGAGCAGATTCTGCACGTCACGCCGAATGGTCTGGCCAACTTCTATAACATCTACAACCCCGCCCAGGGCACCGTCGGTGGCCTGTTGTCCCTGCCGAACTTCGCCAACCCGGTCCAGTTCATCTGCGGCGGCACCTTCGATATCGGCGCGAACCCGGACAACTACAAGCGCGCCGAGATCTGCAGGCAGCGAATGGGACCGGTGCTCAAGCGTATCACGATGAACTACCCGCCCGTGCTGTTCCATCCGATCGACAGCATCACCGCGTACAAGGGACAGATCATCTACGACACTCCGGAGACCGAGGCCAAGGCCCAGACCCCGGTGCCGTATCTCCAGTGGCAGCCGGCACCCGGCGTCACACCGCCCGTCGTGGCGCCCGACGGCAGCCTGAGCGATCTGATCCTGCCGCCGCCGGCGGTCACCGGTCAGATCTCACCGGCAGGCCCGGTTCCCCCGCCGCCGCCGATGGGTGCGGGTCCGCTGCCCGGGCCGCCGCCCGCGACTCCGGCCGCTGCGACGCCGCCACTTCCCGCGGAAGGATCGGGTGGATGAGGCGGATCATGTTGCGGGGCATCTCACTCGGGTCAGGCGCGCTGCTACTGGCCGGCTGCCAGTTCGGCGGCCTGAACTCGCTGGACATGCCGGGCACCGCGGGGCACGGTTCCGGGTCCTACACCATCACCGTCGAACTGCCCGATGTCGCGACGTTGCCCCAGAACTCACCGGTGATGGTGGATGACGTCACCGTCGGCAGCGTGTCCGGTATCGAGGCCGTGCAGCGCCCGGACGGCACTTTCTTCGCCGCGGTGAAGCTCTCGCTGGACGGTGATGTCAACCTGCCGGCCAACTCGACGGCCACCGTGGCACAGACCTCTCTGCTCGGCTCGCAGCATGTGCAGCTGACCGCCCCGGAGGGTAAGGGCGTCGGAAAACTGAAGCAGGGCTCGAACATTCCGCTCGGCAGTATCGGCCGATACCCGACCACCGAGGAAGTGCTGTCCTCGCTCGGCGTGGTGGTCAACAAGGGTAATCTCGGTGCGCTGCAAGATATCACCGATGAGGCCTACGCAGCGGTGGCCGGCCGCGCGGGCAGCTTCGCCGAACTGCTACCACGTCTGGCCGAACTGACGGCTTCGCTGGATCAGCAGACCAACGACATCATCTCGGCAGCCGAGGGACTGAACCGGTTCGCGTCGATGCTGGCGCGCAGCAAGGACAACTTGGGCCGAACGCTGGACAGCCTGCCGGCTGCGCTCAAGGTGCTCAACGACAACCGGTCCAATATCGTCGACGCGTTCGGGGCGCTGCAGAAGTTCGCGGCGATCGGTTCGCGGGTGTTGTCCGAGACCAAGGCCGACTTCACCGCGGACATGAAGGATCTGTTCCCCGTCATCAAGGCGTTCAACGACAACGCCGACGATTTCATCAAGGATCTGGAACTCCTGCCGACCTTCCCGTTCCACTACAAGTATCTGCGTAACGCGGTCCGCGGTGACTACCTGAATGTGTTTGTGACATTCGACCTCACCGTGCGGCGGTTCGGTGAATCACTGTTCACCACGTCGTTTTTCGATCCAAACATGAAACGGTTGAACGAGGTGATCAATCCGCCGGACTTCCTCACCGGCGCGATGTCGAATCTGTCCGGTCAGGCGGCGGATCCGTTCAAGATCCCGCCGGGTACCGCCACCCAGCACGGAGGTACGCCGTAATGCTGGACCGGTTGACCCGACTTCAGTTGTCGATCTTCGCCGTCGTCACCGTGCTCACTGTGACTGCGATCTCTGCGTTCTATCTGCACGTGCCGGCGGCTCTCGGAATCGGCACCTACAACATCACCGCGAACTTCGTGGCCGGCGGCGGCCTTTATCAGAACGCCAACGTCACCTACCGGGGCGTCACCATCGGCCGGGTGGAAGAGGTCGGGTTGACCAATGACGGCGTCATCGCCCACATGCGCCTCAACACCGATACCGAGGTCCCGGAGAACGTGACCGCGACGGTCAAGAGCGTGTCGGCGATCGGTGAGCAGTACATCGATTTGGTTCCGCCCGGCAACGGTGAGGCCCCGGCCACGAAGCTCCTGCGGGACGGTTCCAATATCGGCGTCGCGCACACCGCGATCGGTCAGGACATCGCGGGTCTGCTCAAGCAGGCTGACGACCTGGTCAGCAGCGTCGGTGACAGCCGCATCCAGGATCTGCTCAAAGAGACCTTCAAGGCGTTCAACGGATCCGGGCCCGAGCTGTCCCGGCTCATCCAGTCCTCTCGTCAGCTGGTGGACGAGGCCAATGCCAACTACGGGCAAACCACCCAGCTGATCGACCAAGCGGGGCCATTCCTGGACGCCCAGATCCGTGCCGGCGACGACATCAAATCGAGTGTCGACGGTCTGGCCCGGTTCACCACCGAGCTGAGCAAGGCCGATCCGCAGCTGCGTTCGGTGCTGCGTTCGGTGCCAGGAGCCGTCGCCGAAGCCAACACCACCTTCGCCGGCATCCGGCCGACGTTTCCGCAGCTTGCAGCGAATCTGGCCAACTTCGGCCGGATCGGCGTGATCTATCACAAGTCCATCGAACAGGCTCTGGTGATCTTCCCGGCCCTGTTCGCGGCGCTGAACACCGCCGCTGGGGGTGTGCCCGCCGACGAGGGCGCCAAGCTGGACTTCAAGGTCGACCTTGGCGATCCGCCGCCCTGTGCGACGGGATTCCTGCCGCCGACTCAGGTCAGGACACCGGCCGATACGACTGTGCGTGATCTGCCCACCGATCTGTATTGCAAGACCGCGCAGAACGATCCGTCGGTGGTGCGTGGCGCGCGCAACTACCCCTGCCAGGAGTTCCCCGGCAAGCGTGCGCCGACGATCCAGCTGTGCCGCGATCCGCGTGGTTATGTGCCGTTGGGCAGCAACCCGTGGCGCGGGCCCCCGGTGCCTTACGGCACCCCGGTCGAGGACCCCCGCAATATCCTGCCGCCCAACAAGTTCCCGAACATTCCGCCCAGCGCGGATTACGACCCGGGACCGCCGGTGGTGCAATTGCCGCCGGGAGTGCAGCCAGGGCCAGGCCCGGCTCCGAACGCGCCGTTCCCGCTGCCGGTGCCGCCGAATGACAACCCCCCGGCGCCGCCGGGGACGTTCTACGCGCCGCCGGATCAGGTGGTGCCGCCGTATGGGCGCGTTCCACCGCCCCCGGCCGGTGCGCCCGCGCCCGCCGACGTACCCCCGCCACCGCTCCCTGCCGAGGCACCTCCTGCGGATGCTTCGCAACCCCAGGCCAGTGCTCCGGCGAGCACCACCTACGATCCGAGGACCGGTGTGTTCGCGGACCCTGCGGGCGGCACCGGGGTGTTCGCCTCCGGAGCCGAGAAGTTCTCACCGGCGGAGAACTGGGTGGATTTGATGATGGCGCCGAAGCAGGTTTAGGCAGGTTTGGTAGATGGTTGAGGACGGCACGAAGCCGGTCCGTCGGCGTGCTTCGCGTCCGGCCGGCCCGGCGGGTAGCGAGCCCGGGCCGGCGCCCGGGCCGGTGGTCATGAGCGTTCCCGCTGGCGTGCCCACAGGGAAGCCGAAGGCGGCGGTGCCGCTGGCGCGGCGGCAGCCCAACCGCGGTCGGGTGGCCCTGGTGTCGGCCGTCGCGGCAGTCGTCGCGGCGGCCGTCCTCGTGACGGTGGTCCTCGTACTGCTCACGCAGTACCGCCAAGCAGAAGCGGCGACGGCCCGGCAGCAGCAGTTCGTCGACACGGCCGAGCAGACCGTACTGAACATGTTCAGCTATGACCAGAACAACATCGACGACAGCGTGAACCGATTCGTGAATGGGATCAGTGGGCCGCTTCGCGACATGATGAGCCAGAACAACAATGTCGACAACCTCAAGGCCATCTTCCGCGACACCAATGCGACTTCGGAAGCCGTCATCAGCGGCGCGGCGCTGGAGAAGATCGACGAGGTCGGCAGTAATGCCGCAGTGCTGGTGGCCGTGCGCGTCACCGTCACCGATATCGACGGCGTCAACAAACCGTCAGAGGCCTACCGGATGCGGGTCATCGTGCACGAGGATGACAACGGCCACATGACCGGATACGACCTGAAGTACCCCGAGGGTGGAAACTGATGCGCGGCAAGCTCATTGCCCTGGTGGTTCTGGTATTCGCGGTCGGTCTGGTCGGACTGTCCGCGGTGGGCGGAGCTCTCTACTGGGACCGGGTGCAGACCCGCGCCATGCAGGAGGCCAGCGCAGACCTGCCGTTGCGGACCACCGAGGAGATCCCCAAAATCTTCGGCTACGACTACCAGACGGTCGAACGGAGTCTGACGGACGCTGCGACGCTGCTCACCCCCGATTACCGGCGGGAGTTCGAGGAGCGGGCCGCAAAGGACATCATCCCCCAGGCGCGCGCCCGTCAGGTGGTCAGCCAGGCACATGTCGTCGGCGCGGGAATGCTGAGCGCGCAACGGGATTCCGCCTCGGTGCTGGTGTTCATGAACCGCACCGTCACCGACAAGTCCAAACAGCCCGTCTACGACGGCAGCCGGCTTCGCGTCGATTACCAGAAGATCGACGGCAGGTGGCTGATCAAGTACATCCAGCCGGTGTAGAACCGGTCAGCTGTCGCGCGCCCCGGCCAGCGCGTCCAGGAACGAACGGGCCCAGCGGTCCACGTCATGGGCGAGCACCTGGCGGCGCATGGCCCGCATCCGTCGCTTGCCCTCTTCGGGCGACTGGGTCAGCGCGTGCTCGATGGCTTCTTTCACCCCGTCGGTGTGGTGCGGATTGCACAGGTACGCCTGACGCAGTTCCGCTGCGGCACCGGTGAATTCGGACAGCACCAGCGCTCCGCCCAGGTCGCTGCGGCAGGCCACGTACTCCTTGGCGACGAGGTTCATCCCGTCGCGCAGCGGGGTGACGAGCATGATGTCGGCGGCGACGAAGAAGGCGATGAGGTCATCGCGGGGGATCGGGCGGTGCAGGTAGTGCACCACGGGGCGGCCGACCTCGCCGTACTCGCCGTTGATGTGGCCGACCTGGCGTTCGATGTCCTCGCGCATCTCGATGTAGCTCTCCACGCGTTCCCGGCTGGGGGTGGCCAACTGCACCAGCACGGTGTCGGTGCGGTCGGCACGCTTCTCGGCGAGCAACGCGGAGAACGCCTTGAGCCGGACGTCGATGCCCTTGGTGTAATCCAATCTGTCGACACCGAGCATGATCTTGCGCGGATTGCCGAGTTCGGCGCGAATTTCCTTGGCGCGCTGCCTGATCGACCGTTCGCGCGCTTTGCTGTCCAGTTCGGCCGAGTCGATGGAGATCGGGAACGCACCGACCTTCACGGTGCGGAAACCGACCTGGACCTCACCGAACCGGGACCGTACGCCCACCGTCGCGCGCGAGGTGTTCGCCCCCACCAGCCGACGGGCCAGGATGAGGAAGTTCTGTGCTCCGCCGGGCAGGTGGAAGCCCACCAGGTCGGCGCCCAGGAGGCCGTCGATGATCTCGGTGCGCCAGGGCATCTGCATGAACAGCTCGACCGGAGGGAAGGGGATGTGCAGGAAGAACCCGATGGTGAGGTCGGGCCGCAGCATGCGCAGCATCTTCGGCACCAGTTGCAGCTGGTAGTCCTGCACCCAGACAGTCGCTCCCGGTGCCGCGGCTTTGGACGTGGCTTCGGCGAAGCGCCGGTTCACATCGACATACCGCTCCCACCATTCGCGGCGGTAGATGGGTTTGACGATGACGTCGTGATAGAGCGGCCACAACGTGGCGTTGGAGAAACCCTCGTAGTACTCGGCGACGTCCTCTGCGGACAGCCGCACCGGGAAGAGCTTCAGGCCCTCCTGGACGATGGGCTCCTGGTCGCTGTCGGGTACTCCCGGCCACCCGATCCAGGCGCCGCGCTGTTTACGGAGCAGCGGCTCCAGTGCGGTCACCAGACCGCCTGGGCTGCGCTTCCAGGTGGTGGTGCCGTCGGGCAGGCGCACCTGGTCGATCGGCAGCCGATTGGCGACCACGACGAAGTCGGAGGCGCCCTCGGCGGGGACGGAGTCGGTCAATTTCCCGTCTCCGGGCGCCACTTAGGCCTCTTGCTTCGCCGGACCGATACCAAGCATGGACAGGAAGGTCCGACATTCGTCGGCGTCGGTCGCGTAGGCGGCCACCACTCGACGGGCCTGGCTGGCGGTGTCGTCGGCGACCGGCTCGACTTCGCCGATTTCGGCGGTCTCAGATTTTGCAGGCATCTACCCACTCTAGGCGACCCCGCGAAACGCGAGGTCACCAGGCGCTACTTCGGATGGTTACGGGCTTGAGCTGACGCTGGTCTGCGGCTGTTGGAACTGCGTCGCGTCCTCGGACAGGCCGATGCACTGCCCCGAGTTGTGGCCGGTGCAGGGGATGCCGTTGATGGCGGGCAGGTCGGGGTTGCCGGGAATGGAACTGAACGGCGACGCCGGCGAATTGGGCACGGTGTGCGGCAGGCACTCGCTGGTGTAGAGGTCTTCTTCTTCGCCGGATGGGCAGGCCGAGACCGTGGTGCCGGCGGGGCCGACCGTGGTGAGGAGGGCGACCACCGGGGCGGCGGCCGCTGCGACCACGAATCCGCCGGCAAGGGCCAGTCGTGGAACGAATAACTCAAAGCTCGCCATCGTCACGCTTTCTGTAGTTATTGACCGACACGTCGGACCGAGTCTAAGGAAGCTGAGAGGAATCTGCATGAGTTCCATGAGTTGTCTGGGAGCCGGAATCTGCGCAGGTCCTCGCGGGGTGGACCGCGCGGGCGCAAGAAAACAGCCGGGACGCCCGCAGGGCGCCCCGGCTGTCGCGACACGCTCGTGCTAGGGGCTGGAGCTCACGCTGGTGTGCGGCTCGACGAACTGCGGCTGGTCCTCGGACAGGCCGATGCACTGACCGGAGTTGCCGCCGGTGCAGGGGATGCCGTCCACGGACGGGAGGCCACCGCCACCCGTCGAGGTGCTACCGAACTCGGGGGAGTTGGGCACCAGTTCCGGAGTGCACGCGCCGGTGAACGTGTCCTCGGATTCACCCGACGGGCACGACGCAAGGGCGGGGCCCGGTGCGGGTGCGTCGACGGCGAACGCCGCGAGGGCAGGGGCCGCGATGACCGCTGCGGCGAATCCGCCGGCAAGGATCATTCGTCGGGCAGGGAACGCGAAGGTCGCCATGAGCGTCACGCTTTCTGTGAGGTGCCGGCCGGATCTATCGGGCTGATCCAGTCCGGAGGGATGTGACTCCTGGGGGTCAGAATACGCTGACGGGGGCGAAAAACCCTGGCGAGAGCGGGAAAATTGGTGCGCTGGTGCCAATTCTGGGAAAGCTCTGGACGATCGCTGTGTCAGTGCTGGACGGCGAATTCCTGTACGCCGGTGGTGCGGCGTGGTTCTATGGCGAGAACGTGTTGCAGTTTTGGCGTTGAAGGGATCGCGGTGCAGCTCTCCTTGGCGGGTCGGACGGTTCTGGTGACCGGCGGTGGCAGTGGTATCGGCAAGGGCGTCGCGCAGGCGGTGGTCGCCAGCGGTGGTAACGCAATGCTGGTGGGCCGCAACGCGGATCGCCTCTCGGCGGTGGTCGACGAGATCGAGGCCGCCGGCCCCTCCGGGCGCGTACGTTACGAACCTGCCGATGTCACCGACGAGGACGAGGTGGCCCGCGTCGTCGACGCCGCCGCGGCCTGGAACGGACACCTGCACGGTGTCGTGCACTGTGCGGGCGGATCGCTGACGATCGGCCCACTGACCCAGGTGGATTCCGAGCTGTGGCGCCAAACCGTCGACCTCAACGTCAACGGCACCATGTACGTGCTCAAGCACAGCGCCCGCGCGATGGTGCGCGGCGGCGGCGGATCGTTCGTCGGTATCTCGTCCATCGCGTCGAGCAACACCCACCGATGGTTCGCCGCCTACGGACCGAGCAAGGCCGCGCTCGACCATCTGCTCCAACTGGCCGCCGACGAGCTCGGCCCGTCGTGGGTCAGGGTGAACGGCATTCGCCCCGGGTTGATCAAGACCGAAATGGTGGCACCGATCCTGGAGTCGCCGGAGATCAGCGCCGACTACGCCAGTTGCACGCCGCTGCCGCGGCCCGGCGAGGTCTCCGATGTCGCCGACGCGGCGATCTTCCTGCTCAGCGACGCCGCCGCGTGGATCACCGGTCAGCTGATCAATGTCGACGGCGGGCACTGCCTGCGCCGTGGGCCGGACATGTCCTCGATGCTGGGCCCGGTGTTCGGCGAGGCTGCGCTGCGCGGCGTCGTGGACTGATCATCCCGCGCCGTCGGCGCTGGCGACCGAAGATCGTTCGACCAGCTCGTGGTGGATTCGCCCGTCGACGGCGGCCAGCGGGCGGCCGCCGCCGCCCCAGCGTCGGGCGATGATCTCGGCGACGATCGACACCGCCGTCTCCTCGGGCGTGCGGGCGCCCAGATCCAGGCCGATGGGGCTGGACAACCGGACCAGATCCGTGTCGGTGAGTCCGGCGGCGGTCAACCGGTCGAGACGGTCGAGATGAGTTCGCCGCGAGCCCATGGCCCCGACGTAGCCGACCGAAGGCAGGCGAAGGGCGACCTCGAGTGCGGGCACATCGAACTTGGGATCGTGGGTGAGCACGCAGATCGCGGTGCGGCCGTCGATCGCGCCGAGATCCCGCTGGCCACGCAGATAGCGATCGGGCCAATCGACGACCACCTCGTCGGCCGACGGGAACCTCGCCGGTGTGGCGAACACCGGCCGGGCATCGCAGACGGTCACCCGGTAGCCGAGGAAGGTTGCCTGCTGGGACAGCGCGGCAGCGAAGTCGATGGCACCGATGATCAGCATGCGGGGCCGCGGCGCGTAACTGGCGACGAACACCTCCATGCCGGTGTCGGTCTCGCCGGAGCTTTCGTCCACGCGTTGCCCGTCGGGCCCGTACGACAGCACCGCGGTGCTCCCGGCCAGCAGCAGACCGCGGGCGTCGTCGGCGACGGCGTCATCGGCGCGTGCGGATCCCAGCGATCCGGTGCAGCGCTCGGAGTCGACGATCAGCCTGCGGCCCAGCCAGGACGGGTCCGGATGGGCGATCACCGTGGCCACCGCGATCGGATGGTGTGCACCGATGGCGTCGGCCACCTCGTCCAGTTGCGGAAAAGTCTTCTGTGACACCGGCTCGACGAAGACATCGAGAATTCCGCCGCAGGTCAGGCCGACGGCGAAGGCGTCGTCATCGCTGATTCCGTAGCGCTGCAGCTCGGGCCTGCCGGTGGCGGCCACTTCGGTCGCCAGCTCGTAGACCGCACCCTCGACGCAACCGCCGGAGACTGAGCCCGCCACCGCGCCGTCCGGATCGACCACCAGGGCGGCCCCGGCCGGCCGGGGTGCGGACCTGATCGTGCGCACGACAGTGGCCAGACCGGCGGTGCCGCCGGCCCGCCACGTCGTCATCAGCTCGTCGAGAACCTCACGCACAAGGCCGAGTCTAGGTGCGCGACGGCGGTGATGCGCAGATCGGCGACGTCGGCTTGTGTCGCTAGCCGGTATGCGTCCACAGGCAGTACCCGGCCATCGAGATGTCGAACAGGCTGGGCAGCACCTGAAGTGAAAGCGGCTGTCCGGGTGAGCCTTCCGCGGTCACCGGGGGGCCGACGACGCCCGCGCTCACGACGGCGTGCTGGGTGGCGGCGCACCGGGCATCGGGTTCCAGAGGTGTCGCCGTCCAGGCGCCGGAGGCCAGGTTCGGGTTGCGCAGGCCTTCGCCATGCAGGGCCATGGCGGGACCGAAGCTGACCCAGCGGTCGCTGGGATCTCCGGGCGCGGTGACGGCCTGCCACCGTTGCCCCTGGCACACCAGCGGCAGAGATTGTCCGGGCAGCATCGTGGTGGCGCCGGTGAACTCGGACGGACACGGCAAATCCGGTTGCGGTGCAACGGGATCGGCCGACGCGACCGGTGGGAGAGCCAGCGCGGCGACGAGCAGGGCGCAGAGCGCGACGAGTCGGGACATCGCTACAGCTTGGTGAGGTCGGTCTTCATCAGCATGACGTTGTACTGGCTCCACAGCGACAGGTTCCAGTACAGGTCGGTGCCGGTGCCGGCGGTGGACGGCGACCAAGGGTGCAGCATGGGGGCGTAGATGCCGCCGTTCTGCTGGGTCATCAGCACCGTCGGCGCCGACCAGGTGCCCTCCGGGCTGTCCGACGTGCGCAGGATGATGTTGTTGAACTGGTCGGCGTGCAGCACCACGTACTTGCCGAGCGTCTGGTTGTACTGCACCGACATCTCACTGACCTGGTTGCCCGGCTTGCCGATTCCGCAGGCGCCCTTCTCCTGGCCGAAGACCGGGGTGGCCTTGGACGGATCGTTCTTGTACCAGCCGGCCTTGTAGGCGCCGATGCCGAAGATCCCGCCCTTGCTGCCCTTGCTGTAGAACTCGTACTTGCTGGCGTCGAGGATGTCCTTCTCCGCCACCCGGGACACATAGGCCGAACCCTGCCTGCCGTTCGGGGTGCCGTACGAGTAGACGTACCCGTCGCCGGGTCGGATCAGCGCGGCCTGCTGGAATTTCGCGTTGCCACCGAAGTTCGTCCGCACGCTCTTGGGTGAGATGTACCAGTTCTCGCCGTTGTCTTCGGAGTAGGCGATCGCCGAGTAGTTGGTGGTCCACTGCCCGGCCGCGCCCCAATGCTTGACCGACATGAAGCTCAGGTATTGCGTGGCACCGTATTTGGTGCCGGGGGTGGGTACGGAGATGCCCGCGGTGGGGATCAGTGTCACGCCGGTGGGCAGGCCGGACGGCAGCCGCTCGGGCAGGATGATCTGGCGCGCGTAGGTCTCACCCCACAGCGGCGAGCCGCCGAACATGTTGCCGTTGAGCCATTGTCCGGCCGGAATGGTCATGCCGTCGGACAGGTTGGTGTCGGAGCTGCGGAACAGGGTGTTGAGCCGCCACGTGCCCGTCATGTTGGGGCCGCCGAAGGTGTCGCCGAAGGCGATGAGAACCTGGTGCTCGTTGATCGGGGTGGTCGGATCGTCGGGGATTCCGTTGTCCCACATGGTGCCGACGTCGGTGCCCCAGATGCCGAACCGGTTGTAGGTGTCGTTCGGGGCGAAATTGCCGGTGACCCAGTCGACGAAGCTGGTCGACGGGCTCAATTGTTGTCCCGGATAGGGGAAGCCGGGTCGCGGGTTCACAGCGGTCGCGGCCAGCGCAAGGCTGGAGGTGTCGGCGGCGACACCACCGGTGGCCGCCGCGCTGCGTGGGTTGATGGCCGTCAGAAGGTGGTCGACCTCGCGGCGCGCGAACGCGAGCAGCGTCCAGCTCAGTACCGGCTGGACCGGGGAATTCGCGGTGTTGTTCAGCGCCCAGTCGAGCGCACCCGCGACCGCCTTCAGGACGGCCGTCACGGGCTTGCGCAGTACGGCGGGCACCGGCACCGGGGCGGTCGTGGTCGGGGCTGCCGTCTGCGAGGCCATGGTCAGGGCATTGGCGAAGACGGCGACCGAGGCCGCGGGTTGCACCGTCGAGGACACGGCCGAGGTGGTGGCTGCGGCCTTCGTCTCGCTCGGCGCCGGATCGGCCGGGGCGGTCGCGGTGGCGGTTTTCGCCGTCTTGGTGGTTGTGGTCGCAGCGGCGCGCGCGGTCTTCTTCGGCTTGGCCGGCTTCTCGGGCTCGGCTGTCTTCTCGGGTGTCTTGGTGGCTGTGCTTGAGCCGGTGTTGGTCTGGGCGCTGACCACCACGCCGTCAGCGGGCTGGGTGGTGGTGCCGGTCTTGAGGTCGGTGTCCTTGGAACCGGCGGGTTCGGTGCCTTTGGAACCGGCGGGTTCGGTCTCGGTCGACTCCGTGGTCTCGGCAGTCTTGGGGTCGGTACCGGTCTTGGGATCGGTCTTGTCGGCGGTCTTCGTGTCAGAGGTGGCGGTCTGGGTGCCTGCGGTGCTCGTGTCGTCGGCCGCCGCGATGCCGTGACCTGTGGCGATCGCCGTGCCCACACCCAAGGCCATGGCCAGGCCGCCGATCCGGCCGATATACGCCGCTGCGCCCATGCCTGCGTCCTCCGTCAATCGACTGGGGCACTCGTCAGTGCAACCCGCTCCATTTTCGCAGCGGAGACCACATTTGTTACACGAATCCCATCAGTCACTCAGACCGGCTTCGCGCAGTGCGTCCTCGTACAGGCTGATCGCCTCGTCGATGCCGGTGTCCACCCAGGCGTCCACGGCCGCGACCCGATCGGCGACCAGCTGGACCTGGTTGACCCACGTTTCGAAGCCCGAATCACGGCGCAGCGCGTCGAGCTGCGCCGTGCTGCCCTGAATCAGGAAGAAGCCCCCGAGTTCCACACTCTGCGGGCGCAGGATCACCGTGTCGAACCGCTCGATCCGCCCGTCACGGGCCGCCGCCTGCAGATAGTCGCGGGATTTCCGCAGCACATCCAGGGCGTTGGTCTCGCGACCCCGCGCCGGCAGCCCCCACGCCACCCAGAATCCGGCCTCGGCCATGACGGTTCCTCCCTGTCGGATGTCGACGAAGCTACACACGATCGATGCGCAGCGAGGTTCGGCAGCGACCTTAGACTCGAATGTATGACCGCACCGTTGTCCGTCGATCCTGCGGCCGTGCGGGCCGCGTCGGCGGCGCAGGCGCACCTCGCGTCGACGGTGGCCGGCCTCGATATCGGCGGTGCTATGGCCGCTGCCGCCGAAGGTGTGGCGAATCTGTCCTCCGGCGCGGCGTGCCGGCTCGCGGGGGAATCGTTCGCGGCGCAGGCGCAGCACATGACCGATGAGATGTCCGGCTACGCCACCAAGTTGGCGGCCGCCGCGTCCACCTACGAGCAGGCCGACGAGCAACTCGGCGGCCGACTGGGTGAGACCTTCCGCTGAATCACTGAGGGGCCTACGTCCGTCGCGGAAGGCCTTCGGGTTCTTCGGCCAAGGCCCAAAGACCCTACGCAGCGCGTCCGTTCCGGACTGGAATCACTACATGACCAGAACACTGAGCAGTCCTGCGACCGGTGCAGCCACCGGCTTGATGCGCGCCGCCGTCGTCACCGCCTTCGGTGAGCCGCTGGAGGTGCAGAGTCTCGAGCTGCCGACACCGGGTCCCGGTGAGGTGTTGGTCAAACTCGAAACCTCCGGCGTCTGTCACACGGATTTGCATGCCGCGCACGGTGATTGGCCCGTCAAGCCGCAGCCCCCGTTCGTTCCCGGGCATGAGGGATGCGGCACCGTCGTGGCGATCGGCGACGGCGTCGAGGATCTGAAAGTCGGCGACAAGGTCGGAAATGCCTGGCTTTGGTCGGCATGCGGGCACTGCGACTACTGCCGTACCGGGTGGGAAACGCTGTGCGAAGGTCAGCGCAACGGTGGCTACAGCGTCAACGGCAGCTTCGGCTCCTACATGCTGGTCAACGCCGCCTACGCGGCACGACTCCCGGAGGGCGCGGACCCGCTGGAATTGGCGCCGATCCTGTGTGCGGGCGTCACCGTGTACAAGGGTTTGAAAGTCACCGACACCCGGCCCGGTCAATGGGTGGCCATCTCGGGGATCGGCGGCCTGGGCCACATCGCCGTGCAATACGCCCGCGCGATGGGTCTGCGGGTGGTGGCGGTGGACATCGACGACACCAAGCTTGACTTGGCCACCCGCCTCGGTGCCGAGGTCGCCGTCAATGCCCGCACCTGCGATGTGGTGGCCGAAGTCCAGAAGGCCACCGGCGGGGTCCACGGAGTGTTGGTCACCGCGGTGCACCCGCAAGCGTTCGGTCAGGCGATCGGTCTGGCGCGCCGTGGCGGCACCATCGTGTTCAACGGGCTGCCTCCGGGCGAGTTCCCGGCCCCGATATTCGACATTGTGCTCAAGGGTCTGACCATCCGCGGATCCATCGTGGGAACCCGCCAGGACATGGTGGAGGCGTTGGACTTCTACGCGCGCGGGCTCATCCATCCGACCGTGCACAGCGCGCGCCTGGAGGACATCAACGAGATCTTCGCCCGGATGGAGTCCGGTCAGATCGACGGCCGGGTGGTCATCGACTACCGCTAGTACGACAGCCCGTCGGCGTAGCGCTTCCTGCGGTAACTGCGGCCGTTGCCGCGATTGCGGCTCTTGTACGTCGGCAGCTGAGAGTCGCAGTTCGGGCAGATGAGTCGCAGGTTCTCGCGGCGATTGTTGGTGGGGTTCCCGTCGATGTGGTCCAGGATCAAGACCAGCGGGAGGTCCCGCCACGTGCTTGCCCTGCCGCAGATTGCGCACCGGCCCGATTGGGCTTCGGCGAGATATGCGCGGATGTAGTGACCGCGACGACTGTCGACCCAAGCTTCGCCCGATTCGAGCCATACCTTTGTGTTCGCGTCACGCCGAACCAGTGCCTGACAGGCATTGCCGCAGTACATCTTCTGGCTGCGTTTGGAAAGCTCTGTGCCACAGCCGATGCAGTGCCGCATGGAGTCAAGCTACGGGCGGGCACCGACAAGTTGATGGCGAAGTGGAGCCCCCTATCGGGATTGAACCGATGACCTACATATTACAAGTATGTTGCTCTACCACTGAGCTAAGGAGGCGTTGGTACCGGGACAGCTTAGCGGGTCAGTCTTCGTGATCGATGACGCGCTGCGAGGTGACCGGACGAGGCGCGCCGCGCCGGTTGCGCTGTCGCGGCAACGGGATGCGGCCGGCGATATTGCTGAGCGGATTGACCACCTGGCTCAGCGTGATGACCGCCTCGTGCAGCGCATCGATGGTGGGTGCGAGGGCTTCCAGCCCGGGGGTCAACCGATTCAGGGTGTCGGCGACATCGGCCAGTTTGAGCAGCGGGCCGTCCGGGTCAGTGAGGGTGTCCAGAAGGCCACCCTCGGCGAGCAGTCGGTCGGCAACCCCTTCTTCGCGCAGTACCCGTTCGATCAGCCCGTCGTCGGCCAGCAGCTGATCCGCCAGGCCCCCGGGTGCGATCAGCCGTGACAACGCGCCGCTGTCGGTGGTGAGCCGGTCGATCAGGCCGCCCTCGGCGGTCACCTGTTCGACCAGGCCGCCGGGGGCCAGCGCCCGTCCGACCGGGCCGTTCTCGGACAGCAGCTGATCGGCGACGCCGTCCTGGCGCAGGGCCCGCTCGACCACACCGTCCTGCGCGAGCAACCGGTCCGCCAGACCGCCTGGCTCGATGACCCGGGACACCACGCCACCGCTGGCGGTGAGCCGGTCCATCAGGCCGCCCTCCGCGGTGAGCTGATCGATCAGCCCGTCCTTGGCCAGCGCGCGCGCCACCGGCCCGTTCTCGGCGGTCAGCCGGTCCATGAGCCCGCCCGGGGCGGTGAGCTGGTCGACCAGTCCGCCCTGGCGCAGCAGCTGATTGACCGGGCCCTCAGGGGCCAGTGCACGACCGAGCGGGGCGTCGTCATCCATCAGCCTGGCCAGCCGATTGGCCCGGTTGACGGCTTCGTCGAGGCCGAGCATGGCGGCGAACGAGGTGGCGCCGCTCATCTGATTCGGGTCGTTCAGCGAACGTTGGACAGTCTTGAGTGTCCCGCCGGCAATGCTCAATCCCAGGTCGGCAATGGCGAGTCCGAGCCGGACCGGAGCCGTGGCAAACTGCACGACGGTGTTGCCGAGGTTCATGGCGCCAGTCTAGGTGCGTGCGCACGGACCGCGCGGCCGGTCGAGGGGGTTATCCTCACATGGGACTCCCAGGTTCACAGGAATCTCACAGTGGGTATGCAGGATGAGTCCAAACGGCGGGTGGACAGTAGTTGTATGGCTATGGCGGCGGTACCTGAAAGCATTCCCGAAGCGCGGATCCTCGTGGTGGACGACGAGGTGAACATCGTCGAGCTGCTCTCGGTGAGCCTGAAGTTCCAAGGTTTCGAGGTGCACACCGCATCCAACGGACCGGCCGCGCTGGACAAGGCGCGCGAGGTCAAGCCCGACGCGGTGATCCTCGACGTGATGATGCCGGGGATGGACGGCTTCGGCGTGCTGCGTCGGCTGCGAGCCGACGGTATCGACGCCCCGGCCCTGTTCCTCACCGCCCGCGACACCTTGCAGGACAAGATCGCCGGGCTCACGCTCGGTGGCGACGACTACGTCACCAAGCCGTTCAGCCTGGAAGAGGTGGTGGCCCGGCTGCGGGTCATCCTGCGCCGCACCGGCCGCGGTATCGAGGAACCCCGCAATGCCCGGCTGACGTTCGCCGATATCGAACTCGACGAGGACACCCACGAGGTGTGGAAGGCCGGTGAGCCCGTCTCGTTGTCGCCGACGGAATTCACGCTGCTCCGCTACTTCATCATCAACGCCGGCACGGTGCTGTCCAAGCCCAAGATCCTCGACCATGTGTGGCGTTACGACTTCGGCGGCGACGTCAACGTCGTCGAGTCCTATGTGTCCTACCTGCGCCGCAAGATCGACACCGGTGAGAAGCGCCTGCTGCACACCCTGCGCGGTGTGGGTTACGTGCTGCGCGAGCCCCGCTGATTCTCCAACGCCCGGACGGCCGGGCCATCCCGGCCAACAATGAGTACATGACCGAACAACGCCGCCGCGGTGTACCGCTGCGGGTGGGCCTGGTCGCCGCCACCCTGGTGCTGGTGGCGTTCGGCCTGCTCGCCTCGGGGATCGCGGTCACCTCGATCATGTCGCACACCGAGGTCGACCGGATCGACCAGACCCTGTTGGATGCCTCGCGCAGCTGGGCGCAGGCGCCCCGGCGGATGCCCAACCAGCCCACGCTGACACCCGAAGATCCGAATCCGGGCCGGCCGCCGTCGAACTTCTATGTCCGGGGTATCGGCCCGGACGGCCGCATCTGGATGGCGGTCAACGACCGCGACGCCGAACCGGATCTGCCCGACGACAACAACGTCGGCCCGGTACCGGTCACGGTCGGCTCGGTCGACGGATCCAGGGTGGAATGGCGCGCCATGACGGTGCGCGGTCCGCACGGCGAGCTCACCACCGTCGCCATCGACCTCTCCGAGGTGCAGTCGACGGTTCGCGCTCTGATCTACGCCCAGGTGGGCATCGGCCTGGCGGTGCTGCTGGTGCTCGGTGTGGCCGGTTTCGCGGTGGTACATCGCAGCCTGCGGCCGCTGGTCGAGGTTGAGCAGACTGCGGCGGCCATCGCCGCGGGTGAATTGGAACGGCGTGTGCCGCAACGTGATCCGCGTACCGAGGTCGGCCGGCTCTCGCTCGCGCTGAATGGCATGCTCGCGCAGATCCAGCGTGCGGTGGCTTCATCGGACTCCTCCGCGGAAGCTGCCCGCGGTTCCGAGGAACGGATGCGGCGCTTCATCACCGATGCCAGCCACGAGTTACGGACGCCGCTGACCACCATTCGCGGCTATGCCGAGCTGTACCGGCAGGGCGCCGCACGAGATGTGGACATGCTGATGGGCCGTATCGAGAGCGAGGCCCGACGGATGGGTCTGCTCGTCGAGGATCTGCTGCTGCTGGCCCGTCTGGATGTGCAGCGCCCGCTCGAACAGAACCGGGTCGACCTGTTGGCCCTGGCCAGCGACGCCGTGCACGACGCCCAATCGGTGGCGCCCGCCCGCCATATCCGGATGGAAGTGTTCGACGG
The DNA here is from genome assembly GCF_011758805.1 of Mycolicibacterium fluoranthenivorans. Taxonomy (NCBI): domain Bacteria; kingdom Bacillati; phylum Actinomycetota; class Actinomycetes; order Mycobacteriales; family Mycobacteriaceae; genus Mycobacterium; species Mycolicibacterium fluoranthenivorans. The sequence goes on along the minus strand of NZ_JAANOW010000003.1, from coordinate 83,329 downwards.
ACCGGGCACACCCGAGGTGCTCGGTGACGAAGCCCGGCTGCGCCAGGTGCTGAGCAATCTGGTGGCCAACGCCCTGCAGCACACCCCGGAATCCGCGGGCATCACGGTGCGCGTGGGCACCGACGAGCAACACGCGGTGCTCGAGGTCTGCGACGAAGGGCCGGGGATGAGCAGCGAGGACGCCCAACGGGTCTTCGAGCGGTTCTACCGCGCCGACTCGTCGCGTACGCGCGCCAGTGGCGGCACCGGGCTGGGCCTGTCGATTGTCGACTCGCTGGTACACGCCCACGGCGGCACGGTGTCGGTGCGCACCGCCCCGGGCCACGGCTGCCAGTTCCGGGTGAACCTGCCGCGCATCGCGGAGGCGGCCGGAGCCGCGCCGGCGGTGACCGCCACGACCGGCGCGGATACCGTTCAGGCCAGCTGAGCCAGGGCGGCCTTGATCTTGGCCTGAGCCTCGTCGAGCGACTCCGCGGACGGATTGCGGTCGACGCCGGCGAAGCCGAAATCACTGAGATTGCGGGCGGGGAACACGTGCACGTGCAGATGCGGCACCTCAAGCCCGGCGATGATGAGGCCGGCGCGTTCGGCGTCGAACGCCGTGGTGACCGCCCTACCGATGAGCTGCGCCACCGACATCACCTTGTTGAACACCGCGGGATCCAGTTCCTGCCAGTTGTCCACCTCGGCCCGCGGCACCACCAGTGTGTGCCCCTGCGTCATCGGTTCGATGGTCAGGAACGCGACCACCTCGTCGTCCTCGTAGACGAAACGGCCGGGCAGATCCCCGTTGATGATCATGGTGAAGACGGTCGCCATGAGTACCGAGCATAGTCAGGGCGCAGCAAGCTCCCAGGCCGGCGGCAGTGTCGTGGCAGCTCGTCACGGGAGTGTGAACGATATGACCGAGCTGGCTCGCGCCCAGGCGGACGGGGGCTTGTTCCAGCCTGCGCGGGAAACCCCGGTTCTGGACATCGTCATCCCGGTGTACAACGAGGAACACGATCTGCCCGCCTGCGTGACCCAGCTGCATCGCTACCTCGCTGAGCAGGTGCCTTACGCCACCCGGATCACCGTCGCGGACAACGCAAGTACCGATTCGACCCTTGAGGTCGCGCGCCGGTTGGCGGCTGAACTGCCCGGTGTCGACGTGATCCATCTGGACCGCAAGGGCCGAGGCGGCGCCCTGTACACCGCGTGGATGGCCTCCCCGGCCACCGTGGTGGCTTATATGGACGTCGACCTCTCGACCGACCTCTCGGCGCTGATGCCGTTGGTCGCGCCGTTGATCTCGGGGCATTCGGATGTGGCGATCGGATCCAGATTGGCCGCGTCGGCGCGGGTGGTGCGCGGCCCGAAGCGTGAATTCATCTCGCGCTCCTACAACTTCATCCTGCGCGGCGCCCTCGGTGCACGGTTCTCGGACGCGCAGTGCGGGTTCAAGGCGGTGCGCGCCGACGTGGCCCGCCAGCTGCTGCCCTTGGTGGCAGACACCGGATGGTTCTTCGACACCGAGATGTTGGTGATCGCCGAGCGGGCCGGGCTGCGTATCCACGAGGTCCCGGTCGACTGGGTCGACGATCCCGACTCCCGCGTCGACATCCTTGCGACCACGATCGACGATCTCAAGGGCTGCTGGCGGGTGGGACGAGCGCTGGCCACCGGTGCCCTGCCGCTGCGCGAACTGCAGGCCAGTCTCGGGCGCGAGCCCCTGGTACCCGGCGTGCCGCCCGGCATGGTCGGCCAACTGGCCCGGTTCTGCATCGTCGGCGTGATCAGCACGGTCGCCTACGCCCTGCTGTTCATGGCGCTGCACGCGGCGATGGGCGCTCAGGCCGCCAACCTGACGGCCTTGCTGCTCACCGCGATCGGGAACACGACGGCCAACCGGGCGTTCACCTTCGGCATCCGTGGCCGCGCCGGCGTGGCCCGCCACCAGGCCGGCGGCCTGCTGGTCTTCCTCTTCGGGTTGGCGATCACCAGTGGGTCACTGCTGGTGTTGCACCACTTCGGTCTCACCAAGGACAAGGCGGTCGAACTGTCCGTGTTGGTGGTGGCGAACCTGGTGGCCACCCTGGTGCGCTTCGTCGCGCTGCGCCGGGCGTTCGGGGTGCATCGGCGCTAGCCGGGCTAGAGGATCGCGTCGGCGAGACGGTCGAGCTGCTCGACCCCGGCGGTCGTCGGATGGAACAGCAGTCGGTCGAACCCGAGAGCCCGATACCGTCGGACCGTGTCACGAGCCTCATCGGGCGAGCTGACCATATCGTCGACGTTCACCTGCGCGTACTCCGGGCTGAACCCGTAATACCTTGCCAGGTGGTCCTTTCCGGCGGCGATCGCCTGCTCGGGTCCGAGCCCGAAGTTCACCGACGCCTGCAGATACGGGTGGCCCCTACGGCCGGCGGCCGCCCAGCCGGAGCGAATGCGCTGGACCAGTTCGGCCTGGACGTCATAGTGGCGGACAGCGCCGGCGGCCCAGCCGTCGCCGACGGTCGTCACCCGCCGGACCGTGGCCGCCGACCGTCCGCCGAACAGCAAGGGAACCGATACGGGTGCGCACAACGGCGCATCGCCGGCGCCGGTCCAGAGCCGGCGCATCCGCTCGACCTGCTCGTCGAGGATCTTCCCTCGGCGGTCGAAGTCCGTTCCGGTGCTTGCATAGTCGTCGGGTCGGTTGCCCACACCCAGACCGACGACAAGTCGTCCGCCGGATATCTGCGCCACGCCGGCGATCTGCTTGGCCAGCGGCACCATCGGATACACCGGGGCGAGAAGGACATTCGTCACCAGCGTCACGTCGGTGGTGGCGCCGGCCGCGGCGGCCAGTGAGATGAGCGAGTCGAGACCCGGGTAGCACAGCCGGTCGATCGTGGTGACGGATTCGAACCCGCGTTCTTCGGCGCGGCGCGCCCACTCCGTGATGCCTGTACCCGCCACCCCGGCAATGTGGTTCGGCAACCCGATTCCCAGTTTCACAGCGCGTCCTTCGTTTCGGTCGTGTTGAGCGCGGCGGCATTGCCGGTCAGATTCATGGTGTTCAGCATTGGTCGGTTGCGCGAATCCAGCCAGGGATTCGCATCGAAACGGCAAAAATAGGCGACAAAGACCTCACGGGCGTAGTGTTATCGACACCATGGAGCGTCTCGACGGTCAAATTCTGCACGCTCTGCAGATCGCTCCTCGGGCGCCCTTCCGGCGGATCGCCGAGGTCATCGGCGCCGGCGAGCAGACGGTCGCCCGGCGCTATCGGGCGCTGCGCCGCGACGGCGTACTCAGGGTGATCGGAGTGGTGAACCCGAGGGTCTACGGCGAGTGCCAGTGGATCGTGCGGGTGCGCGCCAAACCGGACAACGTACCCAAGCTGGCGGAGGCGTTGGTTCGTTGGCCCGAGGTGACGCACGCCAATGTGCTGTCCGGCGGTACCGAGCTGATCTGCGTTGTCCGTGCGCCGATCGGTGATACCGGCGACGGCTTGCTGCACCGGCTACCCCGCACGTCTGCGGTTCTCGATGTCCGAGTGAACTTGGTGCTCAAGGTGTTCGGGCAGGCATCCAGTGGTCACTGGACCGGCCACGGCCGCCCGCTCAGTGCGGCGCAGATCGCCGCGTTGCAACCGTCGGAGGCCGCACACCCGAATCGACCTGGCCCACCGTCCCCCGATGACCAGCGGCTGATCGACGCGTTGGCCGATGACGGGCGTATCTCTGACAGTGCGTTGGCCGCACTCACCGGGTGGTCACCGGCGCGGGTCAAGCGCCGGTTGGCGGCACTACAGGACTCCGACACCCTGTCCTACGACCTCGATGTGCTACCCGAACTACTCGGATACACGCTCAACGCGACCATGTGGATCTCGACCTCACCACGACATCTCACCACGACGGCCGAACAGATCGTGGTGCACGACGAAGTGGCCTCGGTCGTCGCGATCAGTGGCTCGGCCAACCTGATGGTCGTGGTGATATGTCGCGACGTCGAGCACTTCTATCGCTACCTGGCCGAGCGACTGGCCACCGTCGACCACATCCTGGCCTATGACGTCAGCATCCGCAGCAAGCGGCTCAAACAGGTCGGCTCGCTGATCGCGCACGGCCGGTTGATCCGTGCGAACTAACCGCCGATCAACGCGTGCACGTCCTCGATCGCATACGGCGGCGTGTCCTTGTGATCCCGGTAGCCGATGAATCCTGTTTCGGGCCGGGCGAACTCACCGACGAATCCGCCGGCGGCGATGAAGATCCGGCCGGTGATGTGCTCGGCGAGGTCACTGACCAGATAGCCGTAGGTGGGGGCGACGTACTCGGGCGGGGCGGCATCCAGCGCACCCTGGGCGCTGACGTCGTCGAGCAGTCCCCGCCGGTTCAGCTCGGCGATGTGTTGCTCGTAATCCGAGCCTTCGGACAGCCGGGTACGTGCACCCGGGCAGACCGCATTCGCCCGCACCCCGTGCTCTTTGAGTTCGGCTGCGAGGGCCAGCGTCAGGCTGTTGACCCCGCCCTTGCCGGCCGGATATCCCGTACCGCCGTAGTCGCCGAGGAAGGCGAACGAACTGGTGTTCACGATGGCGCCGGAGCCCTGCCGGACCATCTGCGGTGCGGCGGCGCGGCAGGTCTCGAATGCCGTCAGCAGGTGTGCGTCGAGTAGGTCGCGGAACTGTGCCGAGGTGACGTTCAGGATGGATGATCCGGTGGGCTCTGGGGTGCCCGCGCAGTTGACCAGGATATCGATGCGCCCGTACGCAGCCACGCACGCGTCGATCAGGCCGTCGGCGACGTCCGGGTCGGCCGGCGATCCTGCGACGCCGAGACCCGAGACACGCTGTGCCGCGTCGTCGGTGGCTTCCCGGTGGCGGCCGTTGACCACCACCGACGCACCCTGGGATGCCAGTAGCTCGGCGACGGCCAGGCCGATCCCGCGGGTCCCGCCGACCACGACGGCAGCGCGGCCGGCCAGCAGATCGCTAATCGGCGTGCTCCGCCTCGGTGAACTCCATGGCATCCATGTTCCAGTAGCCGCGCAGATTGGTGATCAGGCCGGCGTCATTCACCCGGTAGGTGAATACGCCGCGCACACTGGCGACGAAGCCGTTCGGAAACTCGGTGCGCAGCACCAGGATGTAGGCGATCTCGGCCGGCGAGCTGGACGGGAACGTTGCCTCGCGGGTGACGGTCAGCTTGTTGGGCCCGATATTGGTGTCGTAGAACGCTGCCAGCGCTTCTTTGCCGCGCACCCCGGTGCCGCTCGGATTGGTGACCGCCTCCCCGATCGGGTCCTCGACCAGGATGTCGTCGGCCATCAGAGCCAGCCAGCCTTCGCGGTCGCCGGACTGCACGCAACGCCAGGACGCCTCGGATGCGATGACGACGGGTGACTCGGTCATGGTGTCCTTTCAGCGATTTCGGCGCGCCTACCCGCGGTCCTCGCAGGTAAGCGCGCCGAAATCACACTCAGCGATCGGCGTCCGTGTAGCGGATGACACCGCGGATGTTGCGGCCCTCCAGCATGTCGGCGTAGCCGTCGTTGATCTGCTCCAGCTTGTATTGGCGGGTGACCATGTCGTCGAGGTTGAGCCGGCCGGCCTTGTACATCGACAGCAGCTGCGGGATGTCGTGATGCGGGTTGCCGCCACCGAATATGGTGCCCTGTAGGCGCTTCTGCAGCAGGGTCAACATCGACAGGTTCAACTTCACATCGTTGCTGGCCATGTTCGCGACGGCGGTGGCCACGACGGTGCCGCCCTTGGCGGTGATGTTCATGTAGTGGTCGATGTCCTCGCCCTTGAGCTCACCGACCGTGACGATGGTCTTGTGCGCCATCCGGCCCTGCGTGACCTCGGCGACGCCGGCCATCGCGCTGAAGATGTCGGGGTAGGCGTGCGTCGCGCCGAACTTGAGTGCGTTGTCGCGTTTGAACTCAACCGGGTCCACCGCGAAGACGTTGCGCGCGCCGGCGTTGAGCGCACCCTGCAGGGCGCCGGTGCCGACACCGCCGACACCGACGATGACGACATCGTCACCGGGGCGCACGTCACCGCTGCGGACCGCGGAGCCGTAGCCGGTGGTCACACCGCAGCCGACCAGGCAGGCGACCTCGAAGGGGATGGACGGGTCGATCTTCACCACCGAGCTCTTGTGCACCACCATGTAGGGGCTGAAGGTGCCCAGCAGGGTCATCGGAATGACCGGCTGGCCGTTCTTGACGGCGTGGATGCGATACGTGCCGTCCGACACCGCGGTGCCGGCGAGTAGTCCCGCGCCCAGGTCGCACAGGTTGCGCAGGCCTTCCTGACATGCGGGACATTCACCGCAGGAGGGGATGAACGACAGCACGACGTGGTCACCGGGTGCGATGTGGTCGACTCCGGGGCCGACCTCGGTGACGATGCCGGCGCCCTCGTGGCCGCCGAGCACCGGGAATCCCGCCATCGGGATATCGCCGGTGACCAGGTGATGGTCCGAATGGCACATGCCCGAAGCTTCCATCTGGATCTTGACCTCGTCCTTGACGGGGTCACCGATCTCGATTTCCTCGATCGACCACGGCTGGTTGAATTCCCAGATCAGAGCGCCTTTGGTCTTCATATCTCCTGCTTTCGACGAGAGCCTCGAACTCCAGACTAGAGCCTCTAGTTAGCCACATCACACTGCCCCCAAGCAACTGCTTGGTGGTGATTCACCAGAGCGGAACGGGCGCCTCGCCGAGGGGGTAGTAGCCGGGCAACTTCTCGCCGGCCAGCGAGCGCTCGATGCGCTTCTGCATGGTCGGGGTGAGATCACCCGAGGTGATCAGGTCCATGAACGCCTTCTGCACGTGCCCGAAGTCGAAGAAGTCGCGCTGCCATTCGATGAGCAGCTGGTCGTTGAGCCGGAACCAGCTGCCGCCGATGCCGTAGATCTCGTCGGTGCTGCCGTCGGACTTGTTGGCGATCTGCTTCCAGAAGCCGACGATCTCGTTCTGCTTCTCGTCGATGAGCACCTTCTGGTACTCGTAGACCCAGTTCTCCAGGCCTTCCATCTCCAGACCGAGCGCGACATCGCGGATCTCGTCCCGGCCGATGCACATGACGTCTTCTTTGGGGCCGATGTTCCAGCCGTAGGTGGCGTCCTCGGTATAGAAGTCCGCCAACGGTTTCCAGTCGCCGGCCTGCTCGGCGTCCTGGTTCGCCTTGAGCCAGCGCTCGGTCCAGTCCTCTAGTTGTTCACGTGACGCCATTGTCGTTGTCTCCTAGTCTTTTTCGATCAGGGTAAGAGCTCGGGTGGGGCACATGTCGACGGCCATCTCGACGGCCTCGCGCAGCTCATCTGCGGGTTCGGAGTCGAGGATCTCGACGACACCGCGCTTGGGCACCCGGAAGACATCCGGCGCCTCCAGTTCGCACATGGCGTGCCCCTGGCACAGATCCTCGTCGAGTTCCACGCGGTAGCAACCCATCGGGACCTACTCCTTGACGCGCTTGCGGTAGCGCACCTTCGCCGGCCGGGCCAGCTGCACCACCATCTTGGAGTGGTCGTTGCGGTAGCTCTCCGGAGGCTGCGCCATCTCGAACTCGTACTCGCGCAACAGCACCGAGAAGATCGCCTTGATCTGCATCTGCGCGAACGCCGCACCCACGCACCGGTGCCGGCCGGCACCGAAGGGGATCCAGGTCCACCGGTTGATCAGGTCTTCCTGGCGCGGCTTGTTGTAGCGGTCCGGGTCGAAGGCATCCGGGTTGGGGAAGTCCTCGGGGATGCGATTGGAGATCGCCGGCGAGGCGGCCACCATCTGGCCCTTGTGGATCGGGTGTCCCGCGACCTCGAACTCGTCCTGGGCGACCCGCATCAGGATGATCAGCGGCGGATGCAGGCGCAGGGTCTCCTTGAGCGCGTTGTCGATGTTCGGAATCTGGCGCAGCGCATGGAAACTCACCTCCTGGCCGTCGGCATACAGCTCGTCGAGCTCGTTCTGGACCTTGGTGTAGAAGTCGGGGTTGCGCAGCAGCTCGATCAGCGTCCAGCTCGACGTGCCCGAGCTGGTGTGGTGCCCGGCGAACATCAACGAGATGAACATCCCGGTGACCTCATTGGCGGTGAAGCGCGGATTGCCGTCCTCATCCTTGATCGAGACCAGCACGTCCAGCAGATCGCGATCGCTCTTGTCGGTAGGCGGGTTCGCGATTCGGCCGTTCATGACCTCCTGCACCAACTCCACCAGGCTGGCGCGGGCCTCGTCGCGAATGCGGAAGCTCTCGATAGGCAGGTAGGGGTCGACATAGCAGAGCGGATCGGTACCGCGCTCGAGCAGGTGGTAATAGTTCGCGAACCGCGAGTCCAGCTGGTTGCGGAACTTCTGGCCGATCAGGCAGGCCGTCGAGGTGTAGATGGTCAGCTCGGCGAAGAACTCCAGGAGATCTATCTCGCCGCTCTCGCCCCATCCTTGGATCATCTTGCGGACTTCGTTCTCGATGGTGGCCGCGTGGCCCTTCATCTGCTCACCGCGCAGGGCGGTGTTGTGCAGCATCTCGGCCCGGCGCTCTGGGTCGGCATCGAACACCACACCCTCGCCGAAGATCGGCGTCATGAACGGGTAGGCCTCGGCCTGATTGAGCTCGCTGTCGGTGGACCGGAAGAAGAACTCATTAGCTTCCGCGCCGGACAGCAGCACCACCTGCTTGTCGGCAAGCTGGAACCAGCCGGCGTCACCGCACTCCTCGCGGATCCGCCACATCAGCCCGATGGGGTCGGTGCGGAACTCCTCCAGGTGGCCGTGCTCCTCCTCGCCACCGGAAACGCGTTCCACCTCTTTGAGATCACTCACAGTGCTGAACCCCCTGTCGCTTCGCTCCCGCCCGCCGAAGCAGGCATCCCTTCTTCACCGAGCGCGAGCTTCTGGCGGTCCTTGACGTCGGCCAGCGGAGCCTCGGGCTGGAGTTCCATGTTCGCGATGAAGCCGCCGCGCGGCGTCTCGGCGACGAACGTGATGGCCCGCGCGAGATCGTCTGCGCGCAGGAAATAGTCGTGACGCGCCTGACCCCACTTGGCCCAGTCCTCCAGCGCGGGTCCGATCAACTCGGCGGGCAGGCTCCAGCCCATCGACGTCTTGGTCGGTCCGGGATGCACGATCGAGGCGCGCACGCCCGTGCCTTCCAGCTCCATCTGGTAGTTGGTCACCATCGCGACCAGGGCGGCCTTGGCGGCCCCGTAGGCACCCATGTGCGGCCGCTGACGCAGTGCCACATCGGATCCGACGAAGATGAGGTCACCGCGCCGGCGTTCGATCATGCCGGGCAGCACCGCGGTGGCGAGCCGGTTGGCGCCGACCAGGTGAATCTGGATCTGGGACTCGAACTGTTCGGTGCTGATCGAGTCGAGCTTGCCGAAGTAGGTGTCGCCGGCGCCGGCCACCAGCACCTCGATCTCGCCGAGGTCGGAGGTGGTCTGCTCGACGGCGGCCTTCACCGAATCCGGGTCGGTGACATCGAGGTGCACGGCGATGGCCTCGCCGCCGTCGGCGCGGATCTTGCCGACGATCTCGTCGAGCTTCTCCACTCGGCGGGCACCGAGTGCCACCGGAAAACCGTTGCGGGCGAGCCTGATCGCGGTCGCCTCGCCGATACCGGAGGAGGCGCCGGCGACCAGTGCCGGACGACGGGCGGGCAGGGGATCGAAACGAGGCATTCAGCGGGCCTTTCAGCGGGGCTGGACGGTCATGGGTAGGTGAGCGAATCCGCGGACGCTGCTGGAGTGGACGCGGACGGCGTTGGCCTCGTCCACCTCGTACCCACGGATTCGCTTGAACAACTCGGTCAGTGCCACCCGGGCCTCCATGCGCGCCAGGTGTGCGCCGAGGCAGAAGTGGGCGCCGCTGCCGAAACTCACCAGCTTCGGACCGATCTCACGGTCGATGCGGTATTCGTCGGGGTTCTCGAAGACGCGTTCGTCGCGGTTGGCGGAGCCGATCAGCAGGACCAGCACATCGCCCGCCGGAACGGTGGTGTCGTAGAAGGTGAGGTCCTCGCTGACCAGACGGGCCAGGATCTGGCTGGAGGCGTCATAGCGCAGTGTCTCTTCGACCCACGGGGTGACCAGGTCGTGGTTGTCGAACACCGGGGCCAGTTGGTCGGGGAACTTGGCACCCCAATATGCGGCATTGGCAAGCAATTTGGTGGTCGTCTCGTTACCGGCAACCACCATGAGGAACAGAAACGCCATGATCTCGTCATCGGTGAGCCGGTCGCCGTCGATCTCGGCCTCGACCAGTGCCGAGGTCAGATCGTCGGAGATGTTCTTGCGGCGCTGCTTGACCATGTCGGCGTAGTAGACCAGCAGTTCGCCGGAGGCCTCGATGGCTGAAGCGGGTACATCCGGCATCCCGTCCTCCCGGTGCATCACGCCGTCGGCGAGCGCGCGGATCCGCACCCGGTCCTCGTCCGGCACTCCCATCAGCTCGGAGATGACGTCCATCGGCAACTTGCCCGCGAAATCGTCGACATAGTCGAATGTGGTGCTCTGCAGCGCAGCGTCCAGATGCTGGTGGGCGATCTCGGTGACCCGGCCCTCCAGTTCGCGGATGCGCCGCGGCGTGAAGCCTTTGGACACCAGCGTGCGCAGCCGGAGATGCCCGGGATCGTCAAGTGCCAGAAAGGACATCACGCGGTGGGCTTCCTCATTGCGTGAGATCGGATCCAGGGACACGCCATGGCGGTTGGACAGGGTGACGCTGTTGCGAAAACCCGCCAGCACGTCGCTGTGCCGCGACAGCGCCCAGAAGTTGCGTTGTTCGTTGTGGTACAGCGGGGCTTCATCGCGCAACCGCTTGTAATACGGGTACGGGTCCTCGTGGAAGTCGTAATCGTAGGGGTCGAGGATCGGCTCGACGGTGTTGAGGCTCATGTGTCATCTCCGAGGAGGAGGCCGACCACATAGCTCAGGCGATCGGCGATCTGGTGGTAGGTGAAGGCGCCGCTGCCGGCATTGACCAACGCGCCGAAGTACGTCATCTCGAGGGCGGAGACGACGCGGGGGTCTGCTTCCGGTCCGACGGCCGACCGGATACGCCGGTGGATCTCGGAGCCGATCCGATCACGCACTTTGCGTACTGTGGGGTCGCCACCGGTCAGCAGGGCCGCGGTGCACGCCGCGGCGACCTCGGGTTCGTCGGCGACCACCAGGGCCAGACTGCGCAGCGCCTGTTGTACCCGGCTGGTCAGGCTGTCGTTGACGTCGGTGAAATAGGGCACCTGCTTGACGAGGTCGAGGTAGACCTCGGCGATCAGATGGTTCTTCGACGAGAAGTAGGTGTAGGCCGTGGCCGGGGCGACCTTGGCGCGGGCGGCGACGGCACGCACCGTCAGATCCGAGTAGGACGACTCGCGCAGCATCTCCATCCCGGCAGTCAGGACCTTGCGGAAGGTCTCCTCCTGGCGGCGGTTACGCGGCGTCTCCGCTGTTTCGCTTGTGGCGGCTACCACGGCATCGCTGGACACATGTCCAAGTTATCGGATATTGCCGGTCTGCGGCAAGTCTCAGAGTCAAAGGTGCAGGAAAATAGTGCTATTCGCGATGTGGAAGTAATCCGGTCTTGCCACTGCGACTGGGCTGCGGTTATGGTTCGAAGGAGTGTTGCCGGACAGTTGTCCAGGAACGAACCGGCTGGGATGGCTGGATGGATGTAAGGGGAGAGTGCGGATGTCGCTGATCGCCGACCGCGAGAGCCGATTGCTCATCGACGGCAAGCTGGTCACCGGAAGTGCGGGCACGTTCGAGACCGTCAACCCCGCCACCGAGGAAGTTCTCGGGGTGGCGGCGAACGCTGATCACGCGGATATGTCGGCCGCGATCGGGGCAGCCCGGGCGGCCTTCGACGACAGCGATTGGTCCACCAACACCGAGCTGCGCGTGCGTTGCCTGCGCCAATTGCGCGAGGCTCTGCAGGCGAACGTAGAAGAACTGCGGGAACTGACGATCGCCGAGGTGGGTGCGCCGCGCATGCTGACCTCGGGTGCCCAGCTGGAAGGGCCGATCGATGACCTGGCGTTCTGCGCCGACACCGCGGAGAGCTACCAGTGGCGCACCGAGCTCGGCTATGCGACACCACAGGGAATCCCGACCAACCGCACCGTCGCCCGGGAGGCTGTCGGCGTCGTCGGTGCGATCACTCCCTGGAACTTCCCGCACCAGATCAATCTCGCCAAGGTGGGACCGGCGCTGGCGGCCGGCAACACCCTGATCCTCAAGCCGGCCCCGGATACCCCGTGGGCCGCCGCGGTGCTCGGCGAGATCGTCACCGAGCACACCGATTTCCCACCCGGGGTGTTCAACATCGTCACCTCCGATGACCACGGTGTCGGCGCGCTGCTGTCCAAAGACCCACGGGTGGACATCGTTTCGTTCACCGGATCGACCAACACCGGACGTGCCGTGATGGCCGATGCCGCGGTCACCATCAAGAAGGTGTTCCTCGAACTCGGCGGCAAGTCGGCGTTCCTGGTGCTCGACGACGCGGACCTGGGCGGCGCGTGCGCGATGGCGGCCTTCACCGTTGCCATGCACGCCGGACAGGGCTGCGCGATCACCACCCGGCTGGTCGTGCCGCGGGCCCAGTACGACGCCGCCGTCGAGGCGGCGGCGGCGACCCTCGGCGGTATCAAGCCGGGCGATCCGAACAGCAAACGCACCGTCTGTGGCCCGGTGATCTCGGCCCGGCAGCGCGATCGTATCCAGGGCTATCTGGACTCGGCGATCGCCGAGGGTGGCCGGTTCGCCTGTGGCGGCGGACGGCCGGCGGACCTGGACACCGGTTACTTCATCGAGCCGACCGTCATTGCCGGCCTGGACAATTCGGCCCGGGTATCCCGCGAAGAGATCTTCGGCCCGGTACTGACGGTCATCGCCCACGACGGTGATGACGATGCGGTACGCATCGCCAACGATTCGCCCTACGGCCTGTCGGGCACGGTGTTCTCCGGTGACGACGCTCGTGCGCAGGCGGTCGCCTCGCGGCTGCGCGTCGGCACGGTCAATGTCAACGGCGGCGTCTGGTATTCGGCCGATGCTCCATTCGGTGGCTACAAGCAGTCCGGAATCGGCCGCGAGATGGGCGTGGCCGGCTTCGAGGAATATCTGGAAACCAAGCTCATCGCGACCCTCGCGACCTAGAGCGAATACACACCAACATTGCCGGCCCCGCCGGCGTGGCGAGAGGAAATCATGGGGCAGTTCGACAATAAGGTGTCCATCGTCACCGGTGCCGGCGGCGGTATCGGCCAGGCCTACGCCGAGGCGCTGGCCCGGGAAGGCGCGGCGGTCGTCGTCGCCGATATCAACCTCGAGGGCGCCCAGAAGGTCGCCGACGGTATCAAAGGGGAGGGCGGGACCGCGCTCGCGCTGCCCGTCGACGTGTCGGATCCGGTGTCGGCCAAGGCGATGGCGGACCAGACGCTGGCCGAATTCGGTGGTATCGACCACCTGGTGAACAACGCCGCCATCTTCGGCGGAATGAAGCTGGACTTCCTGCTCACCGTCGACCCCGAGTACTACAAGAAGTTCATGAGCGTCAATCTCGACGGTGCGTTGTGGTGTACCCGGGCGGTCTACAAGAAGATGGCCAAGCGCGGTGGCGGGGCGATCGTCAACCAGTCCTCCACGGCGGCATGGCTTTACTCGAACTTCTACGGTTTGGCCAAGGTCGGTATCAACGGTCTCACCCAGCAGCTCTCCCGCGAGCTCGGCGGCCAGAACATCCGGATCAACGCCATCGCCCCGGGACCGATCGACACCGAAGCCAACCGCAGCACCACTCCGCAGGAGATGGTCGCGGATATCGTCAAGGCCATCCCGCTGTCGCGGATGGGGCAGCCCGAGGACCTGGTCGGCATGCTTCTGTTCCTGCTCTCCGATCAAGCCAACTGGATCACCGGCCAGATCTTCAACGTCGATGGCGGACAGATCTTCCGGGCATGAGCGAGCTGAGACTGGGGTACATCGGCCTGGGCAACCAGGGCGCACCGATGGCCAGAAGGCTGGTCGACTGGCCCGGCGGACTCACGGTGTTCGATGTGCGCACCGACGCGATGACACCCTTCGCCGAATCGGGCGCGACGGCGGCGGGCGACATCGCCGAGGTGGCCAAGGCTGATGTCATCAGTGTCACCGTGCTCACCGACGCGCAGGTGCGTGACGTCGTCGGCCGGCTGGCTCAGCACGCCACGCCGGGCACGGTGATCGCGATCCACTCCACGATCGAGCCGAACACCGCGGCTGAGCTTGCCGAGCAGTTGCGGTCCAAGGGCATCCATGTGGTCGACGCGCCGGTCAGTGGTGGCGCAGGTGCCGCCGACAAGGGCGAGTTGGCTGTCATGGTGGGCGCGAGCGACGAAGCCTACGAATTGGTCAAGCCGGTGTTCAAGAAATGGGCGTCGATGGTGGTGCGTGCCGGCGAGCCCGGCGCGGGTACCAGGATGAAGCTGGCTCGCAACATGCTCACGTTCATCGGGTTCGCGGCCGCATGTGAGGCGCAGCAACTGGCCGAGGCGTCCGGTATCGATCTGCAGAAGCTGGGCCGGGTGGTGCGCCACAGCGACGCACAGAGCGGCGGGCCCGGGGCCATCATGGTGCGCGATGACACCAGGCAGCTGACTCCCGACCACTGGATATATGACATGTTCATCCACACCCGCGGTCTGGCGGAGAAGGACCTGACGCTCGCACTCGGGCTGGGCGAGGTTGTGGGAGTGGATCTTCCGCTGGCCAAGGTGGCGCTGGACCGCCTGGCCGACGGCCTCGGCGTACCGCACACGAAGGAGTGACGCAGTGAGTTCTGACGATCGTCGCCAGCAGGGCCTGCAGAAGATGAACGAGGTCTACGGCTGGGAGATGCCCGATATCCAGGGCGACCCGTACTTCGACCTGACCGTCGAACACCTCTTCGGCACCATCTGGACCCGGCCGGGGTTGTCGATGCGGGACAAGCGCCTGCTGACGCTCGCCGCGGTGACGGCGGTGGGAAATTCGGATCTGGCCGAGATCCAGATCAACGCCGCACTGCACAACGGGGAGATCACCGCGGAGGAACTCAAAGAGGTGTCGGTGTTCCTGACCCACTACCTCGGGTTCCCGTTGGGTTCCAAGCTGGACGGCGCGGTGAGCAAGGTGGTGCGGCAGCGTAAGAAGGCGGCCGAGCGCGGTGCCGGCGAGGACAAGAAGGGCAATGTCAACGCCGCGGTGAAGATGCATTCCGGGGGCAGCGTCGATGAACAGTAGATATGCCGCGCTGACACGCGACGAGCTGGCGACCCTGGTCCCGGAGTTGCTGCTGATCGGCCAGTTGATCGACCGGTCCGGAATGGCATGGTGCATATCGTCGTTCGGCCGTGAGGAAATGCTGCAGATCGCCATCGAGGAGTGGGCGGCCTCCAGTCCGCTGTACACCAGGCGGATGCAGAAGGCGCTCAAGTACGAGGGCGTGGACATCTTCACGCTCTTCAAGGGCCTGCAGCTCGATATCGGCGCGCCGCCGCAGTTCATGGACTTCCGCTATATCGTGCACGACCGCTGGCACGGCGAGTTCTATCTGGACCACTGCGGTGCGCTGCTCGACGTCGAACCGATGGGCGACGATTACGTCAAAGGCATGTGCCACGACATCGAGGACCCCACCTTCGATGCCACCGCGCTGGCCACCAACCGCAAGGCGCAGGTCCGGCCCATCCACCGGCCGCCCAGGACGCCGTTGGACCAGCATCCGCACTGCCGCTGGACCGTCATCATCGACGAGTCCTACCCGCCAGCGCCGTTCATCCCGGCGATGGACATCGTGGGTGCCACCCATGCTCACTCGATCGAGCTGGATCCGATCGACCCGAACGACGAAGGTATGGCCGACTATTCGGGCGATCTGCTCGCCGACGTCGACTTCGGTGCGTTCTCCCACTCGGCGCTGGTCCGGATCGCCGATGAGGTCTGCATCCAGATGCACCTATTGGTCAAGTCGTTCACGATTGCCGTGGAGAAGCGCGCCAAGGACGATGTGGCCCTCGCGCGGTCGATCCGCACGAAGCAGTTGATCGGCATCGCCGGTGTGGCCGCCTCGCGAATTCACAAGGCGCTCAAGCTCAGCACGGACGTACGCGGCGCGTTGCGGGTGCTCGAACTGCACCCGCTGCTCAACCCGGCCGCCTATGTGTCCGCCGATGTCGACCCGGATTTCGTGCACGTGCGCCGCTCGCCGGCCTATGCGGACGGCTCATGGATCTCGCTGGTCTCACCGGTGGCCGACGCCCCGCTGCAGGCGATCGTGGCGGCGGTCGATCCCCATCTGCGTGCCGCGGTGTCCGGTACCGAGTCGGACTGGACCGTGCGCGTCATCGAGACCGACACCGCGGCCAAGAAGCATCCCGAGGTCGAGGTCTGCGAGTTCAGTGGCGGTGCGTCCTGGGTGTTCGAGGAGCGCAAGTCGCTGCCGTTGACCGTCGTGTGATCACCTGATCACAGAGTCACCGTCGCCACGCCGCCCGTGGGGAAAGCCGGCCGCGCCACTTTGCCGATGCCGATCCAGGTATTCGCGTCCCTCACACCGGCCTCAGCGCCGGAGCGACCCAGCGTCGCAGGTAGGCGCGCAACTCGGCCCCGGTGCGCGGGGGGCGACCCGGGTCGACGACGAACGACTGGATGATGCGCAGCAGGTACTCGGCGAGCTCGTCGAGATCGGCGTCGTCGAACCCGGCGGCCGCCCAATCCACGTCGAAACGTCGTACCACCGACTGTGCGAACTGCAGGGCGATATCCGAGGTCATCGATTCGGTGAGGGCAGGGGAGCGGCCGGGCGCCAGCAGCAACCCAATGTGCTTGTCCTTGGGTAGCCACTCCAATGCGGTCGCGATCGCCTCCACGGCGGCGTCCATCGGATCGGTCATGCCCTGGATGTGGGACGCGAGGCGCTCCAGGAAATCGGCGGCTGCGACCACACCGGCCTGCATCAGCAGCGCATCGGTGCTGGGAAAATACCGATAGACGGTCTGGCGGGTGACACCCAGCGTGCGCGCGACATCGGCGATCGAGAAGTCTGCGCCGCGTTCGTCGATGGCCTTGCCGGCGGCGGCCAGAATGCGCGCGACCGCCTCCTCATCGCTCGCCGGGGCGGCGCCGGACCAGCCGTGGGTTCGCACCCGGGAATCTTAAAGGACTATTTGTAGGAAACCTGCAGGTCCTTAACTCCGTTGATCCAGCCGGAGCGGAGGCGAAGTGGCTCGGCGAGTTTTGAGATATCGGGGATCTGGTCGGCGATCTCGTTGAACATCAGCTTGATCTCCATGCGGGCGAGGTTGGCGCCGATGCAGAAATGGGCGCCGTTGCCGCCGAAGGCCAGGTGTGGATTGGGGTTGCGCAGGATGTCGAAGGTGAACGGGTTCTCGAACACCTCTTCGTCATAGTTGGCCGAGCTGTAGAACAGCCCGGCGCGCTGGCCCTTGCGGATGGTCACCCCACCGATCTCGGTGTCGACGAGTGCGGTGCGCTGGAAGCAGTGCACCGGTGTGGCCCAGCGGATGATCTCCTCGATGGCGGTGTCGGGCCGCTCGCGCTTGAAAAGCTCCCACTGGTCCGGGTTTTCGAAGAAGGCGTTCATCCCGTGGGTCATGGCGTTGCGGGTGGTCTCGTTGCCGGCCACGGCCAGCAGGATCACGAAGAACGCGAACTCGACCTCCGTGATGCCGTCTCCACCGTCACCGTCGATATCGGCCTGCACCAGCCGGGTGACAATATCGTCGGCCGGGCATTTCCGGCGGGCCTCGGCCATGTTGTAGGCGTAGCCCATCAGCTCGGCGTTGGCCGTGGTGGGATCGGCGTCGAAATCCGGGTCGTCGGTGTTCATGATGCAGTTGGACCAGTGGAAGATCTTCTCCCGGTCTTCTTCCGGGACGCCGATCAGATCGGCGATGGCCAGCAGGGGCAGCGGCATCGCCACTTCGTCAACAAAGTTGCCGGAGTTTCGTTCCTTGGCGGCGGCCACGATCTCGCGCGCGGCCACTGCGAGCTTGTGCTCGAGCGCGGCCACCGAGCGCGGGGTGAACAACCGGGACACCAGCTTGCGCAATCGGGTGTGCTCGGGGGCGTCATGGTTGATCAGCAGGGCCTTGGTGAGGTCGAGCTGGTCGGCGGTGATGCCGTCGGGTAGGCGCATGACCGCGCCCTTGGCGTTGGTGGACCACACATCGCCGCCGTTGCGGGAGATGGCCTTGATGTCTTCGTGGCGGCTGATCACCCAGTAGCCGCCGTCGCCGAAGATCGACTCGCCCTGCTCGTTCCACCACACCGGCGCCGTCTTGCGCAGCTCGGCGAACTCGGTGACCGGGATGCCCCGCAGCAGCACGTCGGGATCGGTGAAGTCGTAACCCTCACCGAACGGGCAGGTGCTTTCCAGCGTCGTCATTGTGGCCTCCTGATGTGACGTACCGCACTCGTTGCATCGACCATACACTGCAATGTCAACTGTATGGCCATGGCTTTCGGGTCCGGCCCGGCAACGGGCCGATAAGGTGATCACTCGTGCGCGTCCTCGTAATCGGATCCGGTGCCCGTGAGCACGCCCTGCTGCTGGCGCTCAGCCGCGACCCCGGCGTCGACTATCTGGCCGTGGCGCCCGGTAACGCCGGGACGGCCGCGGTCGCCGAGCAGTACGACGTCGATGCGACGTCCGGCGAGTCGGTCGTCGCCCTGGCGCGGCGTCTGGACGCCGACCTGGTGGTCATCGGCCCGGAGGTGCCCCTGGTGCTGGGGGTCGCCGACGCCCTGCGCAAGGCCGGTATCGCCACGTTCGGCCCGTCCAAGGACGCCGCCCGGATCGAAGGATCCAAGGCGTTCGCCAAGGACGTGATGACGGTCGCCGGAGTGCGGACGGCCACCAGCGAGATCGTCGACAACCCCGCCCGCCTGGACGCGGCCCTGGACCGCTTCGGGCCACCCGCCGGTCAGCGGGCCTGGGTGGTCAAGGATGACGGCCTGGCCGCGGGCAAGGGCGTGGTGGTCAGCGCCGACCGTGAGGCCGCTCGTGCGCACGCGGCGGCACTGCTCGACTCCGGGCACCCGGTGCTGCTGGAGTCGTTCCTGGACGGCCCCGAGGTGTCGCTGTTCTGTGTCGTCGACGGCGAGACGGTGGTGCCGCTGTTGCCGGCCCAGGACTTCAAGCGCGTCGGTGACAACGACACCGGCCCCAACACCGGTGGGATGGGTGCCTACACCCCGCTGCCGTGGCTGCCCGACGAGGTTCTTGCGCAGATTGTCGACGATGTTGTCAAACCCGTTGCTGCCGAGCTTGTTTCGCGCGGGAGCTCATTCTCCGGCCTGCTGTACGCGGGCCTGGCCATCACCTCGAACGGGCCCGCCGTGGTCGAGTTCAACTGCCGCTTCGGCGATCCCGAGACCCAGGCCGTGCTCGCCCTGCTGGAATCACCGCTGGGGACGCTGCTGCACGCCGCCGCCACGGGGACGCTGGTGGACCATCCGCCGCTGCAGTGGCGGGACGGTTCGGCCGTCACCGTGGTGATCGCTGCGGAGAACTATCCGGGCCGGCCGCGCGTCGGTGACGTGATCACCGGTTCGGAAGCCGACGGTGTCCTGCACGCCGGCACCACCCGGCGGGACGACGGTGCCATCGTCTCCTCCGGCGGGCGGGTGCTGTCCGTGGTGGGTACCGGCGCCGACCTTTCCGCTGCGCGCGCCGATGCTTACCGGCGGATCGACTCAATCCGCCTGCCGGGCAGTCATTTCCGTACCGACATCGGATTGGCCGCGGCGCTGGGCCGGATCTCGCTTCTCGGCTGACCCCGGGGGGGGTATTACGCGACCAGCAGGGGGCCCATCCAGGCCGCCTCGGCCGGCAGTTGCGAGCTCCAGAACCCGGCGTCATGGCCGCCTGGGGAGAAGCCGCCCGACGGCGGTGTCGGCAGCTGGGCGATGAACTGCCGGGTCGCCGAGGCGAACGGATCGCTGTTGCCGATGTCGATGCGGATCGGGATGGACCCCAGCGCGGGCAGGCCCCACACGCTGTTGGCCGCGTAGTCGTCGGCGCCGTCGAATGCGCCCGGTGCG
Organism: Mycolicibacterium fluoranthenivorans; assembly: GCF_011758805.1. Classification (NCBI taxonomy): domain Bacteria; kingdom Bacillati; phylum Actinomycetota; class Actinomycetes; order Mycobacteriales; family Mycobacteriaceae; genus Mycobacterium; species Mycolicibacterium fluoranthenivorans. The sequence goes on along the minus strand of NZ_JAANOW010000003.1, from coordinate 63,266 downwards.
GTGGCCCCCGAGGACGTCCACAGTGCCGGGCTGACCGCGCAGATCGCCGCGGTGCGGGCCGGCCCCAGCCGCGCGCCCAGCAGCAGTGCGCCGTACCCACCCATCGACCAGCCCAGGAAACCCACCCGTGAGGTGTCCAGGCCCTGGTCGGCCAGCATCGGGATCAACTCGTCGAGGACCATCGCGCCGGCGTCGTCACCGTCGGCACGCTTGTGCCAGTACCCGCCGCCGCCATCGACCGCGACCACCGCGAACGGCGGGATTCCGGTGGCCACGGCCTGCGCCAGGCCGTCCTCGACACCGCCGGCCATTACCGTCGCCGCGTCACTGCCCTTCCCGTGGAGCGCGATCACCGCACGCAGCGGCGCCGTCTGGCCGGGCGGGCGGGCGATGGCCCAGTTGGTGGTGATCCCACCGCGGGCCGCCGAGACGAATGATCCGGTGACGTAGGTCGGGGCCGGTGCGGTCGGGGGAGGTGGCGCGAGCGGCGCGCCCACGCTCGTCATCGCCACCGGCGGAGTGATGGCCTGCGGGGCGGAGGGCAGCGAGCCCAGTGCGTAGGCGCCCGCCGCTCCGACGGCGGCGCCGACGCCCAGCCGTAGAACAGTCCGGCGAGTGACGTCTGGCATGCGGGCCATCATGCCATCGGCCCGGTGACATTCTTGTGCAGTGCCTTGGCGATTGCCGCAAAACCCCCATACAGCAGGCCATTTGCTGGCAGCATGCAAGGCGTGACGGCGGCAGTGACCCCCAAGGGTGAGCGGCGGCGGGGCGCTCTCGTCAGCGCCGCTGCCGATCTGCTGTGCGAGGGCGGGTTCGACGCGGTGCGCCACCGTGCGGTGGCGCGTCGGGCCGGTCTGCCGCTGGCGTCGACGACGTATTACTTCTCCTCCCTGGACGACCTCATCGCCAAAGCCGTCGAACACGTCGGAACCCGCGAGGCCGAACATCTCAAGACACAGGTCGCGACGCTGTCCCGGCGGCGCCGCGGCGCGGAGTCCACCGCCGACCTGCTGGTCGACCTTCTGGTCGGTGACGACCCGGGGTCCCGGGTCCCCGAACTGATCTCCCGCTACGAGCGCTATATCGCGTGCGCGCGGCAACCGGAATTGCGCAGTATCCAGCGCCGGATCCTGCGCGAACGCACCGATGCCGTCGTCGAGGTGGTCGAGCGCTCAGGACGGACGGTGCACACCGAACTGCTCACCGCGCTGGTCCGCGCCGTCGACGGTGCGGTGGTCGCCGCGCTCGTCGACGACGGCGATACGCCGCGTGAGACCGCCCGCGCGACCCTGATGGATGTGATCGACGTTCTCGCGCCGTTCGACTGACTCGTAAGCTGTGTGTTCGTGAGCATCCCGAATGTCCTGGCCAGCCGCTACGCAAGCGATGACATGGTGGCCATCTGGTCACCCGAAGCCAAGATCGTCGCCGAACGCCGATTGTGGCTGGCCGTCCTGCGTGCGCAGGCCGAGCTCGGGGTGGCGGTACCCGACGGCGTGGTGGCCGACTACGAGCGCGTACTGGAGCAGGTGGATCTGGCCTCCATCGCCGCGCGCGAACGCGTCACCCGGCACGACGTGAAGGCGCGCATCGAGGAGTTCAACGCGCTGGCCGGCCACGAGCATGTGCACAAGGGCATGACGAGCCGCGACCTGACCGAGAACGTCGAGCAGCTGCAGATCCGGCAGTCGCTTGAGCTGGTGTTCTCCCACGGGGTGGCCGTCGTCGCGCGGCTGGCCGAGCGGGCGGCGCTGTACCGCGAGCTGGTGATGGCGGGGCGTTCGCACAACGTCGCGGCGCAGGCCACCACGCTGGGCAAGCGGTTCGCCTCGGCGGCCGAGGAGACGCTGGTGGCGTTGCACCGGCTACGCGAGCTCATCGACCGGTACCCGCTGCGCGGGATCAAGGGGCCGATGGGCACCGCCCAGGACATGCTCGACCTGTTCGACGGGGACACCGATCGGCTGGCCGAACTGGAACGCCGGGTCGCCCAATTCCTCGGATTCACAGACGTTTTCACCAGCGTCGGGCAGGTGTATCCGCGGTCGCTGGACCACGATGTTCTCTCGGCGCTGGTGCAGTTGGGCGCGGGGCCCTCCTCGTTCGCGCACACCATCCGACTGATGGCCGGGCACGAGCTGGTCACCGAGGGATTCGCGCCCGGGCAGGTCGGGTCCTCGGCCATGCCGCACAAGATGAACACCCGCTCCTGTGAGCGGGTGAACGGTCTGCAGGTGGTGTTGCGGGGCTATGCGTCAATGGCCGCCGAGTTGGCCGGAGCCCAGTGGAATGAGGGCGATGTGTTCTGTTCGGTGGTGCGCCGGGTCGCGCTGCCGGACGCGTTCTTCGCCATCGACGGGCAGACCGAGACGTTCCTGACGGTGCTCGACGAGTTCGGTGCCTACCCCGCGGTGATCCAGCGCGAACTGGACCGCTATCTGCCGTTCCTGGCGACCACCCGGATCCTCATCGCCGCGGTACGTGCCGGGGTGGGACGCGAATCCGCCCACGAGGTGATCAAGGAACACGCGGTGGCCGTCGCGCTGGCGATGCGGGAAAAGGGTGCGGAACCAGACCTGTTGGATCGGTTGGCGGCCGACCCGCGGCTGCCGCTGGACCGGGTTGCCCTCGACGCGGCGCTGGCCGACCGTGCCGCCTTCAGCGGCGCGGCGTCGGCGCAGGTGGATGCGGTGGTCAGTGCGGTCGACGAACTGGTGAGCCGCTACCCGGAGGCGGCCAAGTACACCTCGGGTGCCATCTTGTGACGTCCGCAGATCTGACAGATCTGGGTAATTTCGCTCAGGGGTTCCCCCATGAGCTGTTCGCCGAGCATCGGCGTTGCGCACCCGTGTTCTGGCACGAGCCGACCGAACACACACCGGACGGCGAAGGCTTCTGGTCCGTCGCCACCCACGCGGAAACGCTTGCGGTGCTTCGTCATCCGGTGACGTTCTCGTCCGTCACCGGCGGTTCCCGGCCGTACGGCGGGACGCTGTTGCAGGACCTGTCCATCGCGGGTCAGGTGCTCAACATGATGGACGATCCGCGGCACGCGCAGATCCGCAGGTTGGTGTCCTCCGGGCTGACCCCGCGGATGATCAGCCGGGTCGAAACCGACCTGCGCGGGCGGGCCCGGAGTCTGCTGGACGCGGTGCAACCCGGTGTTGCGGTGGACTTCCTGGTCGAGGTGGCCGCCGAGTTGCCGATGCAGATGATCTGCATCCTGCTGGGAATCCCGGAATCGGAACGGCATTGGCTGTTTCATGCCATCGAGCCGCAGTTCGACTTCTCCGGGCGCAGTGCCGAGGTGGGGCAGCTGACGGCCGAGGAGGCCGGGTCGCGGATGTACACCTACGGCATGGAGCTGATCGCGGCCAAACGCTCGGCGCCGACGGATGACATGCTCTCGGTGGTGGCCAACGCCGGCGTGAATGACACCGACACCGAGTTGTCCGATCTCGAGCTGTATCTGTTCTTCAGCCTGTTGTTCAGCGCCGGTGCCGAGACCACGCGCAACGCCGTCGCCGGCGGGTTGCTGTCGCTGATCGAGCATCCCGCACAGTTCCAGGCATTGCGCGCGGATATGTCGTTGCTGCCCAACGCCATCGAGGAGATGGTGCGGTGGACGACGCCCTCGCCGTCGAAACGGCGCACCGCCACCCGGGAGGTGTCACTCGGCGGGGTGACGATCACCGCGGGGCAGAAGGTCCAGGTGTGGGAAGGGTCGGCCAACCGCGACGAGCTGGTCTTCACGGCTCCGGACACGTTCGACATCACCCGTAAGCCCAATCCGCACCTGGGATTCGGCTACGGCGTGCACTACTGCCTGGGCGCCAACCTGGCCCGCCTGGAATTGCGGGTGATGTTCGAGGAGCTGCTGACGCGGTTCTCCGGCGCCGAGTTGGCCGCCCCGGTGGAATGGACCCGCAGCAACCGGCACACCGGCATCCGCCACCTGTTCGTCGCCTTCCAGTGATTTGTGCACGTTTACCGGCGGGTGCCGCCGCTAAACGTGCACACGTTCGACGGCGCGCCGAATCTCGGCGATGACGCGCTCGGGGTACTCGGTGAGGTCCAGCCAGGTGAACCGCAGGACCTGCCAGTCGAGCAGCGCTATCTCGTTCTGTTTGACGCGGTCCCGGTGGAAATCGTCGGCCGCGGTGTGAAACGGAAGTCCATCGACTTCGACGACCACCCGCGCGGCGGCGAACAGAACGTCGACCTCCCAGCGCCCGAGGCGTTGATTGGCCTTCCATCCCGTGATGCCCGCATCGCGAAGTGCTCTGATGAGCAGCCGTTCCGCCTCGGAATGGGCTCCGCCGTCGGCGGCCTGCAACAGCCGGCGAGCTGCCGGGGAACCGTGGCGTCCTTTGTTCTGCAGATGTGCACGCCAGAGCTGTCGGAGTTCCACGAGGTGCAGTTGCATTGCGGTGTCGATGATCTTCATGCCGCCGCCACGCCGGGCTGCGGCCTCCACGATCGTCAGGGCAGGCTTGGTGACGCGCAGTCCTCGCCGCTCGACGATGTCAGTTGGCACGAGGTCACGACGACGAGACCGGATACCGGCGCGCTTCGGATGATTGCTCACCTTGGGCACTGTCACCTCGACGACAGCCGGCGCGTATTTGGTCAGCTCGAGCCACCACGCCGCGGCCAGGCCCGTCGCCGTCGCCGCGTCGCCATACGCCCAGACCGCGGCCCGTACCCGCGCTGCGTCAGTGAAAGGGCGGTCGTCGGCGAAGTAGACGCCGCGCGAACAGCGGCGCCAGTGACCCGATCGGACTCTGCGGTTGACGGCGTCCTGGCTCAGGCCCGCGAGTCGAGCGTGGGCGAGGGTGATGACCCCGTCGTGATCGCGCAGAAGGTCTTGGAGCACGTTCTCTTGGACGGCATGACCCCACGGTTGGTTCCGTTCCGGGCGATTTGTGCACGTTCACCGGCGGACATCGCCGGTGAACGTGCACAAATCGCTGAGGACGTGAGCTCAGGACTTGAGCCGGATGCCGGCCGCGTGCAGTTCCAGCAGGGCCAGGCCGCGGATGGCCATCCGATCGTCGCGGCGCCACGCGCCGATCGGGTCGGGATCGATCGCGGTGAGCTTGGCCAGCGGCCGGTTGGCCAGGGCCCGCATGGCCAGCAGTTCCTGGCCGGCGTGGCTGGAGGCCAGGGACAGCACCACCAGCTTGCGGCGGAAGAACCGCAGCCGAAGGAACAGCCAGGGCATCGTCACGGCCAGGATCGGCGTCGCGGCCACGGCCACCGCCAGCACCCACGCCAGCCAGCTCGCGGTGACATCCAGGCTGTGACCGGCGCTGGCGATCTCGCCCGCCGCCTTGCTGGCCGCCTTCAGCGGCCCCGCCAGGGTGCCGCCGATGAGCGGCACGTCATCGGTGCTGTCCCCGGCCGACGCCAGATTCCCGGACACCCCGTCGGCGCCGCTCTGCACCTGACGACCCACTTCGGAGATGGTGGCGACCGCCGAGTACACCGCCCCGCCGACCATCACCCAGATGACGATCCAGATGATCACCGCGATATCGCTGAGCAGCTGGGCCAGTAATCGGCCGGGTTTGGTGGCGTAGGGGAGGTACCGCGAACTCATGGCCCTGATCCCAGCACATAGGGTGGGCGGATGCGCCCCGCTCTGACCGACTACCGGCATCTGGCCAGCGGCAAAGTTCGCGAGCTGTACCGCATCGACGACGGCCACCTACTGTTTGTGGCCTCCGATCGCATCTCGGCCTTCGACTTCATCCTGGACACCGAGATACCCGACAAGGGCCGGATCCTGACCGCGATGAGCGTGTTCTTCTTCGACCACCTCGGCGTGCCCAACCACCTCGCGGGCCCGGCGGACGACGAACGCATCCCGGCCGAGGTGCTGGGCCGCGCGCTGGTGGTGCGCCAGCTGGAGATGCTGCCGGTCGAATGCGTGGCCCGTGGCTACCTGACCGGATCCGGGCTGATCGACTACCAGCAGACCGGGGCCGTGTGCGGGATCGAGCTACCCCCGGGTCTGGTCGAGGCCAGCAAGTTCGCCGAGCCGATCTTCACCCCGGCCACCAAGGCGGAACTCGGAGACCACGACGAGAACATCGCCTTCGACGCCGTCGTCAAGCTCGTCGGCGAAGACCGCGCCGCCCAGCTGCGCGACCGCACCCTGGCCATCTACTCGAAAGCCGCCGACCACGCCCTGAGCAAGGGGGTGATCGTCGCCGACACCAAGTTCGAGTTCGGGGTGGATGGCGACGGCGAGCTGGTGCTGGCCGACGAGGTCCTGACACCGGACTCGTCGCGGTACTGGCCCGCCGACAGCTACCAGCCGGGCGTGGTGCAGCCCAGCTACGACAAGCAGTTCGTCCGCAACTGGCTGACCGGTCCGGACTCCGGCTGGGACCGGCATGGAAACACCCCGCCACCGCCGCTGCCCGAGGAGATCGCCGCGGCGACCCGGGCGCGCTATATCGAAGCCTACGAACGTATTTCCGGGCTCAACTTCAACGATTGGATCGGCGCATGACAGGGGCTCCCGTCGCCAAGCGGGTGGCGAAACGCCGCGAACATCACGGCGATGTCTTCGTCGACCACTACGAGTGGTTGCGTGACAAGGAGAACCCCGAGGTCATCGCCCACCTCGAGGCGGAGAACGAATACGCGGAGAAGGCCACCGAACATCTGGCGCCGTTGCGGCAGAAGATCTTCGACGAGATCAAGGCCCGCACCAAGGAAACGGATCTGTCGATCCCGACCCGGCGCGGCGAATGGTGGTACTACGGGCGCAGTTTCGAGGGCAAGCAGTACGGCGTGCAGTGCCGGTGCCCGATCGCCGGTCCCGACGACTGGACGCCACCGGAACTCGACGAGAACACCGCGATCCCCGGTGAGCAGATCCTGCTCGACGAGAACGACGAGGCCCACGGGCACGACTTCTTCTCGCTCGGGGCCATCAGTGTCAGTATCGACGGGAACATCCTGGCGTACTCGGTGGATGTCAAGGGTGACGAGCGGTACACCCTGCGGTTCAAGGACTTACGGACCGGGCAACTGTACGAGGACACCATCACCGGGATCGGCTCCGGAGTCACCTGGGCCGCCGACAACCGCACCGTCTACTACGTGACGGTCGACGACGCCTGGCGCCCGGATACCGTGTGGCGGCACCGGCTGGCGGCAGGTCTGCCATCGCAGAAGGTGTTCCACGAACCCGACGAGCGCTTCTGGCTGGCCGTCGGGCGTACCCGAAGTAACAAATATGTGCTGATCGCGGCGGGCAGCGCGGTCACCACCGAAGTGCACTACGCCGACGCCGCGGACCCGGAGGCCGCGTTCACCGTCGTGCTGCCGCGCCGCGACCTGGTCGAGTATTCGGTGGAGCACGCCGTGGTCGGCGGCGAGGACCGCTTCCTGATCATGCACAACGACGGGGCGATGAACTTCACCCTGGTCGATGCTCCGGTGAGTGACCCGACCGCCTTCCGCACCCTGATCGAGGCTCGCGACGATGTCCGCCTCGACGGTGTCGACGCGTTCGAGAAGCACCTGGTGGTGAGCTATCGGCGCGAAGCGCTACCGCGAATCCAGTTGTGGCCCATCGGCGCCGACGGAACCTACGGCGCGCCCGAGGAGATCGCGTTCGAATCCGAGTTGATGTCGGCGGGCCTGTCCGGCAACCCGAACTGGTCGTCGCCCAAACTGCGGGTGGGGGCCACCTCGTTCGTCATCCCGGTGCGCATCTACGACCTGGACCTGACCACCGGTGAGCGCACCCTGTTGCGGGAGCAGCCGGTGCTCGGCGACTACCGGCCGCAGGACTACGTCGAGCGCCGGGACTGGGCCGTGGCCGAAGACGGTGCCCGGATCCCGATTTCGATCGTGCACCGGGCCGGGCTGGCCTTTCCCGCGCCTGCGTTGCTGTACGGCTACGGTGCCTACGAATCCTGCGAGGACCCCCGCTTCTCGATCGCGCGCCTGTCCCTGCTGGACCGCGGGATGGTGTTCGCGGTGGCGCATGTGCGCGGCGGCGGGGAGCTCGGCCGGCCTTGGTACGAGAACGGCAAGCTGTTGCAGAAGCGCAATACGTTCACCGATTTCATCGCTGTCGCTGCGCATCTGGTGGACGCCGACGTGACCCGGCCGCAGAATCTCGTCGCCCTCGGCGGCAGTGCGGGCGGGTTGCTGATCGGCGCGGTGACCAACCTCGCCCCGCAGGCGTTTGCGGGGGTGCTGGCCCAGGTGCCGTTCGTCGACCCCCTGACCACCATCCTGGACCCGTCCCTGCCGCTGACCGTCACCGAATGGGACGAGTGGGGAAACCCGTTGGAGGACAAGAGCGTCTACGAGTACATGAAGTCGTACTCACCGTATGAGAACGTCGAGGCCAAGGACTACCCGGCCATCCTGGCCATGACCTCACTCAACGACACCCGGGTGTACTACGTCGAACCCGCGAAATGGGTTGCCGCGCTGCGTCATGTCAAGACCGATGACCATCCGGTGCTGCTGAAGACCGAGATGGCCGCCGGGCACGGCGGTATCAGCGGACGTTACGAACGCTGGAAGGAAGCGGCGTTCCAGTACGCCTGGCTACTGGCCACCGCGGACCGCGACCACTATGGCAGCGGCCAGGTACACAGCCTCTTCGGCGGACCGCAGACCTAGGTTCGCCGTCATCGACGCCGGCGGGTCGGGCATGCGGGCGGCGTAGATGTTGGCCGGGAACATGGCCAGCATCAGCACGAACAGACACCCTGCCGCGTCGGCCCGCGTGGGTGGATAGACCACCCCGACCGCGCCCATCAATTCGAGCACGCCGGTGACGGTGACCAGCAGGGCCGGCGCCGGCAGCGGTGGCGGCACGATGGCGATCATGTCCCGGCGCATTCCCGGCACGAAATGCGCGATCCCGGTCAGGGTGAACATCAGGGCAAGCCCGCACGCGATGGCGGCCGGCCAGGTGTCGGCGAGTGTGGCGCGGGCCGCGAGGCTGCCGAGCACCAGCGTGAGGAAGACGGCCATCGCACCTCCCCTGATCTAGACACTGTCAAGATGAGGATATCGAGAAACTAGACGATGTCAAGATAGGATGCAGGGGTGGGAAAACAGACCTATCACCACGGCGACCTGCGGGCGGCGATTCTCTCGCAGGCTGCGGCGCTGGTCGCCGAACGTGGCGCGGACGGCATCTCGCTACGTGAATTGGCCAGAGCCGCAGGCGTTTCACACGCCGCACCCGCGCATCACTTCACCGATCGGCGCGGGCTGTTCACCGCGCTGGCGGCCGAAGGATTCGGCCTGCTGGCCGCGGCCCTGGCCGACGCCCGGCCACAGTTCGTCGACGCCGCCAAAGCGTATGTCCGGTTCGCCCTGGATCATCCCGGCCACTACGAGGTGATGTTCGACAAGTCGCTCTACGACGACGATGACCCCGACCTGCTACGCGCCTCGGCCGCCGCGGGTGCCGAACTGAACCGCGGCGTCGGCACCCTGGCGGATCCGCACGCCAAAGCCGATCCCGACGGGGCCGCCCTGGCGGCGTGGTCGCTGGTGCACGGGTTCGCCCAGTTGTGGCTCAACGACGCCTTCGACAAGACGTGCATGGCGGGCGATCCGATCGCCACGGTCGAGAGGCTGGCGGCGATCCTGTTCGACGGCTAGCGTCGTCCCGGTGAGCCTGAACACGATCCCGCTGACCACCCTCGCCGGGGAATCCACCACGCTGGCCGAATTATCGGACGGCGCAACGCTCGTCGTGAACGTCGCCTCCAAGTGTGGCTTGACACCGCAGTACAGCGCGCTGGAGAAGCTGGCACAGGACTACGCCGGCCGGCTCACCGTCGTCGGCGTGCCGTGCAATCAGTTCATGGGACAGGAGCCCGGCACCGCCGAGGAGATCCAGACGTTCTGCTCGACCACCTACGGGGTCAGCTTCCCGCTGCTGGCCAAGACCGACGTCAACGGCGAAGACCGGCATCCGCTGTACGCCGCGCTGACCGAGACCCCCGACGCCGACGGTGCGGCCGGCGACATCCAGTGGAACTTCGAGAAGTTCCTGCTCGCGCCCGGCGGTGAGGTGGTCAACCGGTTCCGGCCCCGCACCGAACCCGACGCACCCGAGGTGATCGCGGCGATCGAAGCGGTACTGGCCGAATAGCCGATCCAAAAGTCAACTTGCGTCCGGGTGTTCGCAACCGTCGCGACACCTGACGTTGCCACACTGTGAACGTGGCAGGAGAACTGATCGTCTCCATTTCCGGTATCAGGGATCGCACCCTGACCGAGGTCGACGCGTTCTGCGGTGAGTTGGACGCCCGCGGCGTTCCGGTGTCGCTGATGGTGGCGCCCAGGCTCAAGGGAGACTACCGCCTGGAGCAGGATGGCTCCAGTGTCGAATGGCTCGGCGACCGTCGCAACCGGGGCGACGCCCTGGTCCTGCACGGTTTCGACGAGGTCGCCACCAAGACCCGTCGTGGCGAGTTCGCCGTATTGCCCGCGCACGAGGCGAATCTGCGGCTGATGGGCGCCGACCGTGTTCTGGAACATCTCGGCCTGCGTACCCGGCTGTTCGCCGCGCCGGGCTGGACGGTCTCGCAGGGCACCGTCGCGGCCTTGCCGCGGAACGGATTCCGGTTGCTCATCGGCGTCGCGGGCATCAGTGATCTGATCCGCGACACCACCCTGCGGGCCCGTGTGCTCGGCATCGGCGAGGGATTTCTGACCGAACCGTGGTGGTGCCGCACCCTGGTGCTGTCCGCCGAACGCAGCGCCCGCCGCGGCGGCATGGTGCGACTGGCCGTCTCGGCCCGCCAGCTACGCCGCACCGGAACCCGGCAGGCCATCCTGGACGCCATCGACCTGGCTCTCATGCACCAGTGCGTGCCTGCGGTGTACCGCTGGACCCCGTATCCGGCGCTCACCGACGCGGCCTGACCCGCTGGACTGCCCGACTCCTCACCGCTTGATCGTCGTCGAGGTGGGGCTAGCCTTGGCGTCATGGACGCCGATGTCATCGTGGTGGGTGCTGGGCTGGCCGGGCTGGTCGCCGCATGCGAACTGGTCGAACGCGGTCGTAAGGTCCTGATCGTCGACCAGGAGAACGCCGCCAACATCGGCGGCCAGGCCTACTGGTCGTTCGGCGGGTTGTTCTTCGTCGACAGCCCCGAGCAGCGCCGCCTCGGTATCCGCGACAGTCACGAGCTGGCGTTACAGGATTGGCTGGGCTCCGCCGGCTTCGACCGCGCCGAGGACCACTGGCCCCGCCAGTGGGCACACGCCTACGTCGACTTCGCCGCGGGGGAGAAGCGCCGCTGGCTGCGGGAGCGTGGGCTGCAGACCTTCGCGCTGGTCGGCTGGGCCGAACGCGGCGGCTATGGCGCTCGCGGACACGGGAATTCGGTCCCGCGCTTCCACATCACCTGGGGCACCGGCCCGGCGCTGGTCGACATCTTCGCCCGCCGCCTGCTCGGCCACCCGAAGGTGACGTTCGCACACCGGCACCGCGTCGACGAGCTCATCGTCGCGGACGGCGCCGTCGTCGGTGTGCGCGGTGCGGTGCTCGAGCCGTCGGCCGCCGCACGTGGCGTCGCGTCCTCGCGTAACACCGTGGGGGAGTTCGATTTCCGGGCCCAGGCCGTGATCGTCGCCAGCGGCGGCATCGGCGGCAACCACGATCTGGTGCGCAAGAACTGGCCGGCCCGGATGGGTACACCACCGAAGACGATGCTCTCCGGTGTCCCCGAGCACGTCGACGGGCGGATGATCGGGATCGCCGAATCCGCGGGCGCCCAGGTGATCAACGCCGACCGGATGTGGCACTACACCGAAGGCATCACCAACTACGACCCGGTGTGGCCCAACCACGGTATCCGGATCCTGCCCGGGCCGTCCTCGTTGTGGCTGGACGCCACCGGGAAACGCCTGCCAGTGCCGCTGTACCCGGGATTCGACACGCTCGGCACGCTGGAGTACATCGCCGCCACCGGCTACGACTACACCTGGTTCGTGCTCAACGCCCGCATCATCGCCAAGGAGTTCGGCCTGTCTGGGCAGGAGCAGAACCCGGACCTGACCGGGCGCAGTGTCCGTGCCGTGCTGTCCCGCGGCCGGGACGGCGGCCCCGCCCCGGTCCGCGCATTCGTGGACAAGGGCGTCGATTTCGTCACCGCGAACTCACTGCGAGACCTGGTGTCCGCGATGAACGGCGTCGACGGGGTGGCGCCCCTGGACTACGCCACCGTCGAGGCCGAAGTGACCGCGCGGGACCGCGAGGTGGTCAACCGCTTCAGCAAGGACGGGCAGATCACCGCGATCCGGGGTGCCCGCGACTACCTGCCGGACCGGCTGGCCCGCGTCGTCGCCCCACACCGGTTGACCGATTCCAAGGCCGGCCCGCTGATCGCCGTCAAACTGCACATCTTGACCCGCAAATCGCTGGGTGGACTGCAGACCGACCTGGAATCGCGGGTTCTCACCGCCGACGGCAGCGCCTTCAGCGGTCTGTACGCCGCCGGTGAGGCCGCCGGATTCGGTGGCGGCGGCGTACACGGCTACCGGTCGCTGGAAGGCACCTTCTTGGGTGGCTGCGTGTTCTCCGGCCGGGCCGCGGGCAGGGCGGCCGCCCGCGACACCGCCTGAGGCCCGGCCGCCAGGACCGCCAAGCACACCAGGGCGGTGGCCCACAGCCAGCCGCCGAAGATATCGGTCAGGTAGTGGTAGTCGGTCGCGGCCATCCCGATGCCACCGATGACGCTGATCACCGCGGCCAGCGCGGCTCGCCACACCGTGTAGCCGACGGCCAGCACGAACATCGCCGTCACGGTGGTGACCACCGTGGCGTGTCCGCTGGGGTAGGCGTGGGCCCAGTAGCCGCCGTCCCCTTTGGCGCGGCCGAACAGCTTCTTGAGCACACGCGATCCGAGCAGCGCGAGGCCCGGACACAGAGCCGCGACCGCCGCCACCCGCCAGCGCCGCTGCCACAGCGCCACCACCACCGCACAGAACACCAGGGCGACCATCGCGATACCCCAGGTGAACCACAGCATCCAGCGGGGATCCGGGCCGAGGATCCGGTTCATCGCGTTCAGCGCGGCGATGTCGAAAGGGGTGTTACTTGGACCAACCAGCAGGCCGAGCACCACCATGGCGGTGATGCCGGCGGGCGGCCACCAGATCAGCAGGGTCCGTGCGTTCAGAATGTCGTTCCGTTCTCCGGGGTGAGCACCTGGAAGTCGGTGTCCGTCATCTCCGACAACCGGCCGTAGTAGATACCCCGCGCGGCCGGCTCGATGATGCCCTGGTGGATCGGCACGGCCCGGGACGGAGCGACGGCGCGCAGATAGTCGACCGCCTCGGAGATCTTCATCCACGGCGCCGCCGCCGGGGTGGCCAACACGTCGACCGGCTCACCGGGGGCGAACAGGGCGTCGCCCGGGTGCATCAGCCGGGCGGGGTGGTCGCCGTCGCCGATCAGGTACGACGTGTTGTCGATCACCGGGATGTCCGGGTGGATGGTGGCGTGGGTGCCGCCCACGCCACGCACCGACAGATGCCCGACGGTGAAGGCGTCGCCGGCGTGTACCGCTGTCCACGGTGCGCCCAGCTGGGCCGCCGTCTGGGGATCCGCGTACAGCTTGGCCTGCGGGTTCGCGTCCAGCAGCGCGGGCAGCCTGGCGGTGTCGGCGTGATCGGGATGCTGATGGGTGATCAGGATCGCGTCCAGACCCGTGATGCCCTCGAAGCCGTGTGAGAAGTTGCCGGGATCGAACAGCACCCTGGTGCTGCCGCCGCCGACGTTCGGGAAGTCTGCCAGCAGGCAGGAGTGGCCGAAATGCACGAGTTGCATGGCTCCATTGTGGCTTGTATCTACGTCGGTAGAGTTACAGCCGATCAGGACCGATTTGTGCAAACTTTCGAAGGAGTACCCGTGGCCCGCGTCGTAGTGCACGTGATGCCCAAGGCCGAGATCCTCGACCCGCAGGGGCAGGCGATCGTCGGCGCGCTGGGCCGTCTCGGCCACTCTGGTATCTCGGACGTCCGCCAGGGCAAGCGTTTCGAGCTCGAGGTGGACGATTCGGTATCCGATGCGGCGCTGGCCGAAATCGCCGAATCGCTGTTGGCCAACACGGTCATCGAGGACTTCGTCGTGAGCCGGGAACAGTCGTGACCGGTCTAGAGGCGAGCGCAGCGACGCGAAATGCGGCTGCGGCGAGCGCAGCGACGGGTAACAGTGCCGCCAAGGTGGGCGTGATCACCTTTCCCGGCACGCTGGATGACGTCGACGCGGCCCGGGCGGTGCGGTTGGCCGGCGGCGAGGCCGTCGCCCTGTGGCATGCCGATGCCGACCTCAAGGGTGTGGACGCCGTGGTGGTACCGGGCGGGTTCTCCTACGGGGACTACCTGCGCGCCGGGGCCATCGCCAGCTTCGCGCCGGTGATGCGCTCGGTGGTCGACGCTGCCCGGGGCGGGCTGCCGGTGCTCGGCATCTGCAACGGCTTCCAGGTGCTGTGTGAGTCCGGTCTGCTGCCGGGTGCGCTGACCCGCAACGCCGGACTGCACTTCATCTGCCGTGACGTGTGGCTGCAGGTGGCGTCCAACTCGACGGCGTGGACCACCCGCTACGAGCAGGACGCCGATCTGCTGGTGCCGCTGAAATCCGGCGAGGGCCGGTACGTCGCCTCTGAGGCAGTGCTCGACGAACTCGAGGGTGAGGGCCGCGTGGTGTTCCGCTACCGCGACAACCTCAACGGGTCGATGCGCGGCATCGCCGGGGTCAGCTCGGCCGACGGCCGCGTGGTCGGGCTGATGCCGCACCCCGAGCACGCCACCGAACCGCTCACCGGCCCATCTGATGACGGGCTCGGGCTGTTCTACTCCGCCCTTGATGCGGTGTTGACGGCTTAACTCGCGATTAACCGCACCCGGTCTCGAGCCGGGTCGGGCCAGCTGGTCCTCAAAATGCCTGATGGCCAAGAGTTTTCGGTACTCGAGAACGGCGGTCGCGTCCGTAGTCGACGGATTCGGGACCCCCGGACTTAGACTGCTGATGTTCGCGACCACTAATCCGGTCCGGACATTCGGCGAGCGAGTACATCGGAAAGGCCCATATGAAAGTCCGTGTCGCCCTTGGCGTCCTAGTCATCATTGCGGCATACGTCACGACGATCGCTCTGTACGCGGCCACCGGTCTTGGCAGTCCCCGGGAGCTAACCGCCGATGAGCCGGTGCCCGGTGCAACCTCGGTCACCTTCGACCTGGAAGAGGTTCACGCAGTTAAGGGCGAGATGGTTGCCAACGTCACGGTCACCCCGGGACCGGGCGTGCTCGATCCGGTAACTCACAGCCTGACCGAAGACCTCAGTGTCGCAATCCATTCGGCCGTCACGCCCACCACCCGCAGCTGGCCCAAGGGCACCGTCCCAGGTGTTTTTCCTGTCGCGCTCACCATCGCCGGCAACCCCGGCGCCTACCCGTTTGACCGGTATCGATCCGGACCCATCACCGTCGAGGTGGTACGCGGCGCCAACCGAGCCCCCGAGCGAACCTGGGCATCGTTCGTCGACCGGGTGCCGGGATGGATGTTCAGCATCCCCTCGCGCGGCGCGTCCGACGCATCCACGGTGTACCGCGTGGACTTGCATCGGTCGCCGAGCACCGCTGCGTTTGCCGCGATCATCTTGGGCGCACTGATCACCATCGCCACGCTGGGCGTGGTCGTAGCCGTGCAGACCTTGCGGAATCAGCGCAAGTTCCAACCGCCGATGACGACGTGGTTCGCGGCAATGCTGTTTGCAGTCGTGCCGTTGCGCAACGCACTGCCCGATGCGCCACCCATGGGGACGTGGGTGGACGTCACCGTGGTGCTCTGGGTGGTCGTGGCCCTGGTCGCGTCCATGAGCATGTATGTCGCCTGTTGGTGGCGGCACCTCAAACCCGAGGTCGACGACAAGCGATGAGAAGCCCGTGTGGATGCCGGTGCTCTGGGGTACCGGCCGCCGCGCGGATCAGGCGGACAGTGCGACCGACGCCTCGGCGGTGTAGTTCAGGAATGTGAACGTCTCCTGCAGGTACAGCTGCACGGTCTCGGCGTCGTGGCTCAGATAGCCGATCGACACGTCGGTGCCCAGCTGTAGATCGAAATCGCCTCCGCGGGTGGACAACACGAACGCGCCATCGATGGCGGGGGCCCAGATGATATCCCCGTCGACCACCCGGTTGAGGTGCTCGCGCAGCGGGTAGCCGTGTTCGGTGGTCTCGCTGACCTTGGTGTACGCGTCGGCCGACAGCAGCACCGAGTACGGCCCGTCGACACCGGCCAGCCGCAGCTCCGAGAGCGCCTGGGCGATCACATCGGGGTAGTCCCGGGGATCCTCGGGCAAAGCCAGGCCGGGGTTGGAGCTGGACGCCCGGATGCCCTGGATGTTGGCGGCCGCGTACCCCTCGAAGATCGCCCGATCCTCGGCGAACGCCAGCTTCTTGGCCGCGTCCTTGACCGGATCCCAGTCCGAGTCCTGCGAGCCGCGCTCCACGTCGTCGATCGCCTCGCGGGTGATCGTGAACGGCACCCGCAGCCGCACCAGCGGCCGGCTGTCCCGCAGGTGGGCCAGCACACCGTCGCCCGGTGAGGCCACGTTGAGCAGATGTCCTGTCGACACCGCGGCGGTCGTGGCGCCGCTCGGCCCGCTGCAGTCCACGACGCGGCGTCCGGCGATGTGGCGCTTGAACGTCCGGGTGGCCTCCTGCTCGATCTCGGCCCACGCCTCGTCGGTGACCGGCGCCAGTTCGCGGTACAGGTTGTTCATTGGGGTTGTCCTTTCAAGCTGCCGATCGACAGTGAACCGGAGTATGCGGGGGCGGGAGGGGTGACGACCACGGCGGGTGCGGCGTTCTCGTCACCGGGTAGCGGGGGCGGGTCGTCGAGGAAATCGGCGGTCGGGGTGAAGAACAGACACCCGGTGACCGCGGTGGAGAAATCCAGAATCCGGTCGGTGTTGCCGGGCGGATCCCCGATGAACATGTTGCGCAGCATGCGCTCGGTGACCGCGGCGCTGCGCGAGTACCCGATGTAGTAGGTCCCGAACTCACCCTTGCCGATCTCACCGAACGGCATGTTGTGGCGCAGGGTCTTCAGTTCGTTGCCCTCGTCGTCCTCGATCACGTTGAGGGCCACATGCGAATTCGCGGGCTTTACGGCATCGTCGAGTTCGATGTCGTCGAGTTTGGTGCGGCCGATCGCGCGCTCCTGCTCCTCGACCGACAGCGCGTTCCAGGCCGACATATCGTGCAGGTAGCGCTGCACGTGCACGTAGCAGCCGCCGGCGAAGTCGGGATCCTCGTCGCCGATCTGACTGGCGTGCAGTGCCACCTGGCCACCCGGGTTCTCGGTGCCGTCCACGAAGCCCAGCAGGTCGCGGTTGTCGAAGAACTTGAACCCCTGCACCTCGTCGACGATGGTGATGGCGCCGTCCATCGCCTGGGCGATCTTGCCGGCCAGCTCGAAACACACGTCCAGCGACTCGGCGCGGAGGTGGAACAACAGATCCCCGGGAGTGGACGGGGCGCTGTGCCGCGGGCCCTCCAACGCGATGAACGGGTGTAGTTCGGCCGGCCGCGGCCCGCTGAACAACCGGTCCCAGGCGTCCGAGCCGATCGACGTGATGACGGACAGATGCTTGGCCGGATCGCGAAAACCTATGGCGCGAACCAGCCCCGAGATATCGCCGAGGGCATCGTGCACTGTCTGCTCGCCACCGTCGTCGATGGTGGCGACCAAGAAGATGGCAGCCGGCGTCAGAGGCGCAAGCACCGCCTGCGGAACAAGATCGGGCACATCGCAGACCCTAGCGCGGCCGACGCCCGGCACACCGGTCAAGATGAAAAGATGCCAGCTAGCCCCCAGAGCCTGTGTGAGTTCATCGACGCCTCACCGTCGCCGTTCCATGTGTGCGCGACCGCCGCGCGCCTGCTGGCGGCCGCCGGATACACCGAACTGTCCGAGGCGGACGCCTGGCCCGCCTCGGGCCGCTATTTCACGGTGCGGGCGGGTTCGTTGGTCGCCTGGGATTCGACGCCCGGCGATGTGCCGTTCCGGATCGTCGGCGGCCACACCGACAGCCCCAACCTGCGCGTCAAGCAGCACCCGGACCGGGCGGTCGCGGGCTGGCAGGTGGTGGCGTTGGCGCCCTACGGCGGTGCATGGCTGAACTCCTGGCTGGACCGCGATCTCGGGATCAGCGGCCAGCTGTCGATCGTCGAGGCGGGGAGTGGGTCCGGCGGCGGGGTGGAACACCGGCTGGTCCGCATCGACGACCCGATCCTGCGGGTGCCGCAGCTGGCCATCCACCTGTCCGATGACCGCAAGGGTGTCAGCCCCGACCCGCAGCGCCACGTCAACGCGATCTGGGGCCTGGGGGAGCAGGGCTCGTTCCTCGAGTTCGTCGCCGAACGCGCCGGGGTGCGGGCCTCGGAGGTCCTGGGCTTCGACCTGATGACGCACGACCAGGCGGCGTCGGCGATCACCGGCGCCGGTGGCGAGTTCGTCAGCGCCCCGCGGCTGGACAACCAGGTCACTTGCTACGCCGGGGTCGAAGCGTTACTCGCGGTGAAGCCCACCGGTCACATCCCGGTGCTCGCCCTGTTCGACCACGAGGAGGTCGGCTCGCAGTCCGATCACGGCGCCCAGTCCGAGCTGTTGCCGACGGTGCTGGAGCGCATCGTGCTGGCGGCGGGTCACGGTCGGGAGCATTTCCTGCGTCGCTGCGCCGAGTCGATGGTGGCTTCCGGAGACATGGCCCACGCCACCCACCCGAACTACCCGGACCGGCACGAACCCGGTCACCTCATCGCCGTCAACGCCGGTCCGGTACTCAAGGTGCAGCCCAACCTGCGGTACGCCACCGACGGCCGGACCGCGGCGGCGTTCGCGCTCGCGTGCCGGCAGGCCGGGGTGCCGCTACAGCGCTACGAGCACCGGGCCGACCTGCCGTGCGGGTCGACCATCGGGCCGATGACATCCGCACGTACCGGTATCCCGACGGTCGACGTGGGTGCGGCGCAGCTGGCCATGCATTCGGCCCGGGAGATGATGGGCGCCCTCGACGTCGCGACGTATTCGGCGGCGCTTCAGGCGTTCCTGGCGCCCGCGGGTTCGTCCACGCCGTAGGTGTCGGGGGTAGTCGTTAAGCTCCCGGTATGGGCCTTGGCGTGGAGATGATCACCGTCGACTCACTCGATCCCGACCGCCTCGCGGCGTGGTGGGCCACCGCCACCGACGGTGAGCTGACCGCGTTGATGCCGGGGGAATTCGTGTTCGTCGCCTTGCCGAGCGGGTTGCGGCTGGGGTTCCAGCGGGTCGAGGATCCGACTCCCGGCAAGAACCGGGTGCATGTCGATTTCAGCGCCGCCGATCTGGAGGCGGAGGTGGCTCGCCTGGTCTCGCTGGGCGCCCGTGAGACCGGCCGGCACGAGTACGGCGCGGAGTTCCGCTGGGTGGTGCTCGCGGACCCGGACGGAAACGCCTTCTGCTTGACTGCCGCTTCCTGACGGGTGTCCGCGGGCACGGTCGTCGGTCTCGGCGCTGCTGTCCATCACCCTGCTGGTGCTGCGCAGCGTGCTGCTCTGGGGAGTGCTCGGGCCGGTGCTGGTCGGCCGCTACGCGAAGAACGAATAAACTATGCCGGTGACCTTTGGTAACAGTCCCGAAGTAGACACCGTCGAGCGGGCAGCCACCACCCCCGAACATCCGCAGCCCTACCGTGAGCTCGGTCTCAAGGATGACGAGTACCAGCGCATCCGCGAGATCCTGGGCCGCCGACCCACCGATGCCGAACTGGCCATGTACTCGGTGATGTGGAGCGAGCACTGCTCCTACAAGTCCTCCAAGGTGCACCTGTGCTACTTCGGGGAGACCACCACCGACGAGATGCGGGCCGGGATGCTGGCCGGCATCGGCGAGAACGCCGGCGTCGTCGACATCGGCGACGGCTGGGCCGTCACCTTCAAGGTCGAATCGCACAACCACCCGTCGTACGTGGAGCCCTATCAGGGTGCGGCCACCGGCGTCGGCGGGATCGTCCGCGACATCATGGCGATGGGCGCCCGCCCGGTGGCCGTGATGGATCAGCTGCGGTTCGGGGCGGCCGACGCGCCCGACACCCGACGCGTGCTCGACGGGGTGGTCCGCGGTGTCGGCGGCTACGGGAACTCACTCGGCCTGCCCAACATCGGCGGCGAAACGGTGTTCGACGCGTCGTATGCCGGCAACCCGTTGGTGAACGCGCTGTGCGTCGGTGTGCTCCGCAAGGAGGATCTGCACCTGGCGTTCGCCTCGGGCACCGGTAACAAGATCATCCTGTTCGGCGCCCGCACCGGTCTGGACGGTATCGGCGGTGTGTCGGTGCTGGCATCGGAGACCTTCGGCGGCGACGAGGGATCCGGCCCGGGCCGCAAGAAACTGCCCGCCGTGCAGGTCGGTGACCCGTTCATGGAGAAGGTGCTCATCGAGTGCTGCCTGGAGCTCTACGCGGCCGACCTGGTGGTCGGTATCCAGGACCTCGGTGGTGCCGGATTATCTTGCGCCACATCCGAACTCGCATCGGCCGGAGACGGGGGTATGCGGGTGGAGCTGGAGACGGTGCCCCAGCGCGCCGCGAACATGACCCCGGCCGAGATCCTGTCGAGCGAATCCCAGGAACGCATGTGCGCGGTCGTCACACCGGAGAACGTCGAGGCGTTCCTGGCCGTCTGCCGCAAGTGGGAGGTGCTGGCCACCGTCATCGGGGAGGTCACCGACGGCGACCGCCTCGAGATCACCTGGCACGGTGAGACCGTCGTCGACGTGCCGCCACGCACCGTCGCCCACGAAGGCCCGGTGTACCAGCGGCCGGTCGCGCGCCCCGACACCCAGGACGCGCTGATCGCCGACACCACCGCCGCGCTGCCCCGCCCGGTGACGGGCGATGAGCTGCGCGCCACGTTGCTTGCGATGGTGGGCAGTCCGCACCTGTGCAGCCGGGCGTTCATCACCGAGCAGTACGACCGCTACGTGCGGGGTAACACCGTGCTCGCCGAACACGCCGACGGTGGTGTGCTGCGCATCGACGAGGCCACCGGCCGCGGCGTCGCGGTCTCCACCGACGCCTCCGGGCGCTACACCCAGCTGGACCCGTACACCGGAGCGCAACTCGCGCTGGCGGAGGCCTACCGCAACGTCGCCGTCACCGGCGCGACCCCGGTGGCCGTGACGAACTGCCTGAACTTCGGCTCGCCGGAGGACCCGGGTGTCATGTGGCAGTTCTCGCAGGCGGTGCGGGGGCTCGCCGATGGTTGTGCCGCCCTTGGCATTCCGGTGACCGGCGGCAACGTCAGCTTCTACAACCAGACCGGCAGCACCGCGATCCTGCCCACGCCGGTGGTCGGGGTGCTCGGTGTCATCGATGACGTGACCCGCCGGATCCCCACCGGTCTGGGCGCCGAGCCCGGTGAAACCCTGCTGCTGCTGGGCGACACCCATGACGAGTTCGACGGCTCGATCTGGGCGCAGGTCACCGCCGACCACCTCGGCGGCGTGCCCCCCAAGGTTGATCTGGGCCGCGAGAAACTGCTGTCGGAGGTGCTGACCTCCGCCTCGCGCGACGGACTGATCTCGGCCGCGCACGACCTCAGTGAGGGCGGTCTGATCCAGGCCGTCGTGGAGGCGTCGCTGGCCGGCGAAACCGGTTGCCGGATCATCATTCCCGACGAATTCCTGGAAGGCACGGGTCCGTTCACGTTCCTGTTCTCCGAGTCGTCGGGCCGGGTGCTGGTCGCGGTGCCGCGCACCGAGGAGAGCCGGTTCCGGTCGATGTGTGAGGCGCGTGGCCTGCCGGTGCAGCGCATCGGGGTGGCCGACGAAGGCAGCGACTCGGTGGAGGTGCAGGGTCAGTTCACCGTGACGCTCGACGAACTGCGCAGGACGTCCGAGGGCGTGCTGCCCGGGTTGTTCGGGTGATCGAGCGGACCGGTTACCACCACCCCCTTCTGGTGTGGGCCTGGAGCCTGGTCCGCCTCGATTTCTTCGGCGTCGCGTTCGGTGCACTGTTCTTCTGTCTGTCGCTGACCCCGTCACTGTTGCCGCGGGACTGGCTGTTCGCCGGCCTGATCGGTGGCATCAACTCGGCGATCGGTTACGGCATCGGTGTCGGCGTCGGAAAGCTGCTGTACCGCTTCGGGCTTCGGTACCGATCCTGGTGGCCGCCGTCTCCGCGGGTGACCCGGGTGTTCAAGGCCGTGATCGTGACCGCGTCCGTTGGGTCCGCGTTGCTGATGCTCATCCCGGCCGCGGCGTGGCAGCGGCAGGTGTCGGCGGCGATGGGCATCGCGGGCCCGGGCGCCGCCAGTTACCTGCGCACGCTGCTCATCGCGCTGCTGGTCGGCGCGGCCTGTGTGGGGACCTGGCGAGTGCTCGTCGATGCGGTCAAACTGCTTGCCCGGCTGCTGATCCGGCGCTGGCACCTGCACCACGAGGTGGCGTTCTTCATCGGAACCGCCATCGTCGTGGTGCTGATCATCACCCTCGTCAACGGTGTGCTGTACCGCGGCTTCCTGATCGGCGCGAGCAGCGTCTTCCAGCCGCAGAACTCGACGACACGGGCCGGGGTCAGCCAACCGCTGGAGCCGGAGAGATCTGGCAGCCCCACCTCTTTCGCGTCCTGGGACGGCCTCGGTTACCAGGGGCGCAACTTCGTCGCCGGCGGCCCCGATGCCGGCGAACTCACCCGGGTCAACGGCACCCCGGCTCAGGAACCCATCCGGGTGTACGCCGGTCTGGAGACCGCCGACACCGATGAAGGCCGGCTGGCGGTGCTGCTCAGCGAGCTGGAGCGCACGGATGCCTTCGACCGTAAGCTGCTGGTGATCATCCCGACCACGGGCACCGGATGGATCAATCCGATTGCGGCGCGCGCCATCGAGCTGATGTACAACGGCGACACCGCCCTGGTCGGTATGCAGTATTCGTATCTGCCGAGCTGGATTTCGTTTCTCGGCGACCGGCAGAAGTCGGTGCAGACCGGCCGGATGATGATCGACGCGATCCACGACCGCTGGTCGAAACTGCCGCCGGAGCACCGGCCCAGGCTGGCGTTGTACGGCGAGAGCCTGGGGTCGCTGGCCGGGCAGGGCGCCTTCGGCTGGCTGCCCGATATCGCCGCGATGGACTTCTCCTCGGTGTTGTGGGTCGGGCCCCCGAACGAGAGCGCGCTGTGGAGCGGTCTGGTGCAGCGGCGCGACCCGGGCACCCGCGAGGTCGAACCGCGTTACGACAACGGCCGCACGGTGCGGTTCTCGCAGGCGCAGAATGCGGATGAGATCGCGCGGGTGGCCTCGGCACCGTGGGAGGGCACCCGGGTGCTGTTCCTGCAGCACGCGTCCGACCCGATCGTCTGGTGGTCGCCGAAACTCCTGTTCTCCCGGCCGGATTGGCTGACCGAACCGCCCGGTGCCGATCGCACGGCGTCCATGCGCTGGTATCCGATCGTGACGTTCTGGCAGGTGGGTGCCGATATGACCAACGCGTCCGGGGTGCCCGGCGGACATGGGCACAACTACGGCGACTCGGTGCTGGACGGCTGGGTGGCCGTCGCCGCACCGCAGGGCTGGACTCCGGCGGACACCGAGCGGATCCGCGACGCCTTGCACCACGACGACGCATCCGACCAATACTGATGTCCCACAAAATAATTCGGGCCATTGCGCTGGCGACCGCCGTGGCGGCGGGCAAATCCGCGCTGACCCGTGCGCCCGTGCGCGTCGCGGCGGGTACCGCCCTCGTGACCTGCAGCGGGGCCCGGGTCGGGCTGCGCGGGCCGGCGGTGCGGTCCGGGATGCGCCTGGGCCTGGCCGTGGCCGCCCCGATCGCGGTGGGTACCGCTGTCGCGGCGGCGTTGCCACCGGTGCGGGCCGGTATGGCGGCGCGGCAACTGCCCGCCGATCCGGCGCGCTGGCTGTTGGTGCGTATCCCGGTGGCCACCGTCTGGGCCGAGGAGGCGGCGTTTCGGGGCGGGCTCGGCACCGTCACCGCGGCGGCTTTCGGCCCCCGGACCGGCCGGCTGGTGCAGGCGATCGCGTTCGGCCTCAGCCATATCGGCGACGCCCGGCAGGAGCGCAGCGACTCGGGGGAGGTGCTCGTGTGGGCCACCGTGGTGGCCACGGCCGCCGCCGGATGGGCCTTCGACTGGCTGTATCGCCGCTCGGGCAGCTTGCTGGCACCGATGCTGGCGCACCTGGCCATCAATGAGGCCGGCGCGTTGGCGGCGCTGGTGGTCCAGCGGCGTCATCGCTAGGCGTCGCGGATATCGGGCACCAGGTCGTGCGGTTCGGTGTCCTGATCGTCGATGCCGAAACTGATGATCCGCCGTGGCGTCACCCTGATGATGGCGGAATCCAATGGGTCGCCGGCCGGCCCGGTGCGGGCGGGGACCGTCGCCTGTTCCGCGGTGCCCCGGATCTCCAGGCAGCGCACCCGCCACGGTTCGCGTGAGGCGATGTCATCGACGACGAAGGCGACCTTGTCGTTGCGGGCGAGGTTGCGGAACTTGCGGCTGGACGACATCCGGTAGCCGGCGATGTCGATGGTGCCCAGCTCCGCGTTGTAGGTGAAGCCGACCGGGCTGTTCTGCGGTGTCCCGTCCGGCCCGATGGTCGCCAGGCGACCCAGTTCCGCGTTGTCGAGGAACGCGATCTCGTACGGTGTGAATGCCATGAACCCACGCTAGGAGCTCAATCGAGGTTGAGGTCAACCCTCACGGATTGATGGTGGGCTCGCCCACCTGGCGGCCCCACACGTAGTCGGTGAAGATCGGCGAGCCGAATTCGAAATGGTTGTACGGCGCGATGGACAGGCCGGTGTCCATCACCAGATATGGTGCGGGCCAGAGGTCTTTGGTGATCTTCTGCCAGCAGCCGGGCTTGCCTTCCGGACCGCCGTGGGCGTTCACCCGGGGCAGGTTGTCCGGGTACACGTACGGGTTGGGCAGGCCGAACCCGAATACCGTGCCCGCCGAGTCCAACGAGTAGCCGTTGTCGCCGCCGAACGTCGATGCCATCAGCGGTGCGACGTCGTAGTAGTTCCGGATGGTGCACAGCAGTTGCGGACTGTAGATGTCGAACACCTTCGACGTCGGTATCAGATCCTGGGCGCCGCGCGACAGGAACGGTCCGCCTCGCTCCAGGATGTCGCCGGCGTTGTCGCCGAACCCGACGGCGGCCAGCAGCGCCCGATCGATGGCGCCGCGTTGGTCGTTGAGCGTGGCGGCGGTGCGCACCGCGGCGGCCAGTCCGTCGAACAGGTCGGGGCCGGCGTCGGCGTAGCGATCGGCCAGCATGGCCCACGACCGGGTGTCATGCCCGAACTCATCGGTGCGGGCGATGAAATCCGCGAGGATCGCGTTGCCGTCCTGCAGGGAGTTCCCGAACCTGGCGCCCATCCCGTCCAGCGCCTCCGCGGCCGCGGTCAGCGTCAGGTTCAGCTTCACCGGGTCGACCTGCTCGGAGATGGCCATCACCGTCTCGAACAGGGTGTTGAACTCGGTGCTGACCCACGTTGCGGTGATCTCGCCGTGGGGTGAAATGTGCTGTGGCGAGGGGATTTCCGGTGACCTCAGCGCGATGTACTTGTTGCCGAACACGGTGGTGGCGTTGATATCGGCGGTGACGTTCGACGGGATGAGCGGCAGGTAGCGCGGTTCGATCTGCACCGCCAGCCGGGCATGGGGCGTCCCGTCGACATCGGTGGGGGAGATCGCGCGCACCCGGCCGATCTCCACCCCGTTGAAGGTGATCTTCGATCCCGGATCCACTCCGAGGCCGGCCCGCGGCGACAGCACGGTCAGTTCCACGCGGTAACGGAACTCACCCCGGAACTGCAGAGAGATGACGGCGGCCAGGCCGGTCAACAGTGCCAGCGCGACCGCACCGACCGCCCGATACGGCGGTGCGAAGCGCTCGGCTGCCACATTGCGACACTAATGGGATGGTGGCGCGCCGAACGGCAGATCCGGAACAGACGCGGGCCGCGGTGCTCGCGGTCGCGGACTGGCTGCGCGATGACAGCCGTCCGGCCCCGGAGCGGCCCGTTCTCGCCGCTGCGGTCAGGCTCACCGCGCGCACCCTGGCCGCGCTGGCCCCCGGCGCCAGCGTCGAGGTTCGGGTGCCCCCCTATGTCGCCGTGCAGTGCATCGCCGGCCCCCGGCACACCCGTGGCACCCCACCGAATGTGGTCGAGGCGGATCCGCGCACCTGGCTGCTGCTCGCCACCGGGCTGCTCGATATCGACTCGGCGCCCGGGATGACGATGTCCGGTTCGCGGGCTCGCGAGATCGCCGGCTGGCTGCCCCTGGTCCGGCTGGACGGCTGACGGGTAGCCCGGGGGTGGCGTCGCTCACATATTGCGGCCGGCCCGGGCCGGAATGTCGGTTCGCCCCAGTGATGTTGACGTTTGTACCTGGGTAATCCGCCGTTCGATTCAGCTAATGACGGGGGTTGCCCGTAAACTGTGTTACGTCACCCACAGCCCCTAGGGAGCAGACTGATCGTGACCGCCGAGCAGATCGAGCAGACCGAAGAAGACCCGAGAGAAGAATGTGGCGTCTTCGGCGTCTGGGCTCCCGGCGAAGATGTGGCCAAACTCACCTACTACGGCCTTTATGCGCTACAACACCGTGGCCAGGAGGCGGCCGGTATCGCCGTCGCCGACGGTTCGCAGGTGCTGGTGTTCAAAGATCTGGGTCTGGTCAGTCAGGTGTTCGATGAGCAGACGCTGGCGGCCATGCCTGGCCACGTCGCCGTCGGACACTGCCGCTACTCCACCACCGGCTCCACCACCTGGGAGAACGCCCAGCCGGTGTTCCGCAACACCGCCGCCGGCACCGGTGTCGCCTTGGGGCATAACGGCAATCTGGTCAACACCGCGGAGCTGGCCCGTCAGGCTCGCGAAGCCGGGCTGATCGAGACCCGGGGCGCCCCGGCTGCCACCACCGACTCCGACATCCTCGGCGCACTGCTGGCTCACGGCGCGGCCGATGCCACCCTGGAGCAAGCCGCCCTGGACCTGCTGCCGACCGTGCGCGGTGCCTTCTGCCTGACCTTCATGGACGAGAACACCCTGTACGCGGCGCGCGACCCGCACGGTGTACGCCCGCTGTCGCTGGGCCGGCTGGACCGCGGCTGGGTGGTGGCCTCGGAGACTGCGGCACTGGACATCGTGGGCGCGTCCTTCGTGCGCGATATCGAGCCCGGCGAGCTGCTGGCCATCGACGCCGACGGGGTGCGCTCCACCCGATTCGCGAATCCGACCCCCAAGGGCTGCGTCTTCGAATACGTCTACCTGGCCCGGCCGGACAGTGTGATCGGTGGCCGGTCCGTGCATGCCACCCGCGTCGAGATCGGCCGTCGGTTGGCCGCTGAGAACCCCGTGGAGGGTGACCTGGTGATCGGGGTTCCCGAGTCGGGGATCCCCGCGGCGGTCGGCTATGCGCAGGGTTCGGGTATCCCCTACGGACAGGGCCTGATGAAGAACGCCTACGTGGGGCGCACCTTCATCCAGCCGTCGCAGACCATCCGTCAGCTCGGCATCAGGCTCAAGCTGAACCCACTCAAGGAAGTCATCCGCGGCAAGCGGCTGATCGTCGTCGACGACTCGATCGTGCGCGGTAACACCCAGCGCGCCCTGATCCGGATGCTGCGGGAGGCGGGTGCACTCGAGGTGCACGTCCGGATCGCCTCGCCACCGGTGAAGTGGCCGTGCTTCTACGGAATCGACTTCGCCACCCCGGCCGAGCTGATCGCCAACGGTTCCAGCGGCGACGAGGACGAGATGCTGGAGGACGTGCGCCGGGCCATCGGTGCCGACACCCTCGGCTACATCAGTCAGCAGGGCAT
Organism: Mycolicibacterium fluoranthenivorans; assembly: GCF_011758805.1. NCBI lineage: Bacteria > Bacillati > Actinomycetota > Actinomycetes > Mycobacteriales > Mycobacteriaceae > Mycobacterium > Mycolicibacterium fluoranthenivorans. The sequence continues at coordinate 35,357 of NZ_JAANOW010000003.1, read as the reverse complement.
GGTCGCCGCCACCGAGCAGCCGTCATCGCGGTTGTGCTCGGCGTGCTTCGACGGGAACTACCCGATCGAGCTCCCGGGCGAGAGCGCCCTGGGCAAGAACGTCATCGAGCACATGTTGGCCAACGCGGCGCGCAGCGGGATCCCGCTGGAGCCGGCCAACGACAACGCCTCCGCGATCAGAAGGCCCTGACGGCTCCGCCGTCGTCCAACACTAGAAACCGCACCCGGGATCCGGCGCATCGGTGGCGGGCGGGGCTCCGGCCGGATCGATATAGACCACCCACATCACCAGCGGGTCCGGACCCAGGTTGCGGCCGTTGTGCACCGGGCCGCTCTCCTCGGTGATCGGCGCTCCGGTCGGGTACACCCCGTCCACCGAGCAGTCCGCCCCGAAGTGGGTGAGCGTCCCCGACTCGATCAGGCCGAACACCCGGCCCTGATGCCAGTGCCAGCCGGTACCGCCGCCTGGGGCGATGGTGATCTCTTTGGTGATGTAGTCGTGTCCGTCCCGGGTGGCCTGCGCCAGGACCTGCGCCTCCACGCCGACTCCGGCGGTGGCGGACGCCGTTGCGGGCAGGCCCGCGGCGCACGCCACGACAGCCCCGGCGGCCAGCGCCGACCAGCGAAATCGGTTCATGAGCGCCCAGAGTGTCATACGTCACCTCGTTGTGTGCGGGCCCGGCAGAGGGCCCGGGCCTTACCAGCGGTGTCGGGGCCGGACCGGGAGCGGTAGCCTTTAGCCTGATGAGTCAGGGTCGCGCCGAACAACACGGCATCTCTTATGCAACGGCCGGGGTGGACATCGAGGCGGGGGATCGCGCCGTCGAGCTGTTCAAACCGTTGGCCAAGAAAGCCACCCGCCCGGAGGTCCGAGGCGGTCTGGGTGGGTTTGCCGGACTGTTCGCGCTGCGCGGCGGGTATCGAGAACCGCTGCTGGCCTCGTCGACAGACGGCGTCGGCACCAAGCTGGCCATCGCGCAAGCGATGGACAAGCACGACACGGTCGGGCTGGACCTGGTGGCGATGGTCGTCGACGACCTCGTCGTCTGCGGGGCCGAGCCGCTGTTCCTGCAGGACTACATCGCCGTCGGACGCACGGTCCCCGAGCGGGTCAGCGCCATCGTGTCCGGTATCGCCGACGGTTGTGTCCTGGCCGGCTGCGCGCTGCTGGGCGGGGAGACCGCCGAGCACCCCGGACTGATGGAGCCCGACCACTACGACATCTCGGCGACCGGTGTCGGCGTCGTGGAAGCCGACGACCTGCTAGGGCCGGAACTGGTCAGGCCCGGCGATGTGATCATCGCCATGGCGTCCACCGGCCTGCACTCCAACGGCTACTCGTTGGCCCGCAAGGTGCTGCTGGAGATCGACCGGATGGATCTGGCCGGCCATGTCGAGGAGTTCGGTCGCACACTCGGCGAGGAACTGCTCGAACCCACCTACATCTACGCCAAGGACTGCCTGGCCCTGGCATCGGAGACCCAGGTCCGGACCTTCTGCCACGTCACCGGTGGCGGGCTGGCGGGCAACCTCGAACGGGTCATCCCGAACGGACTGGTCGCCGAGCTGGACCGTGGCACCTGGACGCCCGCGCCGGTCTTCGGCATGATCGCCCAGCGCGGTCGCGTGGAGCGTGCCGAAATGGAGAAGACGTTCAACATGGGCGTCGGCATGGTCGCCATCGTCGCGCCGGAGGACACCGACCGCGCACTGGCGATTCTCACCGCACGTCATCTGAACTGCTGGACGCTGGGCACCGTTGCCAAGAGCGGCAAGGGTGAGGCCCGCGCACACCTCGTCGGTCAGCATCCGCGGTTCTGACGGAAGTCAGAACCGCGGGGCTACACCTCTGCGTGAGTCAGCGCCGCCAGTCGTCTTCGTCGGCGTGTTGATCGGCGAAGCCGTCACTGCCCCCGAAGTCGTTCTCAGACTCGGCATGTGACAGCTCACGCTGCAACCTGTCGAAGTCGGTTTGTGGCGAGCTGTACTTGAGGTCGCGTGCGACCTTCGTCTGCTTCGCCTTCGCCCGGCCGCGGCCCATGGGGGACCCCCTCGCGCAATAACGGAGCGGCCCAACGTGCAGGCGGCTCCGATCTGTGTGTCGTTATTGTCCTGCGGCCACTTTACCGTGCCGCGCGGCGCCGCGCTGGTAGGCCCTGCCTGTCACAGGTCGTCGGCGCGGCCCGAGCAGTTCAACGGTCACCGCCGCGCAGCCGCTGCAGCGCGATTCGGCCCGCGCCGACGTGGTCATCGGCGGCCACCGAATCCGGATCGATCACCGCGGCCACGGCCACCTCCCCGCCGGTGCTCAGCTGCGTATCGGCCGGGATGCCCCGCTTGACCAGCGCCAATGCGATGGGACCGTCGTCGACGTGATCCACCACGGTGCCCAGCCGCCCGACCGGCCGGCCGCCGGCGGTCAGCGGGTCCCCGGTCGAGGGCCGGTCTTCGGAGCCGTCCAGCTGCACCAGCACCAGAGCGCGCGGCGGTTTGCCCAGGTTGTGGACTCGGGCGACGGTCTCCTGGCCGCGGTAGCAGCCCTTGTCCAGATGCACGGCGCCCTCACCGGGACCGCCGATCCAACCGACCTCGTGCGGGATGGTCCGCTCATCGGTGTCCAGCCCCAACCGTGGGCGCAGGGCGGCCACCCGGTGGGCCTCATAGGCCCAGATTCCGGCTGGCCGGACCCCGGCCGCCGCGAGGGTGCGCTGCCGGTCGCCGACCGTGTCACGCGGCACCACCAGGTCGTATTCGCCCGGGTAGACGCCGCGCAGGAAGCCGCCACCGGGCAGCCCGACCGCCGTCCAGGCGTCGGGCAGGGCGTCGACGCCGAGCGCGGCCAGGACCTCGGGCGTGGCCAGTGCCGGTCCGAGCAGGGAGAGGACCGCCAGATCAACGGGTTCGACCACCACGTCGGCCCAGAACACCATCTTGCGCAGATAAGCGAGCAGCGGTTCGCCGCGCCACGGCTCGGTGTCCAAAATGGTGACACCGTCGAGTTGGGTCTGCAGCCAGTGATCTTCCACACGGCCCTGCCCGTCCAGGCTGAGGTTCTGCACGACGGTGCCGTCGGTCAGGTCGCTGACGTGCTGGCTGGAGATGGTGTGCAGCCAGGAGCGCCGTTCGCCGCCGGTGAGTGCGAGCACCGCCCGGTGCGAGCGGTCGACCACCACGGCACCGTCGGCGGCGGCGCGCTGCTCGCCGAAGGGATCGCCGTAGTGCCAGACGGCGCCGGCGTCGGGACCGTGTTCAGGGGCGGGAACTGCAGACATGTCCCAAGCCTACGGCGCAGCGGTCACTAGGCTCTGGCGTCATGCCCGCCGGTCTCGTCGTGACGCTCGACGGTGACGTGCGCGGTCTCGACGAGCCGTTGGTGCGGGTCACCGACCCGGTGCTGACCCACGGCGACGGGGTCTTCGAGACCACCCTGGTGCACGGGGGACGGGCCTGTCTGCTGGAAGCGCATCTGAGCCGGTTGGCCGACTCCGCACGTATCGCGGCGCTGCCGGCCGTCGACCTCGCGCTGTTTCGCGCGGCGGCGTCGACGGCGGTCTCGCGGTGGGCCGGGGACGCGGTGCTGCGGTTGGTGTATGGCCGTGGCGCGGCCTTCGCGGCGATATCACCGGTGCCGGACCGGGTGGCCGCGGCCCGCCGCGACGGGGTGGCTGCGGTGACGCTGGACCGTGGACCGAACGATCCCCTGCACGCAGCGAAGTCGTTGTCCTACGCCGGTAACGCCGCGGCGCTACGGGAGGCTGCCCGTCGCGGCGCCGGCGACGCGATCTATGTCGGCGCCGGCGGGCTGGTGCTGGAGGGCCCGCGTTCGTCGGTGGTGATCGCTGAGGGCGAAACCCTGGTCAGCCCGCCGGCCACGCCGGCGATCCTGCCCGGCACCACCGTGCGCGCGTTGTTCCGGACCGCGCCGCGGGTCGTGTACCGTCCGCTGACCGTCGCCGATCTTTTTGCAGCGCAAGGTGTTTGGCTGCTCTCGGCGGTGACGTTGGCCGCGCGTGTGCACACCCTCGACGGTGTCGCCCTGCCGCCGGCGCCGCTCGCGGCGCAGCTGGCCGAGTGGGTGGACACCGCGGTCGGCCGCGAATCCTGACGAAATTCGGTTGTCGGGTCCGCGGGGCGCGAGTACTTTCGTCGGTACACAGGGAAGGAGGTGGTCCGACACATTGATTGGCATACGGACAAGTGAGGTGGCTGCTCGCTAGCAGCTGCAGGCGCGAGGAATCCACCTGCGAGCGCTGGCGAATTCCAAGCAGCCACCCGGCCCCCGAGCCCTTGGTTTTGTCCCACCAAGAACTACGGCTCGGGGGCCGCCCCATGTCTGGACTACTTCGGGGGTGCAGGGGCGAGCGACGCGCACGCCTCGTTGGCCTTATCCCACGTGCCCTGGTCGACACCCGGGGGTGCCGGCGGCGTCTTACCCGCGCCGGGCTCGGGTGCGCCCGAGGGCGGCGGACCGCTCGGCGGTGTCATCCCGGGCGGCGGGGTCATTCCGGCGGGCGGACCGCCCTCCGGAGGAGCGGGTACACCGTGCTCTGTCATACAGGCGGTGAAAGCGTCGTGACCGTCGGGTGCGGCCGCCGCCGACGTCGATTCCGACGTCGCGCTCGAGGAGGTGGATGCCGTCGCCGAAGTCGTTGATTCCGTTGACGTTCCACCTGACGAACAACCGACCACGCCGGCGATCAAGGCCGCACCGGTGAGGCCCAGCGCCGCGGTGCGTAGTGCTGTCAGAGCCATGAATTCTCCGTTCTCGAATTGACGGAGACGACGGTATGGGCCGTTGCTAGGCGAGCGATGTAGCCAGCCTGGGCGTAGGTTATGCGCGCAGCGCGGCTATCCGACGAAGCGGCTCAGGCGCGCCGACAGGTGCGGTACCAGCCCGCCGTCGGCGTCGACCCGTTCCTCGACATAGGCCAGATCGCCGTCGTCGACGATGCCGTACAGCCGCTTGGCCCCGCCGACGAGCATGCCGGACTTGCTGCGGGCCAGGGCGTCGGTGGCCAGTTCCCAGGAGGACTGGTTGCGCGGGCGTCCGTAGAACAGTTCGACGTAGCCGGCGGAATGGGCCAGCAGCAGCTCGATGGCCTGCGTCTCGGACGGATCGGCGGGATCGTCCACGAAACGCCAGAATCCCGACTCGCGGAACCCGGTCGACTCGAACTCGCCGTCCGTGCCGAGCCGCCAGGAGCGGCTGTCCCAGTTCAGGTAGTCACCGCCGTCGTGGGAGACGATGATCTGCTGGCCGAAACGGTAGTCACCGTGGGTGTCGCGGCCCTCGCCCTCGCCGCGCCACACGCCGACGAGCGGCAGGAGCGCCAACAGCGCGGGGTTGAGGTCGGCGCCTTCCCGGAGGTTCGCGGTATCCGCCGGAAGGGGCAGATCGTCGAACGTCGGGATGTTGCGGGCCGCGGTGATCCTGGCCCGCTCCGCAGCTGCGGCTACGGCACGGTCGCCCGACCCCGGCTCGACGGCGTCGTCGTTGCTCACGCCTCGTCGGTGATCAGGCGGTACAGCGCGTAGAGCGCAAACCAGGTGATGACGACCACGGCCGCCACGAGCATGAATTCGAAGAAGAGAACCACGTCAGGAGTCTAACTGCCGGAAGCCGCTGCGCTCGAACCGGAGGTCCGAGCGCAGCGGCGACTCGATCGGCGTCAGGCGAATTTGTACGGCCCGACTTCTCATCGGCTCATACCTCGCCTCGATCGGCGTCAGGCGAATTTGTACGGCCTGACTTCTCATCGGCTCGTACCTCGCCTCGATCGGCGTCAGGCGACCTTGATGTCGACTTCGTGGATTCCGGCGCCGGACGGCGTCACACTGGCGTCGCCGTTGCCCGCGGGCGACAGCGCGCGCACGGTCCACGTGCCCGGTGCGGCGAAGAAGCGGAAATCGCCGGTCGCCGACGCCACCACCTCAGCGGTGAACTCGTCCGAGCTGTCCAGCAGCCGCACGAACGCGCCGCCGACGGTCTGGCCCGATCCGTCCACCACACGACCCGTGATGACGGTTTCCTTCTCCAGGTCGACGCCTGCCGGCAGCGTCACACCTTGTTTCGGTGCAGAGCACATATCAACTTCCCAACTCGATCGGGGCGCCCACCAGGGAGCCGTATTCCGTCCAACTGCCGTCGTAGTTCTTGACGTTCTGGTGACCCAGCAGCTCCTGCAGCACGAACCAGGTGTGCGAGGAACGCTCGCCGATGCGGCAGTAGGCGATGGTCTCCTTCTCGCCGTCCAGGCCGGCCGCCGCGTAGAGCTTGGCCAGGTCCTCATCGGACTTGAAGGTGCCGTCCTCGTTGGCCGCCTTGCTCCAGGGCACGTTGATGGCGCCGGGGATGTGGCCGGGGCGCTGGCTCTGTTCCTGCGGCAGATGCGCGGGCGCGAGGATCTTGCCGGAGAACTCGTCGGGGGAGCGCACATCGACGAGGTTCTTCTCGCCGATCGCCGCGATGACCTCGTCGCGGAACGCGCGGATGTCGTTGTTCGGCGCCGCGGCGGTGTACGAAGTGGCGGGACGGGTGGGTACCTCGGTCACCAGGGGGCGCCCGTCGAGCTCCCACTTCTTGCGCCCACCGTCGAGCAGCTTGACGTCGTTGTGGCCGTACAGCTTGAAGTACCAGTAGGCGTACGCGGCGAACCAGTTGTTGTTGCCGCCGTACAGGATCACGGTGTCGTCGTTGCTGATTCCCTTGTCGGACAACAGCTTCGAGAACTGTTGCTGGTCGACGAAGTCGCGCTTGACCTGGTCCTGCAGCTCGGTCTTCCAGTCCAGCCGGACGGCGCCGGCGATGTGACCGCCTTCGTAGGCCGACGTGTCTTCGTCGACCTCGACGAAGACGGTGTTCGGCGCGTCGAGATTGCTCTCGGCCCAGTCGGTGGAGACCAGGACGTCGGAGCGTGCCATGGAGTGATTCCTTTCGGTTATCGGCTTGTGGCGGGAGTTGCACGTCGCAGGCGAGCGACGAACGGGTAGATCTGGCAGCCCAGGCAGATGCCGAAGGCCGCGTTCAGGAACGCCGCGAACAGGGCGAGCGCGGTGGCGATGAGGCCGAGCAGCGGCCCGCCGAGCGCCGCCTGGAAAGCGAAGCCGACGGTGCCGACGACGGCGAAGATGAAGCCGACCAACTGGGCGAACTTCAGCGGCGGCACCGGTTCCTTCTCGGTGACCGGGCCCAGCTGCGGTGCGATGAGCGCGGCGAACACCCGGCCGTAAGGGTGCTGACGGGGGCCCCGTACCGCGCCGATGGCGAAGACCACGGCCTGCAGGGCGAGGATGATCGTCGCGGCGGGCACGCTGATCGCAGACACCAGCAGCGTGCCGATGAGCACGCCGGTGGTGACCCAGGCGACGAAGCGGGGACCGCGGATATCGACCTGGTCGAGGCCCTGACTCGTGACGATGCTGGTGGTAGTGGACATATCTGTGCTCCTGTTGCTGGGCTGGGGTTGGGGCTGAAGGGGCACATTCCGGCCTGGTGGCCTGGCCCCGAGCGCGGCGCAGAGAGAAGCGCGGCTACTCAGCAGCTACAACAACAACAGCAACAACCCGCGACGCGGCACAGATCGACTGCGCGGCGCTTGGTGAGCAGCAGCTCAAGGCGGGCGGACACGTCGCACACAATACCTGTTGACCCTGCGGTCAAGCCAATAGTGGCTCCAGGGCCGAGCGCAGGTCAGCGGCCTTGGGAACCCCGGTTGCGCGGAAGCGTTGCCGGCCCTGGGCATCGAAGATGAAGGTCGTCGGCAGTGACAGCACCGAAAGGCGCCGGGCGGCGGCCGGATTGGCGTCCATATCGATCTCGACGTGCGCCACTGCGGGGAGTTCGCCGCACACCTGGCTGACCACGCGGCGCACGGCGGCGCACGGCCCGCACCACACGGCGGTGAAATGCACGATCGTGGGTCCGGTGCCGGACAGCCCGAGATCGGAGGTGTCGACATCCTCGGTGGGGGCGTCCTCGGCCGCGGCGCGCAGCATGCCGGCCCGCAGTGTCACCAGGCGCCCGACGATGTAACCGAGACCCAGCACGGCGATCACCACGACGATCACCAGGGCCATCGAACTGTTCATGACTGTCTGAACCCGTCGAGTGTGATGGTTACTCCCTCGGTGATGCCTTCCACAATGATGTCGGATCCGCGGACTCCGGCCGAGGTGGGCGTCAGACCGAAGGGCAGCTTCTGACCGGGCACCTGCGAGGTGAAGGCCGCCAGCACCGCTGCGGTGTGGTCCTGCGGTACGGCCTGATCGGCGGTGCCGGGTCCGGTGAGCACGTTGGTCGGGGTGAACACCAGGGTGGTCTGGTTCGGGCCGTCGAGAGTGAGATCGACCGAGACGCTGACCCGCTTGTCGAAACCGGCGGCGGCCGGCGTGCCGGTGAACACCAGACCGTCGCCGCTGGAGATGCCCGACTCCGTGGTGTTGTCGGTGGCGTCGTTGGACTCCCGCGGTGGGGCTTCGACCTGCAGGTCCTTGATGCCCATGACATCCCCGACGTGCCTGGAGTCGATGATGATCCGGCTTTCCAGTTTGCCCACCGGCAGGGTGGCGTCCGGACCGATCAGCCAGGACGAGTCGCGCAGGTCTACGCCGTGCAGCGTGGCTTCCAGCGAAACCTTGCCCGTGATCGCCTGGTCTACGCCGGTGGCCCGGATCTCCACCTCCTTATAACGGTGGTGGGCCGCCTGGGCGATGAACGGGAAGCTCAGGATGCTGGCCCACGGATCGAAGGGCAGGTGGGCGGCGGTGCGAACGCTGCGGGCCAAGCGGTATTCGGCGTAGATCGCCGCGCCGAAGTCGACGGCGACGGCTCCCAGCACCAGCGTGGTGAGAGTCGCGATGAGACCGGCGAGCAGTTTGCGCACCCGGTCATTCTGGCGTACCCGCCGGGGTCCGGAGTTGGCGGCGCTCCGTTCAACTCAGCTAATCAGCAGGTAGCACGCTATCGTTAGGGCATCGTCGGTCGTAACGACCACGTGTCAGCCATGAATCTGGAAGATGACCTTCGACAACGTTGTCCTGGGAATCCTCCGGGGCGCCGGAGGGCCTTTTGGAGCTTTTGCTACTCACCGTAGACCCGAATCCTGAGTCCGTGCTGCCGTCATTGTCCCTTCTGGCACACAACGTTCGCTCCGCACCGACTGAGGTTTCGTCCCTGCTGGAGGCGAGTACCGCCGACGTCGCGATCGTCGACGCGCGCACCGATCTGGCGGCGGCCCGGGGGCTGTGCCGACTGCTGGGCACTACCGGAACATCGATCCCGGTGGTGGCCGTGGTGAACGAGGGCGGTCTGGTGGCGGTCAACGTCGAGTGGGGCCTGGACGAGATTCTGCTGCCCGGCACGGGACCCGCGGAGATCGACGCACGACTGCGGTTGCTGGTCGGCCGCCGCGGCGGCGTGTCCGATCAGGAGAGCATGGGCAAGGTCACCCTCGGTGAGCTCGTCATCGACGAAGGCACCTACACCGCGCGGTTGCGTGGCCGGCCGCTCGACCTCACCTATAAGGAGTTCGAGCTGCTCAAGTACCTCGCGCAGCACGCCGGGCGGGTCTTCACCCGGGCCCAGCTGCTGCAGGAGGTGTGGGGTTACGACTTCTTCGGTGGCACCCGCACGGTGGACGTGCATGTGCGGCGGTTGCGGGCCAAGCTCGGTCCCGAGTACGAATCGCTGATCGGCACCGTGCGCAATGTCGGATACAAAGCGGTGCGTCCCGCCCGAGGCCGCGCGCCGGCACCCGAAGCGGACGACGACGAAGACGTGTTCGACGACGACGATTTCGGTTCGGCGTCCGAGGCGTTCGATCCGCTGCACAGTCAGTGATCTCGTGGCAGACCGGACTGCCGGTACCCGAACAGCAACGCATCGCGGCCCTGATCGACGCGGCCACCGCCCACGACGGCGTCGCGCCGGTCGGTGATCAGGTGTTGCGCGAGCTTCCGCGCGACGACACCCGCCACCTGCTCGCCCTCGACGGCGGAGAATTGGTCGGCTACCTCAACCTGGCTCCCGCCATGGCCGAGCTGGTGGTGCACCCGCGGGCCCGGCGGCGCGGTATCGGGTCCGCGCTGGCGCGCACCGGTCTGGCCGAGTCCGCGGACGACCTCCGGATCTGGGCACACGGCAATCTGGAACCGGCTCGCGCGCTGGCCGCCGCGCTGAAGCTGGTGCCGAAGCGGGAGCTGCTCCAGATGCGCCGCGGCCTGGCCGACCTGCCTGCGCTTCCGGCGGTGGACGGCCTACGGACTTACGCCGGACCGTCCGACGACGCGGAGCTGCTGCGCGTGAACAACGCCGCGTTCTCCTGGCATCCGGAGCAGGGCGGGTGGACCGAGGCCGATATCGCCGAGCGTCGCGGCGAGAGCTGGTTCGACCCGGCCGGGCTGTTCATGGTGTTCGAGGGCTCCGGCGGGCTGCAGCGCAGCGACTCGGGGGCGGGTTTCCGGCTGCTGGGTTTCCACTGGACGAAAATCCATTCCACGCCCGGGGAGGACCTGCACCACCGAGGTTTGGGCGAGGTCTATGTGGTGGGTGTCGACCCGGCCGCGCAGGGCCGCGGGTTGGGCGCGGTGCTGACGCTGGTGGGCCTGCACCACCTGGCCCAGCGGCTGGGTCCGGGTGCCGAGGTGACCCTCTATGTGGAGGGGGACAACACCGCGGCGGTGAAGACCTACCGGCGCCTGGGTTTCACGGTGTTCAGCACCGATGTGGCCTACGGAATCTAGGCTGCGCGGGCTGCTCGATGGCCTTTCTCAGCATCCTGTGAACCCCTTGGACCTATTCACCTTCCGTTCACTTTCCATCCGTTAAGAGTCCACTACCACCGCATACGTTGCCGGAGAGCCTGAAGCCGTCAACCGAAAGTGGGATAAGTGAAGCTCAATCGCTTTGGCAAGGTCCTCGGTACCCCCTTGATGCTGGGCGTGTCCGTGACAACAATCGCCGCCCTGTCGCTCACCGCGTGCGGTAGCGATAACAACTCCGGCAGCTCCTCCTCTTCTTCGGCCGCCTCCGGCAGCTCGGCCGCCTCCGCCGCCGACTGCGCCGGCAAGAACAGCCTGACCGCCGAGGGCTCGACCGCCCAGCAGAACGCGATCGCCGAGTTCAACAAGGTGTGGGGCCAGGTCTGTTCGGGCAAGACCCTGGCGTACAACCCGACCGGCTCCGGCGCGGGTGTGGATCAGTTCATCGCCAAGCAGGTCGACTTCGCCGGCTCCGACTCGGCGCTCAAAGACGATCAGGTCACCAAGGCCAAGGAGCGTTGCGGTGGCAACGACGCCTGGAACCTGCCGCTGGTGTTCGGCCCCGTCGCGCTGGCCTACAGCATCGAGGGTGTCGACAACCTCGTCGTGAACCCCGAGGTGCTCGCCAAGATCTTCCAGGGCGAGATCAAGAAGTGGAACGACCCGGCCATCGCCGCGCTGAACTCGGGTACCACGCTGCCCGACACGGACATCAAGCCGATCTACCGCTCGGATTCCTCGGGCACCACCGACAACTTCCAGAAGTACCTGGCCGCCGCCGCGCCGCAGGCGTGGACCAAGGGTGCGGGCAAGGAGTTCCAGGGTGGCGCCGGCGAGGGTGCGCAGAAGTCCTCCGGTGTCGTGCAGGCCATTCAGGCCACCCCCGGCTCGATCGGCTACGTCGAGAAGAGCCCGGCCATGGCAGCCAACCTGCACACCGCGCAGATCGACAGTGGCGCCGGTGCTGTGGCGCTCACCGATGAGTCCACCGCGAAGGCCGTCGACGCCGCCAAGTTCAAGGGCGAGGGCAAGGATCTGACCCTGGATCTGAACGCGCTGTACGCCTCCAAGGACGCCGGCGTCTACCCGCTGATGCTGGCCACCTACGAGATCGTCTGCTCGAAGGGTTACGACGCCGACACCGCGGCGGCCGTCAAGTCCTTCCTCACGGTGTCGGCCAACCAGGGCCAGGCCAGCCTGTCCCAGGCCGGGTACGTCGCCCTCCCGGACAGCTTCAAGCAGCGCCTGCTGGCCTCCGTTTCGGCGATCTCCTGACGGCTGGCGCGTAACCACAATTGCGGTGAGGATGGACTTGCGGACCGATGACCAACCAGGTCCCTGACGGGATAACAGTGACGACACCTAATCCAGCCGACGCGGGATCGGGTGAGGTAATCGCCTCACCCATCCCAGAGCCGGAGCCCATCTCCACCAACCCCTCCAAGGGCGCGAAAGTGCGCTTGGGAGACCGCATTTTCCGTGGTCTCTCCGAAGGATCGGGCATCCTGATCGTCGCGCTCATCGCGGCGATCGGGGTGTTCCTCCTGTGGCGGGCCATCCCCGCGCTGGCCCGCAACAAAGAGAACTTCTTCACCTACGGCGGCAACTGGGTCACCACCGACACCTCGGCGATGCACTTCGGCATCTTCGACCTGTTGCAGGTGACGGTCTTCGTGTCGCTGTTCGCCCTCGTGCTCGCCATGCCGGTGGCACTGGGTATCGCGATCTACCTGACCCAGTACGCCCCGAAGCGACTGGCGGGCCCGCTGGCCTACATGGTCGACCTGCTCGCGGCGGTGCCGTCCATCGTCTACGGCGTATGGGGCCTGTACGTGCTGGCGCCGGTGCTCAAGCCCTTCGCGATCTGGCTCAACGAGAACCTGAACTGGCTGTTCCTGTTCAAGACGGGAACCGCGTCGGTGGCCGGCGGCGGCACCATCTTCACCGCGGGCATCGTGCTCGCGGTGATGATCCTGCCGATCATCACCGCCGTCAGCCGGGAGGTGTTCATGCAGACGCCGCGCGGCCAGATCGAGGCCGCACTGGCGCTGGGCGCCACCCGCTGGGAGGTCGTGCGCACCACGGTGTTGCCGTTCGGTCTGTCCGGCTACATCAGCGGTGCGATGCTCGGCCTCGGCCGGGCGCTCGGTGAGACCATCGCGCTGCTGATCATCCTGCGCGGCACGCAGACCGCGTTCGGATGGTCGCTGTTCGACGGTGGCTACACCTTCGCCAGCAAGATCGCCGCCACCGCAAGCGAATTCAACGATCAGTACAAGGCCGGTGCCTACATCGCCGCCGGTCTGGTGCTGTTCATCCTGACCTTCATCGTGAACTCGCTGGCGCGCGCCGCGGTCGCAGGCCGGGGTGCCAAGTGATGAGCGCTCGCGCGAAGAACAGAGGAACACGATGACCTCCACATTGGAACAGCCGGTCAAGGCGCCCGCCTTCCAGGGTGTCAGTGCGCGCCGGAAGGTCACCAACAACGTGGCGACCGTGCTGGTGACGGGGTCGGTGCTGGTGGCCTTGGTACCGCTGGTGTGGGTGCTCTATTCGGTGATCGTCAAGGGTTTCAACGCCATCACCGCGCCGACGTGGTTCACCAACTCCCAAGCCGGGATGACGACGTTCAGCGCCGGCGGCGGCGTCTACCACGCGATCGTCGGCACGCTGCTGCAAGGCCTGGTGTGCTCGCTGATCTCGATCCCGATCGGTGTGTTCGTGGCCGTCTATCTCGTCGAGTACGGCGGCAGCACCCGGTTGGGCAAGCTCACCACCTTCATGGTCGACATCCTCACCGGTGTGCCGTCGATCGTCGCCGCGCTGTTCATCTACGCGCTGTGGGTGGCCACGTTGGGCTTCGAGCGGTCCGGCTTCGCGGTGTCGCTCGCGCTGGTGCTGCTGATGATCCCGGTCATCGTGCGGGCCACCGAGGAGATGCTGCGCATCGTCCCGATGGATCTGCGCGAGGCGAGTTACGCACTGGGCGTGCCGAAGTGGAAGACGATCATGCGCATCGTCATCCCGACAGCGCTGTCGGGCATCGTCACCGGTGTCATGCTGGCCCTGGCCCGCGTGATGGGGGAGACCGCACCGCTGCTGGTCCTGGTGGGCTACGCCCAGGCGATGAACTTCGACATGTTCGGCGGGTTCATGGGATCGCTGCCCGGCATGATGTACGACCAGATCTCGGCCGGCGCCGGCGCCAACCCGGTGCCCACCGACCGGCTGTGGGGAGCGGCGCTCACCCTGATCCTGCTGGTCGCCCTGCTCAACATCGGCGCGCGACTCGTCGCCAAGATCTTTGCCCCCAAGAAGGTTTAGAGGAGTGAACTGCCATGGCAAAACGGCTTGATCTCAAAGACGTCAACATCTATTACGGGGCGTTCCACGCGGTGGCCGACGTCTCGCTGTCGGTTCAGCCGCGCAGCGTGATGGCGTTCATCGGCCCGTCGGGCTGTGGCAAGTCGACCGTGCTGCGCACCCTCAACCGCATGCACGAGGTCATCCCCGGCGCCCGCGTCGAGGGCTCGGTGCTGCTCGACGGCGAGGACATCTACGGCGCCGGCGTCGACCCGGTGGGTGTGCGCAAGACCATCGGTATGGTGTTCCAGCGCCCGAACCCGTTCCCCACCATGTCCATTCGCGACAACGTGGTGGCCGGCCTGAAGTTGCAGGGCGTGCGCAACAAGAAGACCCTCGATGAGGTCGCGGAGCGTTCGCTCAAGGGTGCCAACCTGTGGAACGAGGTGAAGGACCGCCTGGAGAAGCCGGGTGGTGGCCTCTCCGGTGGTCAGCAGCAGCGGCTGTGTATCGCCCGCGCCATCGCCGTTCAGCCCGACGTGCTGCTGATGGATGAGCCCTGCTCCGCACTGGACCCGATCTCCACGCTGGCCATCGAGGACCTGATCTCGGAGCTGAAGCAGGACTTCACCATCGTGATCGTCACGCACAACATGCAGCAGGCCGCCCGGGTGAGCGACCAGACCGCGTTCTTCAATCTCGAAGCAACGGGTAAGCCCGGCAGGCTGATCGAGATCGACGACACCGAGAAGATCTTCTCCAACCCGACGCAGAAGGCCACCGAGGACTACATCTCGGGCCGCTTCGGCTAAAGCGAGCCACTCAGGGAACGAGCACCACCCGGGTACCGGACGGTTCGGCGGCCGTCCAGGCCTGCGCTACCTCGGCCAATGGCCTTGTGGCCGTGCGTAGTTCGAGGGTGCCGGCGGCGACCATGTCGAACAACCGGGGCAACGCCTCGGTGCGGACCCGCATCAGCACCTCGGGTGGGACGCTGCCGATGCCGACACCGGACAGCACGATGCCGGTACCGCGCAGGATCCCCGCGGGCAGCGTCAAGGTCAGCCCGGCCATCGACCCGATCTGGATGAACCGGGTGGCGTGATAGTGCGCCGCGGGGTGGCTCGCGGCAAGGGCGGAAAGCACCGTCTCGGCGGGCTGTCCCCACAGGTAGTCCAACACGGCGTCGAAGGGCTGCTCGGCGTGCAGGGCGGATACCCGGGCGCCGAGGTCGTCCTCGCCCAGCGCGATCGCCTCGTCCGCCCCGACGGTGCGCAGCCAGTCCAGTCGGGCGGTGTCGCGGCCGGCGACGACCACACGGCCCGCGCCGAACACCGACTTGGCCAGTTGCACCGCCATCGAGCCGGTGACGCCGGTGGCGCCGAGCACCAGCACGCGCTGGCCGGGCCGCAATGCCGCCGCGTGTTCGAGTGCCGTCCATGCCGAGATGCCGGGATTGGGGACGGCGGCCGCGGTGACGGAATCGACTGCGGCGGGCAACTCGACGGCGCCGTGGGCGCTGATCAGGGTGCGCTCGGCCATCATGCCGTAGGGCGCGACCGCTCCGGTGTACACCCGCCGCCCGTCCTGAAGGCGCGCCACCCCGTCGAAGCCGGGGATGGCGGGAAGGGTGAGTTCGCCACTGGCGTAGTGCTTTCCGCTGACCAATCCCTTGGTGAGATTCGTCAGTGCGGAGGCTTCGACGGTGGCGGTCACCGTCCCCTCACCGGCCTGTGGATCAGGGAAGTCGGCGTAGGCGGGAACCTGGCCGAATGATCTGACGACGGCTGCTTTCATGGCGCTCCTCAAGTTTCCATAGAAATGGTTTCTATGGAAACAATGTATGCGGACGGGGTCGGGATGGCAAGATTGTTTCCATGAAAACCAAGTCCGCCCTGGTCGACGCGATCAACGCGCTGATCGGCGCGGTCGGCGACAAGTTCGACACCGACGAGGACGGTGACCCGGAACGCGATTTCATCGCCGCCCGTTGTCCGAAGCGGTTGGAGGGTACGGTCCGCGCGCTACCGACCCTGTCGATGCACCTGCTGGCCGCGATCGCCGACGGCCCGCTCAGTCTGGTCGGGTTGGCCGCGCGGTCGGGTCAGCTGAAGGGGACGGTGTCCAAACACGTGCAGCGCCTGGTCGAGGCCGGGCTGGTGGAGCGCACACCGGTGCCCGGCAACCGCAAGGAGATTGCGCTCGGCCTCACCGCGGACGGGGAGCTGGTCACCGCCGCACACGGCGAACTGCATGACGAGATGGACCGCGGCATGCGCGAGTTCCTGCAGCGCTACAGCAATGCGGATCTGCAGGTGCTGGAGACCGTGTTGCGGGACTTGCTGGCCGCACGCAAGGACGGGGTGCGGATCGTCCCGGGCGGGGGCTAGCGCGGATCGGCGTCGTCGCCCTCGGGTAGCTGACCGGTGACCTGGAAGATCACCCGGCGGGCCACCTCCACCGCATGGTCGGCGAAGCGCTCGTAGAACCGGCTCAGCAGTGTCACATCGACGGCCGAGGTGACACCGTGGCGCCACTCCTTGTCCATCAGGACGGAGAACAGATGGCGATGCAGATCGTCCATCGCATCGTCCTCTTCGCGGATCTGGGCCGCCTTCTCCGGATCCAGGGTGCGCAGCACCTCCTGGGCGCTGTTGCCCAATTCGACTGCGACCCGGCCCATTTCGGCGAAGTAGCCGTTCACCTCTTCGGGCAGCGCATGCTGCGGGTGGCGACGACGGGCGATCTTGGCCACATGCAGGGCCAGCGCACCCATCCGGTCGACGTCGGCGACGATCTGGAGGGAGCTGACGATCGCGCGCAGGTCACCGGCGACCGGGGCCTGCAGTGCCAGGATGACGAACGCCTCTTCCTCGGCTTCCTTGCTGATCTCGGTGATGCGCTCATGGTCGGTGATCACCTGTTCGGCGAGCACCAGATCGGCCTGGAGCAGGGCCTGAGTGGCGCGTTCCATCGCCTGACCTGCCAGGCCGCACATTTCGCCCAGTCGATCGTTGAGGCCGTCAAGCTGCTCGTGGTACGCGGTACGCATGGCGATAAGACTACGGTTGCGACGCGGGATCGTCACGATGCCGCAGGTGAACTCGCGATGAATGGCCGCAGGCGGCGGTGTGCGGCTATTCGCAGGTCGTGTCGGCCGCGTTGGTGACGGTCAGGTCCTCGGGCAGGCGCGTCGGCTCGGTGGCGCCGCCGTGGACCAGGTGCACCTGCACCGCCGAGCCACTCGGCAGCGGTGGGGTCACCGCGCGGTAGTCCGAGCCCAGCACGACGCGCACCACACTGCCCAGGCCGGTCGTCCGTTCCACTGTGGCGTTGGAGAACGAGGAAGCCACGGTCGCGGCCGCCTGCTCATTGCCCGGGGCGAAGAACACCGTCGTCGAGTTCAGCGGCCCCGGATAGTCGTCGGGAGCATCGACGTTGAACCCGTGCTGCTGCAGGGCTGAGGCGGCGTCGGCGGCCAGGCCGTTCTCGCCGGTCGAGTTGGACACCCGGACGGTGACCAGGCTGGGGTCGGTGGCCACGGCGTCGACCACCTCGGCGGTGCCCGGTGCGGGCGCGCTCGGCGCTTCCGGGGTCTGCGGGACCGGAGTGTTGTCGGCGTTGCGTTCCTCGGGCAGCGGGTCGTCGTTGATGATCGCGTCGAAGAGCGCATGGACGTCGTCGGTGCGCGGCGGCTCGTTGCCGTCCGAGTCCGTCTGCCCGGTGGTGGGCACCGTGATGAAGCTGATCCGCCCGGCGTTCACACCTTGGATGGACTGGCCGAGGTCCACCAGATCCTTGGTCTTGATGTTGTCGACGTAACTGTCCTGGATGAACATGTTGACGACGTTGTTGAGCTTGCTCAGCGAGAAGAACGTGTCCTTGGAGATCAGCGAACGCAACAACGAGGACAGGAACAGCTGCTGGCGTTTGATGCGGCCGTAGTCACCGTTGAGCTCCGTGGTGACCTGGCGGGCCCGCACATACTGCAGCGCGGTGTGCCCGTCCACGATCTGCCGACCGGCAGTGGACAACACGGTGCCCAGTTCGTAGTCCTCCAGCGGGGTGGTGCTGCACACCTCGACCCCACCGAGGGCGTCGACCATCTTGGCGAAGCCGGCGAAGTCGACGGCCATGAATCGGTTGATCGACAGGCCGGACAGCTTCTGGATGACCTTCACCAGGCATTTGGGGCCGCCGAAGGCGTAGGCGGAGTTCAGCTTGGTTTCGGTGTAGACCTGGTCGGGGCCGTACTCGCCGGTGTCCTCGTCGTAGACCGGGCCGTATTGGCCGGTGGCGGGGTTCCACGCCTGGCACTGGATCGGGTTGATGGCGAGGTCGCGCGGGAACGACACCGCCACGACCCGTTTGCGGTTGGCCGGGATGTTCACCAGCATGACGGTGTCCGAGCGTGCGCCTGCGGCATCGTCGGTGCTGCCCGCACCCATATCGCTGTTGGCGCCGATCCGGCTGTCGACACCGACGATGAGGAAATTCTCGTCCCCGAACTGGGCGGTGGGGTCGACGATATCGCGCGAGTTGAGGTCCAGTGCGGACACCTTGTTGAGGCTGTTGTTCTTCATCGACTGCCACTGCCAGGCCCCGCCGGTGAGTGCCAGCGCGCATACCGCGATGAGCGCCGCGGCGACCCGGCCGATGATGCGGGCCCGGCGGTGGGTGCCCCGTGGAGCCGCGGGTGCGGAGGTGGTGTGGGCCGGTCGGTCCGGGTGGGCCAGGGCCAGATCGGGAAGCACGGAGGTGTAGTCGGAGGCGTAGGCCGACGCGATGTGGATGACCTCGGTGTCCGTATCGCCTGTATCGCCTGTGTCCGCCGGTGCGACGTGGGCGTCATCGAGCAGGGGGGTCGCGGCCGCCGGTTGCTCGACGGACGGCTCGGGCGCGGGTTCGGGGCGCCGCCGGCGACGGCCGCCGGTGCCCGACTCGTTGGCCAGCTTGGCGATCAGGTCGGCAACGGCGACGCCATCGGTGTGGTTACCGGCGCCCTCCACGTCGGGTCGGCGATCGGGCGGCAGCACACCCTGGGCGCGCTCCCACGGCGCGGCGCCTGGTCCCGGCGGGGTCGATCGGGTAAGCCGCTGAGAACGCTGAGAAGGATCCGTGCCGTCCTCATCGGACGGCTCCGGGGGACCCCAAAGACCGGGAGTGGCGTTGTCGCCGTCACTCATGTCGTACCGGCCTTCGACGTTCGCGGGGACGTGCGCGCCGTTGCACACGCGTGGTCGTGGGGGCTGCATTGTTGTCTAGCAGCCCGGTACCCCCTTCCGCCAGCCGGAAGGGGTGAAGTGGGACCTCATCGTACTGAGACAACCTGAGCGTCAGCCAGCCCGAGGAAGCGACAGGGCCATCTCAATATCGTTTCAGACGCAACTATGTCAGGGGTCGGATCAGCCGCCGGAGTGCATCACATCGGCACCTTCGGGCACCGTGAGATCGTCCGGATCGTCGAGCCAGCCTTCGGGCAGCGTCACCGAGGACGGTGAGCCCTGTCGGCCGCGCGGGCCGGACGCAGCGGGCGGGAACGGCACCTCGCCGTCGAGCTCGCCGAGCAGCGCGTCGAGTTCATCCAAGGTCTTGACCAGTGCCAGCGCCCGGCGGAGGTCGGCGCCGGCCGGGAAGCCGTGCAGATACCAGGCGATGTGCTTGCGCATATCGCGCATGCCCTTGTCCTCGCCGAAGTGCGCGGCCAGCAGGGCGCCGTGGCGGCGCATGATGTCGGCCACCTCGCCGAGGGTGGGCGGGGTGGCGATCGGTCGGCCGGTGAACGCCGCCGACAATTCGGCGAACAGCCAGGGCCGGCCCAGGCAGCCGCGACCGATGACTACTCCGTCACATCCGGTCTGTTCCATCATCGCCAGTGCGTCGTCGGCGTTGAAGATGTCGCCGTTGCCCAACACCGGGATGGTGGTGACGTGCTGTTTCAGCGCGGCGATCTGACTCCAGTCGGCGGCACCGGAATAGCGCTGGGCGGCGGTGCGGGCGTGCAGCGCGACGGCGGCCGCGCCTTCCTGCTCGGCGATCCGGCCGGCATCGAGGTGGGTGTGGTGGGCGTCGTCGATGCCGATCCTGAACTTCACCGTCACGGGAACGCCGGAACCTTCGGCTGCGCGCACCGCGGCACCGACGATCTGGCCGAACAGCCGACGCTTGTACGGGATGGCCGAACCGCCACCGCGGCGGGTCACCTTGGGCACCGGGCAGCCGAAGTTCATGTCGATGTGGTCGGCCATGCCCTCGTCGACGATCATCTTCGCCGCGGCATAGGTGGTGTCCGGGTCGACGGTGTAGAGCTGCAGCGACCGCGGCGACTCCTCCGGCGCGAAGGTCGTCATGTGCAGGGTGACCGGATGGCGTTCGACGAGCGCGCGGGCCGTCACCATCTCGCAGACATAGAGGCCGCTGACCGTCCCGGCGCGGGCCTGCTCGAGCTCGCGGCACAAGGTACGAAACGCCACGTTGGTGACGCCGGCCATCGGGGCCAGCACAACGGGGGAACGCAACGATATCGGCCCGATCCGCAGGGATCGGGCCGACGTCGGACGGTGGGTGGTGAGAGTCATCCCGCCGCGGAGGTCGACACCAGGAGGTTCTTCATCGCCTTCTTCTCGGCGATCTTGCGCTCGCGTTCCAGCCGGCGTTCCTTGGCCACCTCGAACTTCACGCAGGTCTCCTCGAGCTCCTGCACCAGCAGCCCCAGGTCGTCGCGCAGCCGGGCACCCTCGCCGGTGAAGTCCTCGCGCTCGAAGATGCGCCACTTCTTCAGCACCGGCATCACTACATCGTCCAGGTGGATCCGCGGGTCGTAGACACCGCCGACGGCGATGATGACGGCCTTGCGGCGGAACTCCGGCACCGTGTATCCGGGCATCTTGAAGTTGCGCAGCACCCGGTGCAGCGATTTCATCGCCTGATTGGGGACCAGGTCCAGGCCCGCGGCGCTGATATCGCGGTAGAAGATCATGTGCAGGTTCTCATCGGCGGAGATGCGGCCCAGCAGCTGGTCGGCGACGGTCTCCTCGCAGGCCTTGCCGGTGTTGCGGTGCGAGACGCGGGTGGCCAGTTCCTGGAACGTCACGTAGACGACGGAATCGAAGAGGGTCGACGCGAACAGGTCGCCCTGCTGGTTCTGGCCGGGTGAGAAGCCGCGGGTGACCTGCTCGACGCGCAGTTCCTCCAGCTCGATCGGATCGATGGCGCGGGTGACCAGCAGGTAGTCGCGCAGGGCGATACCGTGCCGGTTCTCCTCGGCGGTCCAGCGGTTCACCCACCAGCCCCACGGGCCGTCCATGGTGAAGTTCATCGCGATCTCGCGGTGATACGAGGGCAGGTTGTCTTCGGTCAGCAGGTTCTGCACCATCGCGGTCTGGGCGACCTCGGAGAGTTTGGACTGCTCCGGATCCCATTCCTGACCGCCGAGCGCATAGAAGTTCTTGCCGTCCGACCACGGGATGTAGTCGTGCGGGTTCCAGTCCTTGCGCATCGACAGATGCCGGTTGATGTTCTGTTCGACGACGGGCTCAAGTTCTCGCAACAACTGCACGTCGGGTAGATCTTGCGGCACGTTCGCTCCCAGTTATCTGTACCTGTTGGTAGCACTCAATATATCTGTGGACTCCGGTTACATCAAGTTCATGGCCCGGGCCGTCATGTAACGGTTTTCGCACGATTGCGAATCCCGTCGACGTCGACGGGAAGGATGCGGCCCACCACAAGGCACGTTACGCTCTGGCGATTACAACAAAACCCTGAGTAATGGGAGTAGGGCCACACGTGAAGAAGCTGATCGTTTTGGGGTCGGGCACAGTCGGTGCGCTGGCGGCCGCCACCGCGCTTTTCGGTACCGGTGTGGCCGCTGCCGATGACTACGCCGGGCAGACCTATAGCGATGCAAGCTCCGCGGCAAGTAATGCGGGCCAGAGCGTCGTCGTGGCGGCCCGGGTCGGGGACAAGCTCAGTGAGGGTGACTGCATTGTCACGCGCTCGCAGACCGCGCCCTTCGCCAGCGCAAACGACGGTGTGCATGTGTCCAGTCAGGTTCAGTTCTATCTGAACTGCGCGGGCTCGTACGCGACCGCCACCAACCCCGGTTCCTCGGTCGCCAGCCCGGACGGCCGTGCCGCGAAGGCTGCCGCCGACGAGGCCGCCGCCAAGGCTGAGGCGCAGCAGAAGCAGGCCGAGCTGGAGGCCGCCTCCCAGCAGGAACAGGATCTCGCGCAGGTCAGCACCCCCGACCAGTAAGTCGGGGGTCAGTGCGTCGCGGCGCGGCGTAACACCAGGTCACTGCAGTAGTCGATGAACTGCTGCCGGGTGGCCGACAGACGGTTGTCCAGGTAGGCGGTGAACAGTGCCGTCAGGGCACCGACCAAGCCGGTGGCGATCATCTGTTGGCGCGCGGGGTCGCTCACGTGGCTCAGCCGGCTCTGCAACAGCCCGATGAAAGTGGGCATCCAGTCGGCGCCGGATCTGGTGAGCACCGGTTCGCGTTCCGGGGCCAGCAGCAGCACCCGTCCCCGCGTCGGATCGTCGACCATGAGGGCCACGAATGCCTCCACGGCCTCGCGCGGTGTGCTCGACGACGCCAACGCCGTCATTGCCGTGGTGCATACGTCGTCGTATACGGCGCGCACGAATTCGTCTCGGTCGCTGAAGCTTTCGTAGAAGTAGCGCTCGGTGAGACCGGCTGCCCGGCACACTGCGCGCACCGTGAGGCTGGGCCCCTCCGGGCCGCCGAGCAGCGTGACGCCGGCGGTGATCAGCTCGCTGCGCCGGAGCGCCTGACGGTCGCGCAGCGGAACTCCCGACCAACGGCCTCGTCGTTGACCAGACGGCGCACTGCTCCTAAGCTCCATAGTGACAACGAGTGTAGTCAGAATATGGCTGCCCCTGAGCGAAAGGGCGTCCGTGGCACAAGAGACGTCGCCGACATGCCCGGCAGCCGACGATGCTGCACTCGCCGCGGGTTGCCCGGTGTCTGCGGGTGGTTATGACGCGCCGCCGGTCCCGCTCGGCCCGGACTCGTTGACCTGGAAGTACTTCGGTCAATGGACCGGCCTGTTCCAGGGCACCTGGGCCGGTTCGATGCAGAACATGCATCCACAGCTGGGTGCAGCGGTGAAGGACCACTCGATTTTCTTCATGGAACGGATCCCGCGGCTGATGCGGTCGATCTATCCCATCGGCGGCGTGGTGTTCGACGGCTATCGGGCGCCACAGACCGGCGCCGAGGTACGCGATTACCACATCGGCATCAAGGGCGTCGACGAGCAGGGCCGCCGCTACAGCGCGCTGAACCCGGAGGTCTTCTACTGGGCGCACGCGACGTTCTTCAAGTCGACCCTGCTGGCCGCCGAGAAGTTCGGCGGCGGGATCACCGAGGCCGACAAGCGTCAGCTGTTCTCCGAGCACATCACCTGGTACCGCATGTACGGGATGAGCATGCGGCCGGTCCCCAAGAGCTGGGAGGAATTCCAGGAGTACTGGGACCACATGTGCCGCAACGTATTGGAGAACAACTACGCGGCGCGTGAGGTGATGGACCTGTCGACCATGCCCAAACATCCTTCGCTGCAATGGATTCCGGATTGGCTCTGGGCGCAGAACCTGAAGATCATGCAACGGTTCCTGACGTTCATGACGGTGGCACTCTACGACCCGCCGATCCGTGACCTGATGGGTTACACCTGGTCGCCCCGTCAGCAATGGCTGCACGACCGGCTGTGTGCGGGGATCACGCTGGTCACCAAGTTCGGTCCCAAGCGCAGGTTGATGCATCCGCGGAAGCGTTCCGCGATGGACCGGGCGACGGGCCGGATTCCGGTGGACTCGCCACTGGTGCAGACCCCGGCACGGAATCTGCCGCCGGTCGAGTACCGCGACAGCCCGAATTTCTACTGCCCGAAGGTCGGCTGACACCAGGGCTGAATCGTACTGCCGGGGCGTGGCAGCGGCATGCGGACTGTCGATCGTCCGGTCGTGCGTTCTGGTTACGCAGGCGTCAATCAATTTGCTGACTGCGGTTCGGCATCCACCCTGGCTGCAGAGCCGGGGCGGGCCTGCGCGACCTGGCACCTGCCGTGACCACGGTATCGCGGGCGGTGGGCCATCGGCGTGGCCGCGCCCGGGGACCGAAATGACCGTGCTGGCCAGAGCCGGGACCGTCGCGTAACCTTTGCTTGACAGTTCCGACGGGGCCTTAGTTGTGTCAGGAGAAGGATGTCCACGTCACTGCGCGTCTGGTATTCAGCGGTCTTCGCGGTGGGCGCCGGCGCCATCGTGGCCGGAGCTGTGCTGGCTCAGCCCGCGCAGATCACCGCTGCGGGGGATCCCGTCCCGACACAGGCCGGCGTGGTGCTGATGTCGGCCAACCCCACGGTGTCGATGAAGGTGCAGGCCGGCGCCACTCAGCAGTGGCTGACGAAGTTCATGCCGGCCTTGGGGCGTGTCAACGACTCGATCAAGAGCCTGCAAGCAGCGGCCGAGGGGCAGGACTTCGGCGCGATGCAGGCCTCCTGCAACCGGCTGTCCAAGGCTGCCGGGGATATCGAGGCGATGCTGCCCGCGCCGCGGCGCGATATGACGGCCGCCCTGCAGAGTGCTGTCGACAGCTACCAACAGGCCGGGGCGAAGTGCGACACGCTGACCGCGGAGGGCGGCCAGGCCGCGGTCCAGGCGATCGGCGTCGACGTGAAGAACGGTATGACGGCGATGGATCAGGCGACGACGATCTACAAGAACGCGGCCGGGCCCGGCTAGACGCAGGCTTCGGGTGCTGCCATCGGTTGGCTTTGGTCTGACCGTCGATTCCGCTGGGTGGCGGGCAGGTTAGCGTGGTGGACATGCAGCGCCCGGAACTTCTCGGCGACCGGTATGAACTGCGGGGACTGCTGGGCCGCGGCGGTATGGCGGAGGTTCACTCCGGCTGGGACGTCAGGCTGGGCCGTGCGGTCGCGATCAAACTGCTCTCTGCGCCGCTGAGCGCGCAACCGGACAGCCGGCGACGGTTCGACGTGGAGGCGCGGGCGGCGGCCGGTCTGAGTCATCCGCATGTGGTGGCGGTGCACGATGTCGGCGAATACCGGACCACCCCCTACATCGTCATGGAACGGTTGTCCGGACGGACGCTGGCCGACGCGCTCGACCACGGCCCACTTCCGGACCATGCGGTGCGGGCACTGCTCGACCAGGTGCTGTCCGCGCTATCGGCGGCGCACAGGGCGGGCGTGTTGCATCGCGACATCAAACCCGCGAACATCCTGCTGACCGAAGACGGATCGGCGAAGGTGGCCGACTTCGGAATCGCCAAGCTTGCCGATTCGGCGGACACGATGACCGGCCAGATCTTCGGAACCATGGCCTACCTGTCGCCGGAGCGGATCGCGGCGCGGCCGGCGACGGTGGCCGATGACCTGTACGCCGTCGGGGTGGTGGGCTACCAAGCGCTGTCCGGTCGACTGCCGTTTCCGCAGGAGAATCTCGCCGAACTGGTCCGCGCCATCTCCGAGGGGCTGCGTCCACCACTGGCTGCTCTGCGGCCCGATGCCGACCCCGCGCTGGTGGACGTCATCGAGCGGGCACTGGCGCGAGCCTTCGGCAGCGCAACCGAGATGCGTGCCGCGTTGCCAGGTGGGCTGCCGGTGCGCCCGCCGACCCGGGTCCTGGAGAGTCCGCCGGTCGATCCGACGACGAGGGTGGTCCCGGTGCGGCGGCGCCGCCGGCGTCGGCCGGTGATCGCGGCGATCGGAGCCATCGCCGTCGTGGTGATGGTGGTGGTGGCGTTCGTCGTGGATTCCGCGTCGCGGCCCAGCGCCCCCGAGCCGGCCGGTTCGACTACCTCCGAGCCTTCGCCGCCAACGACTTCCGTGCTGCCGCCGCCGTCGTCGGCGCCTGTCCCCACGGACCAGCAGGGCCCGCCGAAGGATCGCGGTGGCGGTAACGGCAAGGGAAATACCAACGGGCACAAGCCAAAACACAGTCAAGGCGGATAGTCGTCAAATATGTTCGGCGACAGGTGAAATCGCGCGCATGAGGGTGTGAGGTCCTTGTAGCGTGGCGGGTACCTCGCCGAAACGGGGTGGCAACGGCGACGCGGTGTCCTTGACGCATGAGCATCTACGCGCAGATCGGCGGGGCGGAGGCCATCGAGACCGTCGTCGAGGACTTCTACGTCCGTGTGCTCGCCGACGACGAGCTGGCGGGCTTCTTCACGGGAACGAACATGGCCCGGCTCAAAGGCAAACAGGCCGAGTTCTTCGGTGCTGCTCTGGGTGGGCCCGACCCTTACACCGGCGCACCCATGCGTCAGGTTCATCAGGGGCGTGGGATCACCCCGCACCACTTCGCTCTGGTCGCCGGGCATCTGTCGGACAGCCTGACCGCCGCCGGGGTACCTGAGCCGCTGGTGGCCGAGATCATCGCCGCGGTCGCGCCGTTGGCCGACGAGATCACGACGGCGCGCAGCGCCTGAATCGGGTGGTGGTGCCCCCACCAGGGCTCGAACCTGGGACCTGCGGATTAAAAGTCCGTAGCTCTACCGACTGAGCTATAGGGGCGTGGAGCAACAGAATACTGCCTGCCGCCCGACGGTCGTCGTCAGGTGGTCCCGGAGGTGGTCTGAGCTGGGAAGGGGGATCCCGTTTGGGATTTCCGGCGGTGGTGTCCTAAGCTATCGAAGCTCTCAACGGAACGTAGTTGCGAGTACCCCGGAGGAATTCGGATTAGGCCCCCATCGTCTAGTGGCCTAGGACGCCGCCCTTTCACGGCGGTAGCACGGGTTCGAATCCCGTTGGGGGTACGCAACGCGGAAACGCGGAGCACGCAGGAAAGCAAGGCCCTGTGGCGCAGTTGGTTAGCGCGCCGCCCTGTCACGGCGGAGGTCGCGGGTTCGAGTCCCGTCAGGGTCGCAGTATTGCGGCGTAAGGCTCGCTCGGTCGAAAGACCGGCGCCTTCCGGCCAGGTAGCTCAGTTGGTACGAGCGTCCGCCTGAAAAGCGGAAGGTCGCCGGTTCGATCCCGGCCCTGGCCACCATTCTTTCCCTGCATCGACACGGGTCTTGCACTCGGTTGTCAGTCTTCTTCGTCCGGTTCTTGGCCGGTCTTGGGTGCATGAATCTCGGTCGCATGAAGCTGATCGAGGTTCGTCGCGACCTGGTCCAGCTCGTCGGAGTAGAGGTCGCTGTAGATGTTCGCGGTCACGGTCGGCGTGGAGTGGCCCATGGTCTTCTGGACATATCTGAGGTCGGCGCCGGATTTGCGGGCCAGGCTGGCGTAGGTGTGGCGTAGATCATGGATGGTCAGTGGCGCTAGGTCGGTCTTCTTGAGGGCTTTGTTCCAGTGGGTGTGGCGACGCCAGTTGTTGGAGCGCATCATCGCGCCATTGGGTGAGGTGACTGCGGGCTCGTCTGGTTCCCGCCCGGTGATACGCCCCTTGAAGATGTCGACCACGACTTGGGGGAGCGGGACGGTTCTAATGCCGGCTCGGGTCTTGGGCGGCCCGATAACAATGTGGCCTTCAACTTCGGGTGCCGCCCGTCGGACGTAGAGCCGACGAGCCACGAGGTCGATGTCCTTGACCCGGAGGCCGACGAGTTCGGACCAGCGCAGGCCGGTGTAGGCCAGGATCGTCACCACGTCGCCCTGATCCCCGCACGCGACAGCGAGCTTCTGGACCTCTTGAGCGGTCAGGTATCGGTGACGTTCCCGCTCGGGAATGCGGCCAGCCGAGACGCCGAGGGCGGGGTTGCGGTGGATTCGGCCGTCCTGGTGTGCGACGTCGAGAATCGACCGGAGCAGGCGCAGTGTCGATACCTTCGCCCACGGCCCGACTGTCAGGCCGTCCACGAAGGCCTGGACGTCGGCGCGGGTGATCTCGTCGACGGGCACGTGACCGAACCGCGGCTTGATGCGCAGTTCCCAGTGCTGGGTGTAACCGCTCCAGGTCTTCGGCGACACCGCCGGCCTCTTGGAGTCGGAGAACTGCGTCCAGATTCTGCTGAGCGGCGTCCGACCAAGGCGGGGGTCGAACCGTCGGGCGCCGAGCGCGGCTTCGTTGTCCCGTTCGGACTTGAAGGCCTTTGCCTCCCGCAGGGTTGGGAAGGTCGCCGATGTTTCCACCCAGCCGGATGGGGCGTCGGGGTCACGGATCAGGTAGCGGACTTGGTAGCGGGGCTCGCCGGCGGCGTTCATCCGTTTGCGGATGCCGCGCGGAGTGTTGCCGGCCATTACCGACGCACCTGTTTGAGCCAGGACCGGACTTCGGCCGCATCCCAGCGGCGCACCCGCTCCGAGAGGGTGTAGCAGGGCGGCCCGATCTGCTCGCCCGTGGTTTCGCGGAGTGCGGCCCAGCGGTTGAGCGTCGCGGCGGAGACGCCGAGGAGCGCCGACACCTGATCCGCGGTCAGCAGCTCAGGAAAGCTACCGGTGGACACAAGCGCTTCTCGGAGACCGTGAATCACCATTGCGTCACCTCGCTGCTCGGATTGCATCGAACCCGTTATTCACTGCGCTGCCCTCCTGCGATCCTTGACCTTCCGTATTGCCGCGCAGTGGAGCGGATCTGGTCGTCAGACCAGTAGTCGGATCGGACCTTGGTCGCATGGCCGTCCTCGGCGATGATGTAGCCGGTGCCGGGTCTGTCGGGGCTGATTCGGTGCGCTGGCGCTTTCTCGGCCATGCCGTCACCGAGGACCATCGTGACTTCTTCGCGCGATCGCAGTCGAAGCGCGATGGTTTGGGTGAACAGGCCTCGCATCGGCAAGATTTCCTTGCGGGGGTCCTGCAGGAACGCGGCGACCACGATGCCCAGCGCACGACCCTTGGTCAGGATTCGTGACAACGAGGCGGCGGCTTCCTTACGCAGGGCTGGGTCGCTCATGTAGGCAGTCAGCCCGGCCAGCTCGTCGATCAGCAGCACGACCAGCGGTGAGGCCTTGGTCGGCCGGTGCTCGCGTGTGCCGCCGGCCATCTCCCTGCCCCGCTTGTCCATCAGCATCTCCAGCCCAGCAAGGGTTGCCACGGCGTCGGCCTCGGTGGTCGCGATCTTGGTGAATAGCCCTGCACCGATTGATAATTCGATGCCGTACTTCAGGTCGATTCCGATGAGATGAACTACTCCGGCGGCGGCGGCAGGACCAAGCCCGCAGGCGATGCCCCAGAAGACGGAACCTTTGCCTGCACCCGAGCAGCCCACGGTAAGGATGTGTCGGCCGCTCAAGGGAAGGATCCAATCGGAACCGTCCTCGCGCCGTCCGAGCGTCACCCGTGTTGTTGTCACCGCCATTGGCGGCGCTGCGTGACGTACCGTCGACAACTGCTCCCGCTTGATCAGCTCGATGCGCAGCGTCCCCGGCGAGACGACAACCGCCCGCGCCGAATGTGCGCCAGCAGCGTCACGGATCGCAGGGACTGCGCGCTCCAGGTCTTCCACGGTTTGTCCCATCCTTGCCCGCACCGTGAGCCGCAGGGTGGTCTGAGACACCTCTGTTCCCAACAGCTTTGGATGAAACCAGCGGGTCGAAGTGACCTGGCGCCCCTCTTTGTCGCGACGCGTCACCTGTTCGGAGGCGGACAAGCCGCAGCGCTTGCAGAGCCTGCGCCAGGAGATGTACGCCCACAGTCGCCAGCTCAGGAGTGTGGCCGGTGTTGCGAACCGTTCTTCGAACGTCTCAGGTGAGTGCAGTCGCCAGTAGATGAGGACGGCGGCACTGACTCCCACGATGATCGCCACCCACAGGCCGAGAGTGGCGAGGAAATTCACGACGTGGTCGAGCCGGAACGGGGTGTCGGGATCGAGCTGTGCGTAGGGATCGGGATTCATGCCGACTCCCGATTTGTCGCTGCGCTCGTGGACGGCTTGCCCGGTGCCCTCATGTCGGAGGCTCGAAACGACCAGGCGATCCGGGAGAAGTCACCCGATTTCTCAACGTAGGGCAGCGCCATGAGACCGTCGAAAACCACTGGGGTAAAGGGTGTCCCGCTGGAATTGGCGGGCGCAGAGGGCTGCGTCGGTGATGCGAACTTGACCGTCACCGTTCGGCTGCGCTTTGGTGCCGCCGGATCGCCGTCGAGCACTTCGACCTGCCACATCGGCAAGCCGGTATCGCGATCCCTGGCCTGCACGCGGTTCTCGCCGGAGGACTTGTCGAAGTCGATCATGGGCGTCACCTCGGATACGAGGAACGCGCCGAGGGCGAACACCTGGTCGTGGCCGACCTGGAGCCATTTCGGGATGGACATTGCTGAGCCTTTCGAGTGGATTGGACTAGATGACTACTCAACCTAGTCGTCTAGAGGAGTAAGTCAAGCGCTCTGACGCACTTGGTCGTTTCGCGACGTTTCAGCGCGCCGAGAAGTCGTATTCCAGCAGGTAGGCAGATGCCACCTTCACTGTGTCGCACACCTCGACGGCTACGTCGTTGGTGTCATAGGCAGTCCGAACCACGGTGAGAACAGGCGCCCCTGGCGGAAGTTGCAAGGCGCGGCGTTCTTCGGGAGTGGGCATTCGGGCGCCGACCTCTTCAGTGAATCTCGCGAGGGTGTGGCCGGCCTCTTCGAGGCGCGCATAAATGCCGCCCGGCCCGGTATCGGTCTGTTCGATCTTGGTTCCCCTGGCGAACGCGGCAGGAATGTAGGAGGTCGCGGTTTCGACTGGTTTGCCATCGGCGAGGTAGCGCCGTGATCGGACCACGACTTCCTCGGCAGAAGGCAGTCGAAGGCGTTCGGCGACAATCGAATCCGGTGTCTCGCGCGTCACGGTGATGTTGTCGACCTGAGGTGCGTAGCCGGACTTCTCCGCTTCGACGGTGAATGCTGCTTTGCCGCTGGTGCGATGTTGCCGCGCGAAGCGATCGGATGCGAGCCGCCGAATTGGGGGAGCGGGTCGCACGAACACGCCCCGACCGTGCTCGGAGATCACCAGGCCTTCGGCGCGCAGTTCTTGTACTGCCTGGCGGACTGTCATCCGCGCGACCCCGAAATGCTCGATCAGCTCGGCCTCAGAGGGCAGACGCCCACCAGCTTCGAGCTGGCCAGAACTGATGGCGCCGCGCAACATGCTGGCGATCTGCCGATATGGCGGCTTATCGTCCGCTCGGTCGATCTGGCCAAGTTGCAGCACCTGAGAGCCTCCCCATACATGTCTAGGCGACTAGTCTAGGGAAACGACACGTCCCCTGTCACTACAGAACCAGGACGGAGAGGGAGTCTCGCATGGCAGCCACACCGAAACATTCGGTCAGCGTCGCCGGCATCGTGGTCCGCGATGATGGCCGGGTCCTCGTCATCAAGCGCGACGACAATGGCCACTGGGAGGCGCCGGGGGGAGTCCTCGAACTGGATGAATCCTTCGAGGCCGGTGTTCAGCGTGAGGTGCTGGAAGAGACCGGCCTTGAGGTTGCCGTCGAGCGGCTGACGGGTGTCTACAAGAACTTGACCCACGGAATCGTCGCGTTGGTATACCGCTGCCGGCCGGCCGCTGGTGAGCCCCACGCAACCGACGAGGCTCGGGAAATCCGTTGGATGACAAAGGAAGAAGTTCAAGGAGTGATGGTACCGGCGTTTGCGGTGCGCGTCTCGGATGCATTCGAGGAAGCGCCCCAATCGCGGGTCCATGACGGGGTCAAACTCGTGTAAGGGGGCGTCACGCAGCAGGATCCTTCAGAGTCTTTAAGCATTGCCGGATCGGAACGCGTTATTGGCCGAAGTGAAACGAATTACACGGGCGATTCAACGAAGACGTCTTCCGGAGATTGCGTGACCCAACGAAAACTACGCGCTACCCGCAGCATCCTCCGAGGCCGTGGCCCTAAGCCGTTCTGCCAGCATGCGCGCGATAGGGGAAGCTACGGCATTCCCGATGGCTCCCATCCCGCGTGACCTTGGTACGGGAAACTCGTAACTATCCGGGAAGCCCTGGATTCGAGCGGCTTCTCGTACAGTGAGGTAGCGAACGCGGCCATCGTCGAAACGGATCATCGCTTCGCCTCCGCTCACTCCGTGAACGCCGGCTTTGATAGTCTTTGCGGGCCAGTCGAATGGACTGCCAGAATGCTTTGGATAGACTCGAGCTCCTGGTACACCGCGGTGATTTGAAACACCGATGGCCTCAATACCATTCAGCGGTTCAGGCAGTCCGCGGACCGCATCTCGGATCGTCTGCCAGCGGCCTTTGTCGGGCCGTCCGCGTTCCTTCAACTGGCCAAGTCGAAACTCCAAACCTTCAGGCTGCTCAGGCATCGCCAATTTGTGATCAGCCCAGTAGTCGCCGGTCACCCACTGGTCGTAGAGGAGTGCATCACGCGAATGGTCGCCGTCAATGTTCTCCGGAAATGTCTCGGCGCCCGGCAAGTCATCGCGTATCGCGATCAGGAACACACGTCGACGGGCTTGTGGCAATCCGAAGTCGGCGGCGTCAAGGAGATGCTCACGTACGACGTAGCGCAGAGAACGAGGACGTGCCCTTTGAATGCGGCCGTCATGGTCAGTCCAGAGCTCCCCGTCTTTCGCTACTACAGTCGGCTTTTCGAGTTGACGCTTGATGTATGCGAAGTACGGAGCGAAAGACGGACGCGTCAAGCCCGGAACGTTCTCGAAAATGACAAACTTCGGCTGGAATTTCCGAACCGCATCGAGCGCTGCTGGAAACATGTTGCGATCGTCTTCGTCACCTGCGTGAACGCCTGCGAGTGAAAAAGGTTGGCACGGTGGGCCACCTGCGACTAAATCGACATCGCTAGTCTCAATGGTCGGCCGTTTTAGCCATCGCCTGACATCCACTTCATGTACGAGCTCTTCACGCCACAGATCCGGCTGAAGTCGGGCGTTGTGACGCAATATTGCTGCCGCAGGCTTGAACCACTCCACTAGGGCAAGGTGTTGAAACCCAGCTTGGCGTGTACCGAGCGCCATACCACCGCCACCTGCGAAGAGTTCGACGGACGTGAGCGAGCCAGTCATACAGCCTCGCCCGTCGTCTGGCTGCGGACCACAGCTTCAACGCGATCCGCCGCCCCACTGACATCCTTCTCGATGTCAGATGCCCAGATACGGATCACGCGCCATCCGGTCGCCGCTAAACGCTCATCCACTTCGCGGTCTCGTTCGATGTTCCGCCGGATCTTCTCCTTCCAGAAGTCGGAATTCGCGTGCTCAAACTCATCTTCGAACGAAGTGAATCCACGGACTTTCCAGCCATTGCCATGCCAACGGTCACCGTCAACGAAGCACGCAACACGAGCAGGTCCGAAAACGATGTCGGGCCTTCCGGTGAGAGTGGAGGTTAGTCTGTAACGGAGGCCGCGGCTATGAAGTTCGCGCCGCAGCAACATTTCCGGCCGAGTATTGGCATTCCTGACGGCGGCCATAATCCGTGAGGTCATTGCCGGATCGCGCGTCATAACTTCTCGCCATCCAAAGGCCTCCGGTGCGCGGCTTGGTAATAAGTGATCTTGATCGCGCACCGCCCAGCGATGCGTGAGTGCCGTACCTTATCGGCTTGGGGGATCGGCCGCTCCATGGTCTCCATGAGGATGATGCAGGCGGTGTCCTGCGGATGGTCGGCCAGGTAATTGATCGATGCCCACACAAGGTGGCGAAGATTCTTGGGCGACTCCCAGGAAACGTAAGTCGTGACTCCATCAGCGATGGCAAGGCAGTGGAAAGGCTTCACGCCATAGGAGTTTGTGATCACCGATGCACGGGCGCCGAGTGCGTGGGTCACTAATTGCTCCGGTGTGGCGCTAGGTGACCCGCCGAACTTTGCGTATCGGCCGGCACCAAGGCACGCGCGTCCGTACTCCTTCATCGGGCCATCTTTGATCCAAGAGCGCGCGTTCTCACTACTCATGTATTGAGTTAGCACGCCGCCGATTTCGGCGTCCTTTACCCATTCGTCGTACTGGGTGGTTCGAGCGCTCGGGGGGAGATACCCCCAATCAATCCGGTGCGCTGCGTCGTATAGCGCCTTCACCACGGAGTCGAGTTGGTCCCGCGGAACGCGGCGGGAATCGCTACTCATGAGGCTGGCAAGTCCGGGTCGATAAACTGCAGTCGCACATCATCATTGGCGGTCTCCAAGTCAGCTGCGTCTAGTATCCACTGCTCTAAGAGTGACTCCACTTTGGCGTTGCTGAAAGTGATGTGTGGCTGAGGAACGTGAGAAATGACTTCAATCTCCTCGGCGTTAGTTTGGCGACGAAGGTTTAGGAGTGCCGCGACTCGTCGAAGGTCACTGACGAAATCGAGTGCGATTACTTTATGTTTGCCCTCACGGAGTCGAAGTCCGCGACCCAACTGTTGGACGAAAATCCGGCGGCTATGCGTAACACGGGCAAAGCAGATGATGTTGACATCTGGCACATCGACTCCTTCATTCAGGATGTCGACAGCCGTCAGAATCGGTACGCGTCCAGAACGAAAGTCAAGAAGTCGTAGCTGGCGCTCACGAATCTTTAGACCATCATGAACGGCTTGCGCTCTTCTCCATTCCGGGCTCCGACGAAGAAGTTCGGCCATGCGCTCCGCATGTTCCTTTGTCTGGCAAAAGACGATCGCGCGTGGGTCGAGCGTAGAACGCCAGGCCTCCGCTAGCTCATCGACAATCGCTTCGTCACGCTGCGGAAGGAAGAGTCTGGTGTTCAATTCCTTCATAGAGTACGAACGGTGTGAGACATCTTTGACGACTTCCCAATCAATGTTGTCCAAGAACAACCGGTAGTCGACCTGAGCGAGATAACCCAGTCGCATACCATCACCGATGCCTAGCTTGTAGGAAGCTGCGCCAAAGTGATTCTCAATGTCGTAGCTGTCACCCCGCCACGGTGTGGCAGTCACGCCGAACTGGCTGACCTCAGACAGTTCACCGAGCAATCTCCCATACTGTCCGTCTTCTCCGACATGGTGCGTTTCGTCGATCATTACAAGCGATGGCCGGTAGCCGGCTAGCGCAACGTTGAGTGCGCTCGCGACGGTTGCAAAAGTCACGCCCCGAAGGTCTTTCGGCTTCTCGTCCCCAGTCAGCACCTGCGTCTTGACGGTCTTCGGAAGGTGACGCCACATTGCGCGCTCAAGTTGCGCCACAAGATCCTTCGTGTGTGCGACCACGAGGATATCGGCCTCTGAATCGAGAGACAGGTGGTGCGCAATCACCTCGCCCCCACCACGGTCTTACCCAGACCAGTCGCGAGAACCAACAACGCCCGGCCTTCGGTGTCCAGGTCATCGACTAGCGCGGCAACCGCATCGCTTTGGTAGCTGCGCAGCCGAATTCGCGCAGGATGGCACGGGGCC